>JAZSIK010000044.1:0-47496 GCA_045533775.1 Eubacteriales bacterium
ATCAAGAACTTTTTATTAATTTTCTTTGAAATATTTTAATTTATTTATTATTACCTTTTTTTACAAAAGACTTGCAAAATGGGGAAGTTTATAGTATAATCTATGTGATTATTATGTATTTAAGGAAGTAAAAATATGAAACTTGGTATCGTTGGTCTTCCTAATGTAGGAAAGAGCACTCTTTTTAATGCATTAACTAATGCAGGAGCTGAATCTGCAAACTATCCCTTCTGCACCATTGACCCTAACGTTGGTGTGGTTGCGGTTCCTGATAAGCGACTTGACAGACTCAGCCAGATGTATAACCCCGATAAATATACTCCTGCTATTATAGAGTTCGTAGATATTGCAGGGCTTGTTAAGGGAGCATCTCGCGGCGAGGGCCTTGGTAATAAGTTCCTCGGTAACATCAGAGAGGTTGATGCTGTGGTGCACGTTGTCCGTTGCTTTGAGAACGGCGATATAGTTCATGTAGACGGCACAGTTGATCCTATCCGCGATGTAGAGACTATTAATCTTGAGCTTATTCTCTCCGATCTTGAAATAGTGGAGAGAGCTATTGACAGAACGACTAAGGCGGCTAGAGCTGATAAGAAGCTGCTTGAAAAGCTTGATGTTCTTCAGCGCGTTAAGACCGCTCTTGAGGCTGGTAAATGTGCCAGAACGGTTGAGCTTACCGATGAGGACCACGCATGGATTGAGGAGTCTCGTCTTCTCACTCTCAAGCCTATTATATATGTTGCCAATATCTCCGAGAGCGAGGTTGCAGGCGAATACGAGGAAAATGATCATTATAAGGCTCTTAAGGCACACGCCGAGAGCGAGGGCAGTGAGATCATCGCTGTCAGCGCGCAGATAGAGGCAGAGCTTGCCGCTCTTGACGGGGAGGAAAAGGAGATGTTCCTTGCCGACCTCGGTATAGAGGAGAGCGGTCTTGATAAGCTTATTAAATCAAGCTACAGTCTGCTTGGCCTTATTTCATTCCTTACCGCAGGACCCAAGGAGGTTCGTGCCTGGACAATCAAAAATGGCACCAAGGCTCCCGGCGCAGCAGGTAAAATCCACAGCGATTTTGAGCGCGGCTTTATTCGTGCCGAGGTTGTTGCCTTTGAGGATCTTGATCGCGAGGGCGACAGAAATAAGGTTAAGGAAAAGGGCCTTCTTCGCAGCGAGGGTAAAGAATATGTTATGAAGGACGGAGATGTTGTTGAGTTCCTCTTCAACGTCTGATCAATAGAAAAAAACAGCCGAAAATCGGCTGTTTTTTTATTTCAGATAAACAAAATCGGTCGGATGCGATTGGATATTGCACCCTCTGTCATAGAAGTACTGAAGATTTTCCTGTACCAAGAATACGTTAGAGCTGTTTATGATCAGACTATCAAGATCCTCATAGCACTCGGTAAGATAAACGCGGTCCTTATATTTCCGTCCGTGTTCACCGAGAATTATATGATCGCTCATTGATATATAGGTAAGGAACTTGTCCTTTGTGCTTCCGCTTAAAAGACCGGATGAAATATATGTATATACTTCATCACCGCGAGCAACACAAAAGGCGTTCATTGAGCTGTTGCCGTATGGTTCAGAGTGAAGCAGATTTATGGTATAGTCACCTACATTAACCGTCTCGTACTCACGAAATACAACTACTTCAGTGCGATGGTCACTAACCGTTTTTCTTACCAGCTTTAGTATTGTTTCCTCATCCTCGTTTCTCGGTGCAGGCAAATAGATCTTATCCACAGAGATGTTGTATAAGAGAGTCTCTACATCGTCATCAATACTCCATGAGTAGTGGGTAAGGTAGTATTTATCAAGCGTAGTAACCTTTGCCTCTTCAAGCAAATCAAGAGCAGTATAAACAAGATTTTTGCTATATTGGGCAGAATTAATGAGGCAGACCTCGTTTTCCGAACGTACAAGCATCAAATCGCAGCGAGTGTCGGATTGGTATATGACAGATTCGCGGTTGCTTTCAGTAGCTGTGCTGACGGTGGGAATTATGTTGATTACCGCGTATAAAACCAATAGCAGCTTTAATGCACGATTGGGATTCTTCAGCTTGAGAACAAGGAAAAGAATGAAGGCCACCGTATAGATTAGGATAGCAATGATTGCAATATCAAAATAAGAGGAAACATATGCAAACTCAATTGAAGAAAAGGCACCGGCAAGCCAGGTCATAAGACCGCACAGAGGACTAAGCAGCCATCCAAGCGGGATAAGCCAGCCTATTATCATAGTGGTACAACCGAGATACATAATGATCTCTGCAAGGAAGGAAAAAATAATTGTGGTTATGGGCGCGAGAATAGAAAAGCCTCCGAAGCAAACGGTTGAAATGGCTATTGTTGCGCTGATTGCAAAAACCGATGCGAGAAGGGAAAGCTCCAGGTATCTCAGTATTTTCTCCTTTGTTGTTTTAACCGGCTTAAGAGTTGCGGCATACTCGCTGAATGCAATAATGCCGAAGGTTGCCAGCGCAGATAACCATAGAGAGACGTCCATAATTGCATATGGCGTGAAAAGACAGATTATCAGCACTGCGACAGAAAGAGATGTGAGAGAATCCTTGGTGCGCGACAGCAGGAAAAGTATGGAGGATAGAATAAGCATTATTCCCGCGCGAACTACCGATACGGAAAATCCTGTTAATGCCATATATAATAGCACAAACAGCGCCGTAACTGCAATTCTCGTCTTTTTCTTGATCCTGAAAAGGCTAAGCAGCTTATTGATTCCAAGAGATAGAATGGCAAGATGCATACCGCTCAGAGCGAGAATGTGTGAAATGCCTATACGCTTAAAGTCAAGCCTTAGCTGATCGGGTAGATAATCTCTCTCGCCAAGCAGCAGAGCAGAAAGGATCGCGCCGGATTTACCGTCGGACAAAGTAATTATATATCTTGTAAGATATTCTCTTGTGCGGTTAAAAAGCACTTTTAGTCCGCCGTCGGTGTACTCAAGTATTCTGAGGTCTGTCACATCGTTGGCATATCCGTTAATGCCTTTTGCAATATTGTAGATATAACTTTCGGCAGAAAAACCGCCTATACTTGCCTTAAAGGAAATGCGTGTGCCTTCAATTATCCCTTTGGCTTCGTTCTTGGTCGGATAGGCATAAAAACGGTAGGCGGATGGTGTGCCTTCTATACTCTCAGCGTTAATAACCAGCCTGTTTGTATAGGATGAGGATTCGGATACAGATTCAACAGTACCGATTATCTCTACCTCTTCGCTATATACATTATATGCCTTGAAATACAGCTCAAAATACAGGAAGGAGAAAAGGGCTCCAACAACTATTAAGACAGCGGCAAGCCTTGTGAGCAGTCTCTTACCCTTGTCCGCCTTGATCAAGAAAGACAAGACAAAAAGAATAAGCGCGACAGCCAATATTGCTATCCTTAGTATTAAGTTGTCTAAGGTGAAAAACAAAAAGCCGCAAAGCCCAATGCAAAGCAGCAGGCAAAGCGGCCTTTTCTCAAATATATTCATTAGTCAGTTCCGTAATATTTATTTTTTAGGGAAACGCAGATCAGATCCCTTGGGAATAACAAAGTTGAACGCGCCGGGAATTACTGTAAAGTCTACCGATTTTGCGTTGCTGACCTCACCGTCAATACAGATGGGCTGAGGTCCCTCAAACTCCATTCTGAAATGATCTGTTTGTCTGTATCTGATGATTTTAAGTGCCTTTTTGTTGTTAAGGAAGGTGCCATCCTTGTAGCAACCGATCAGCTGGATGAAGCTGAGACGGGATACCTTGTCAATTATGCAAACATCAAGCAGACCGTCGTTAAGATCGGCGAGGGGAGCAGACTTAAAGCCGCCGCCGCAGAACTTACCGTTGCCGATGGCAGTCAGAGTGACATTCTTATCAATGATTTCGCCGTCATCAAATATAATACGCATCCTGGTACCGAACTTCTTGAAGAAGAAGCCGACTACAACGCCTAAAATATATGAAATACCGGGAGAAATGAACTTAAACTTGCGGAACTTGTCTGCCTCAATAACAACAGAGCAGTCAAATCCGATGTTGATCATATTAACGCAGTAATCGTCATTGCATTTGATAAGATCAAAGGAATGGACATCTCCGTCAATCTGGGAATCTATCTCAGAGAAGCGTCTCTTGTGGGTAAAGTTTCTTACAAAATCATTGCCAGAACCGTTAGGAATAACTCCAAACTCAATGTTTGGGTTGGCGGGAGCAGAGTTGGCTATCTCGTTGATTGTACCGTCTCCGCCTACGCAGATAAATCTCTGACGCTCATCAGGATATTCCTTGATCATATTCCTGACATATGTAATGGCGTTTTTGCGGTATGTGGTGTAGTATATGTGATAGCTGAGCTGCCTTTTTGCACAGGCATCAACGATCTCCTGTTCCATTCTTTTTTGTTGCGGGCTTCTGCCTGATTTGGGATTAAGAATAAAGTGGTATATCATAGAAAATATTCCTCCGAGGAATTGACTTAATATACATAATTTGTTTTATTATAGCAAAAACAGAGAGCTTTGTCAAGTTTTATTGACTTAACGGACAACTGGTCAATTTTTGCGTTTGTTCTTGCAGTTAGCTATAATAAAGTCGTGATATGCCTTGGCCGCCCCCTCGGTCTTATTTGTGCCAAACTCGTAGTAATGCTTGCCGATCAGATCACGGGGCAGATAGTCCTGTGTAACATAGTCATTTTCATAGTCATGAGGATATACATATCCTTCAAAATTGGGGCTTTGAAGATGCTTTGGAATAGTCTGTCCAAGACCCTTAGCAATATCCTCACACGCTTTATGATATGCAACATAGGAGGTGTTTGATTTGGGCGCGGTCGCAAGCATTACAACTATATTTGCCAGCGGAATGGCCGCCTCGGGCAGACCAAGGGCTCTCGCGCTCTCGGTACAGGCATAAGCGAGAGATGCTGCCTGGGGATATGCGCAGCCTATATCCTCGTTTGCTATAACAAGTATTCTTCTGCAGGCGGAAAGCAGATCGCCGGATGCAAGTATCTTAGCGAGATAGAAGACGGCAGCATCCGGATCGGAGCCGCGGATAGATTTTTGCAAACAGGAAAGAAGATCGTAGTGCACATCGCCGTTTTTGTCATAATGACCTACGACCGAGGGGAGCAGGGCGGTAACAGCCTCAGCGGTGATCTCTCCGTCAGAAATATAAAAAGCGTTTTCAAGAACACCGATGCTCATTCTCACATCTCCCGCACACGCGCGTGCAATAGAAAGAAGAACAGATCTCTCGGCAGTCTTTGCTGTACCGAAATCACTATTGAGTATATCAATTGCTCTGTATAGCGAGGGAATACAATCCTCGGGAGTTACAGACTTGAACTCAAATACAGAGGATCTTGATAGCAGTGCATTATAAACGTAATAATAAGGATTTTCGGTGGTGGATGCAATCAGAGTGATCCTTCCGTTCTCCATAAACTCCAGCAATGACTGTTGCTGCTTTTTATTGAAGTACTGGATCTCATCAAGATAGAGAAGGGTACCGTTTTCGCTGAAAATATTATCCGTTGATGAAATAACGTCCTTGACATCCGAAAGAGAGGCGGTGGTTGCATTGAGCCTGTAAAGCTGCATTCCCGACATCTCGGCAATTATATTTGCAACAGTGGTTTTTCCTGTTCCGGGAGGGCCGTAAAAGATCATATTCGGTATTCTGTTGTTGTCGGTAAGACGGCGGAGAATACCCGATTTTCCGACAAGATGGTTCTGTCCTGCTATTTGATCAAAGTTAGCCGGTCTCATTCTGTCGGCGAGAGGTTTTAATGCCATAATAATAATGCCTTTCTATTGCATTTATGATATAGTAGATTCAGAAACCTTGATTCGCCTGTCGGTTTCTTTTTTTATTTCTTTATGCTGTTCCATCTCAAGCGTCGGATCAGCTAAAACAATGGATTTTGCTACGGCAAAGGCGCGTGACAGCAGCTCTGTGCTATCGCACATTGATGCGTATTTGAACTCAAAACCACCGCTCTGCCTTAAATTATTATCAGAAACTGAAGAAAAGAAATCGCCGGGCCCACGAAGCACAAGATCCTTTTCAGCTATTTCAAATCCGTCGTAGGTTGTTCGCATAACCTCAAGCCTTTCCTTTGATTTCTGAGAGCTGATGTCCGAGACAAGTACGCAATAGGATTTTCTTGTACCTCGTCCAACCCGTCCTCTGAGCTGATGTAATTGAGACAGACCGAATCGCTCGGCATTTTCAATTATCATAAGACAGGCGTTGGGTACATTAACTCCAACCTCAATAACCGTTGTTGAAACCAGCACCTTGACTTCTCCCGTGGAGAAGCGGGACATTATCTCATCCTTTTCCGAGGATTTCATTCTGCCGTGCAGAACCTCAACGGAAATATCGGGTAGGGCGGCCCTTAGCTCGCCTGCGTGCTCAATCGCGCTCTTAAGATTAAGTGTTCTCTCGTTGATAACCTCACCGGTAGAGTAATCAACCACAAAGGCATCCTCATCGTTTTGCTCAATAGCGGGACAAACCACATAGCACTGTCCCCCGAGAGCAACCTGCTTCCTGACGAAATCATTAAGTCTGTATCGGTATCCCTCGTTAACAACAAAGGTATCTACCCTCTGTCTGCCCTTGGGCATTTCGGTAATACGGGAAATATCAAGATCGCCGTACATCGTCAGCGCCAGCGTTCTCGGGATAGGTGTTGCACTCATTACAAGAAGGTGGGCGCTTTCGGCTTTTTCCTTAAGCTTTGCTCTTTGTCCAACGCCAAAGCGATGCTGCTCGTCTGTAATTACCAGTCCAAGCCTTGCAAAATCAACATCATCGGTTATCAGGGCGTGTGTGCCTACAATAACATCAATTTCTCCGACAGAGAGCGCCGCTTTTATGCGCCGTTTTTCCTTGAGGCTTGTTGATCCGAGCAATAGCTCAACCTTGATACCGAGCTTGGAAAGTAGGGAAGAAAGCTCTGCATAATGCTGCCTTGCCAGTATCTCGGTGGGGACCATAAGTGCTGTTTGATACTTTGATTTTGCAGTAATATATGCCGCAGCAGTCGCACAGACGGTTTTGCCGCAACCAACATCACCTACTATTATCCTTGCCATAGGTGTTACATTGCCATCCTTACCCAATACACAATCGCGGTAGACATCGTTGATAGCCTGCTTCTGAGAGTTTGTCAGCTCATAGGGCAAAAGGTCTGTTAGCGGCTTCAGGGAGCAGGGAGAGAACTTAATTCCATCGCCTCTCGTTCTCTGTGAGGCAGAAAGGGAAATACCTATTCCAAAGTAAAGCATCTCATCAAAGGCAAGTCGTCTCTGAGCCTTGATGAGCGCGGAATCGCTCTCGGGAAAGTGTGCGTTTTTAAGCGCAAATGTAAGAGTCGGAAGAGAGTTATCAAGTCTGATATTATCAGGAATTGGGTCAATAATCTCGGGCAGAATGTCATTTATCGCCGATTTTATAAGCTTGTCAATCTGCTTTGATGAGATGCCGTCGGTGAGAGGGTAGATGGGTACAAAGTCAGCCATCGGCAGCCCCTCAACATAGGGCTCATATTTGGGGTTTGTGAGCTGGATCCTGTTCTTAGTAACAGTCGCTTTGCCCCAGAAACGGAAGGTTGATCCGATGTGAAAAACATCCTTTATATACGGACTGTTAAAGAAGGTTATCTCTACAGATCCGCTATCGTCAAAGGCGCGGAACTTTGAGAGCGTCAGACCCCGCTTTATATTTGCGCTCTTGACCTCTGTTGACACCGTCAAAAGGAAGGCGCATGGCCGTTCGGGATCAAGCTCCGAAAGAAGACGGATGTCTCCACGCTTTTCATAAGCGCGAGGGAAGTAATAAATCAGATCGCCAACGGTTTCAATACCAAGCCTTGCAAGCTGGGCAGCGCGAACTTTACCAACCCCGTTCAGCTGAGTTATCGGTGTTGATGCAGTCAGATGAGCCATATATTCCATCTCCTTTCATCAGGGTATAATTATACAAATACATTGTACTACATTTAAGCTTCTTTTGCAATACAAAAATGAAAAAAATCACTAAATGAGCTATTATTAATATTATTTCAAAACAAAATAATAAAAAAATCTTTACAAAGTAAATATAATATGGTATAATATAATGAAATATTTTGCGTGGAGTAATAATGAAAACCGACATTAAAACCTTATTTAGCAGAAATAAAGCGCTCATCGTCCTTTCGCTTATCTCTGTTGCTTGCGGTGTTGTCTCCTGTGTTTTCGGTGAGATGCTTCTTCCTCTTACTGTTGCGCCTCTCGCCGCTCTATATTTATTTGACACTGATTCCAAGAGGACATTTTCCTTAATAGTATCTGCCATACTTCTCGGCATTAACATAGCAGTCATTCTCCTTGGCTACTGTGCAACGCTCTTTGCGCCCTGTGCCATCATTCTTTCAGCGATCACCGCATATGCTTTTTTGCACGGTCAGAGCAAGGCTGATACCTCCTATCTTATGACAGTAATCTTTGCTCTGTTCAGTGTGGGAGCTTGTGTGCTTCTTGCTATGATGCATACAGGAGAGTGGACGCTTGAGGCGGCTAAGACCTTTTATCTTGATCTGCACGATTCGCTTCGCCAGGCGGTTATCAAGGCTACTGAGCAGACCCCTGATCTCGGTGTTGATGTAGAGCTTATGACCTCTATATTTGATCTTCAGGTAAGTCTTTTGATTTCCTATTTTCTCATAGGAGCCTTTGCCGTTGTGGGACTAAGTATGAAGCTTTTCAGATTTATCGTCAGAAAGGTTGCAGATAACGAGCAGCCCATAATTGAATGGAGATTTGAAACTACTAACATTTTTGCATATGCGTATCTTGTTCTTGCGATCGCATCTATGTTTGTTTACAAGCCTGACAGTGTTTTTGCGGTTTCTGTTCTTAATCTCTATATGATTTTTGTGGCAGTTTTCGCATATGTGGGCTTCAATTTTGTTGTTGCGCTCCTCTCGGGTCGTATGAGTCGGGGCAGGGCGATCTTTACTGTTGTTGCACTTGCGATTTTGCTGTCGTCTTTTGCAATTCAGCTGCTTGCTATACTTGGTGTGATGTTTACCATAAGAAACAACCGTAAGGAACACACCGACATTTCAACTAATTAAAATGTTCGTCTAAACGACTTATCATATCATAAGAAAGGAAATCCGCTTATGAAAAACGAAAAGGATAATCAGAACCTACATGTACCCTATGCCTCAAGACAGGATATGATACTCTATGCGGCTCTCGGCGTTCTCGCTATTGCTCTGGTGGCAGTATTCTGCGAGTTTCTTCCCGAGGTTGCTCCTATATTTGTTGCTTTGATCTTCGGTCTGCTTTATTTAGGTGCTGTTGCATTTATCAGCATCCGCAGAATAGCAAAGTCCAGGATGCATCCCACAAAGAGCATTCACGGTCTTCTCGCAGAGGAGAGCAGTATCGTTTTCAAAAACGCGAAGTCTCCCATAATCATCTTTGATTTTCACGGTACGATCCTTTGGTACAACGATGCTATGAGAAGTGCCATGGGTACTTATACCAACTATATCGGCGAGAAGATCTCCGATCTGCTTTCCATAAATGCCGAGGATCTTGAGGAGGGCGAGTGCCGTACTCAGCTTGACGGCAAAACATACAGTGTAGAGGGATTTGTTGTTTCCAAGAAAAACAACGGTCTTTACCTTGCTATGCTTGGAGATGTAACCTCTCTCAGCCTGCTTGAAAAGAAGTATAACGACGAGCGCGTAGCCGTTGCATATATAGCTATTGATAACGTTGAGGATGTTCTTCAATACGTTCACGAGAAGCTTTCTGATGCGGTAGTCAGCATAGAGGACAAGCTTAAGGCTTGGGCTGCATCTATGAACGGTGTCATCAAGTCCTACGATAACGATAAGTATATTATGTTCTTTGACTCATCCTACCTTGACGAGTGCATTGCAAACAGATTTGATATACTTGACAGTATTCGTGATGCCAGAGTCGGCGACGGTGTTTCAATTACCGTTTCTATCGGTGTATCTCGCAGAAAGGGTACACTCCACGAGCGCGAGCAGGATGCGAGAGACGCTATTGACCTCGCTCTTCAGCGAGGCGGTGACCAGGCAGTATATAAGTCTGAGAACGAGACTGTATACTTTGGCGGCCGGACCAAGACGGTTTACAAGAGATCCAACGTTCGCTCCCGTGCATTTGCAAATCAGCTTACCGCCCTTATGTCCAGATCTGACAACGTAATTGTAATGGGTCATAAGTACGGTGACTTTGACTCCATCGGTGCTTGCGTCGGTGTTGCAAGACTTGCCATGCTCTGCGGTATCAAGGCGAATATTGCCGTTGATCTTACAGATAAAAACCTTCGTCCCTGTATTGATATGATGCAGAAGACAGAGCTTTATTCTCAGGTGTTCGTGGATAACGCTGCAGGCCTTGACCTTATAGGCCCCGATACTCTCGTTGTCCTCGTTGACCACAACGGTATTCCCAGATCGCAGTTCTCGGACATTGCTTCCAAGTCAGCAAATATCGTTATTATAGACCACCACCGTAAGAATGATCAGCCCACCGATGCGGTTAAGCTCAGCTATATTGAGCCCTCTGCATCCTCTACCTGTGAGCTTGTTTCCGAGATGCTTGAGAGCGCGGTAAGCTCTCAGAATCTCTTGAAGCAGGAGGCGGATATACTACTTGCAGGTATTCTTCTTGATACAAAGCAGTTTACGAGAAACACAGGCACCCGTACCTTTGGCGCGGCGCAGTATCTTCGTGGCGCAGGTGCAAATCCCACCGACGTATATAATCTCTTTAAGGCGGCTCCCGAGGATCTTTCCAAGGAGGCACGCTTCCATACATCAATTATTATGTATAAGAACCATATCGCCCTTGCTTGCTGTGAGGGTGATACAGACGATTCTTACCGTGTAATTGCCTCCAAGGCAGCCGATAAGATGCTCACCCTTCGCGGTGTTGCCGCAGCATTCACACTTGTTCGTATCGGTGAGCAGATCCATATTTCAGGACGCTCGGGCGGTAAGGTAAATGTTCAGCTTATACTTGAGAAGCTTCGTGGCGGCGGTCACTTTGATGTAGCCGGTGCCCAGGTCGTTTCGGATTCTATCAATGAAGTGCTTGAGACACTTAAGAAGAGCATTGACGAGTATCTTGAGCGCAATCCCATTTAATTCGTAATAAAGACAGATTGGAGATATAGATAATGAAAGTAATTTTACTCTGTGACGTTAAGGGACAGGGCAAAAAGGATCAGATCGTTGACGTGTCCGACGGATACGCACGCAACTTCCTTTTCCCTCAGAAGAAGGCTGTTCCCGCAGACGCTAAGGCTACCAACGAGCTTAAAAACAAGGAGGAGGCCAAGCAGTTCAAGATCAACGAGGACAGAAAGGCTGCGACGGCACTTGCCGAAAAAATCAACAATGTTGAGATTGAGATCGTTATGGGCCACGGTGCAGACGGCAGACTCTACGGCTCTGTAACTGCAAAGGATATTGCAGAGCAGCTTAAGAATAAGATCGGCGTTGATATTGATAAGCGTAAGATCGTTCTTAAGGAGAGCATAAGAGCATATGGCAAGCACGATGTTACACTTAAGATCCTCGGTGACATCAGCGCGAAATTTGTCGTTTACGTACACGATTAATTAAGTAATCTGAAAGGAAAATTACCTTATGGATAGCTCAAGCAGCTTAATCAGACAGGTGCCTGTATCTGTTGAGGCAGAGCAGGCGTTGCTCGGATCTATTATTGTAAGCCCCGAGGCATTTGATAAGGTCGGCGGCAAGATCACCGCAGAGGACTTTTATGTTGCCGAGCATCAGCACATATATACCGCGCTGCTTAAAATGTATACTCAGAACAAGACCATTGATGTTGTTACTCTCGTAAATGCGCTTGTTGAGATGGGCGACCGTGACGAAGCGGGCGGAGTACAGTATATTACCTTGCTCGCTGAATCCGTGCCCTCCGCGGCAAATGTAATGGACTATGCGAGAATAGTTAAGGATAAGGCTACTCTGCGCAAGCTTATCAGCGTTTGCGACGAGATCAATGAGGATGCCTACAATGAGTCTGATGTTCGTACCGTTATTGATAACGCAGAGCAGAAGATTTTTGATATTTCACATAATAATGAATCCAAGGAGTTCAGACATATCCGCGACGTGCTTCGCAATGTTTACAGAGACTTAGAGCTTCTCGCTGAGAACAAGGGTGCGGTTTCGGGTGCTAAGACCGGATTTTCAGGCCTTGACAGAATGCTGGTGCAGATGGGTAAGGGCGACCTTGTTATCGTCGGCGCCCGTCCCGGTATGGGTAAGACTTCCTTTGCTCTTAACATAGCTACAAATGTTGCTAAGGCAACTAATAAGGCTGTTGCTATCTTCTCTCTTGAAATGTCGGCAGAGCAGCTCGTAACCCGTATCGTCTCAAGCGAGGCAATGGTTGACTCCCACAGTCTCCGTACAGGCAAGCTTGTCAACGAGGACTGGGATAATATTGCCGATGTAATTTCCTCTCTTTCGGGATGCGATATTTATATTGACGATACCTCTGCTATCACTACAACCGATATGAAGTCCAAGCTGAGAAGACTGCCCGACCTGGGTCTTGTGGTGGTTGACTATATCGGTCTTATGCAGACCACATCTCATAGCGACAACAGAGCCCAGCAGGTTGGTGAGATCTCCCGTAACCTTAAGATCATGGCTAAGGACTTTGGCATTCCCTTTATTTGCTGTGCCCAGCTTAACCGTGGTACAGAGTCCCGTCCTGGACAGGGAAAGCGTCCTACACTTGCAGATCTTCGTGACTCTGGTTCTATTGAACAGGATGCAGATATAGTTCTGTTCCTCTACAGAGATGAATATTATAAGGATATCAGCGGTGCAGAGCCTACTGCCGAGTCTGCTGATGCCGCCAATACAGCTGAGGTCATCATTGCCAAGAACAGACACGGCTCTGTTGGTAATGTAAAGATGGGCTGGATCGGTCAGTTCACGAAGTTCAGAACTCTGGAAGAAGATTATGAAGAAAATTGACCTCACTAAAATTGAGGAGAGCTTTGCCGGCCTTGGCTCGGAGCATTATTCGGTAGCCTGTGCCACAGTCAGCAAGTATTCTATGGATCCTATGATCCGATCGGGCGTTCTTGTAGGTCTCTCGGGCGGTGCGGATTCTGTTATGCTTCTTTGCTTTCTGTTAGAGTACAGAAGACGGCTTGGTCTGGATTTTCCCATTCTAGCCTGTCATGTTAACCATTGCATCAGGGGAAAGGAGGCGGATGCCGATGAGGCCTTCTGCCGTTCGCTATGTGAGGATCTCGGAGTTGAGCTCGTATGCGAAAAATATGATGTGCCTTTTCACGCAAAGCGCTTTCACCTTGGTATAGAGGAAGCTGCGCGAGATATTCGTTATAGAACATTTGCGAGGATAATTCAAGGCAGAAATGACATTTCGTCTATTGCAGTTGCACATAATATGAGCGACCTTGCCGAGACGGTTGTATTCAACGTTCTTCGCGGCGGCGGTGCTCGCGGTGCAGGCGGTATTCCTCCCGTGCGTGATAATATTTTCAGACCGCTTATTGATATCTCAAAATCGGACATTCTTTCTTTTCTTAATGACTCGGGTATTCCTTATGTGACCGATAGTACAAACCTTTCGGATGAGTATTCCCGCAACTATGTAAGAGGGCATATTATTCCGTCCTTTGAGAGAATAAGCTCTGATCCTGAAAGAATGCTTGCGCGCTTTGCGGATATTATGCGATCGGATGAGGATTTTATCCGCGGTCTTGCGATTGAGTTTATTAATGAGCATCAGAGCGTTGTTAACCGTGAGCTTCTTGCCTTGCATCCTGCGGTCTATGCCCGCGTGCTTTCTATTATGGCCGACAGGGCAGGCGGCTCTATGTCTTACCGAATTGCATCTGACATTCGGGGGCTGCTTAACAAGGATAATTTTTCCTATTCGCTTATAGGCGCGACCTTTGTGTGTGAGAGGGGAATATGCCGCGTTACAAGAAGCGTCGGAAGCAAGATTGATTACTGCTTTGCAATTGAGAAGGGTACAAACGACCTTTCGCCTCTAAACGCGCATTTTGTACTTTCGGATGAAAAAATTAATAAAAATTGTAAAAATATTTACAAAATATCTATACAAGCTAACCTCTCATCTGCTATAATTAACGGTAGCTTGTATTTAAGACCTAAGCAGGACGGTGATACTGTCTATTACGGCGGTATGACTCACAAGCTTAAAAAGCTGTTCTCGGACAGGAAAATACCTCCGTCAAAGAGGAGGCTGATTCCAATACTCTGTGATGACAGCGGCGTTGTCTGGGTTCCGGGCTTTGGAGTTCGTGATGACGGAGTTGATATAGAAAATAGAAAGGATATTTACGTTTTACTTGGAATAACCTCTGAGGGCGATTCTGAAGATGGCAGACTCTATTCTGCCTCTGAGTTCAAATCATAATTCTCCTGTCTTTGAGAATAATATTAGTGGTTACATTAAGAAAGGCGTGGAAGACACTTAATGAAGGCAAATATTAAGAATATAATTATTTTTGTAATAATAGTCGGTATAGTTATTGTCGGATCATCCTTCCTGCTTGATCAGGAAAAGGAGGAGGATAAGTTCCTGTACAGTGATCTTATTGATCTGTTTGAAAAGGATCTTGTTCGTGACTTTACCATCAACCAGGACGGTACGATAAAGCTTAATGCATATGTACTGAAGGTGAATGAGGACGGTAGCTATGACTTTGAGCTTGACAATAAGGGCAAGCCAAAGGTAAAGGAATATACCTATGCATTCAGCTATGAGCTGCAGATTTATAAGGTCATATCAATAGTTGAGGAAAACCTCGCGGACGGCCAGTCCAATCTTGAGGAGTATAACTTTGAGCCTATTCCCGAGACACCCTGGTATCTTGCATATCTTCCTTATATATTGACAGGCGTTATTTTCCTTGTTCTTATCATATTCCTTATGCGTCAGACCTCTGCTGCAGGCGGCGCGGGAAAGATGGGTGGCTTTGCTAAGTCAAAGGCTAAGGTTGTCAGCGATGACAAGAATGCTGTTAAGTTTACCGATGTGGCAGGCGCAGATGAGGAAAAGGCTGAGCTTGAGGAGGTAGTTGAGTTCCTTAAGGATCCTCAGAAGTTTGTAAAGCTTGGTGCGAGGATTCCCCGTGGTGTTCTTCTCGTAGGCCCTCCAGGTACAGGTAAAACTCTTCTTGCTAAGGCTGTTGCAGGCGAGGCAGGAGTTCCTTTCTTCTCAATTTCAGGTTCGGATTTTGTTGAGATGTATGTAGGCGTAGGTGCTTCCCGTGTCAGAGATCTCTTTGACAGCGCGCGTAAGTCTCCCGCCAGCATCATCTTTATTGATGAGATAGACGCAGTAGGCCGTCACAGAGGTGCAGGTCTTGGCGGTGGACACGATGAGAGAGAGCAGACTCTTAACCAGCTGCTTGTTGAGATGGATGGCTTCGGCACCAACTCGGGTGTAATTGTTATAGCGGCTACAAACCGCCCCGACATACTTGATCCCGCGCTCCTTCGTCCCGGTCGTTTTGACAGACAGGTTACAGTAAATTATCCTGATATGAAGGGTAGAGAAGAGATCCTTAAGGTTCATTGCCGCAACAAGCCTCTTGAGGAGACGGTTGATCTTAAGAAGATTGCTCAGACTACGATCGGCTTTACAGGTGCGGAGCTTGCAAACCTTATGAACGAGGCTGCTCTGCGCGCAGCTAAGAAGAACAAGGCTCTTATCGGTATGGTAGATATTGAGGAGTCTTATATGAAGCTCCTCCTCGGTCCTCAGAAAAAGACTAAGGTAAGAACAGATGCTGATAACAAGCTTGTTGCTTACCACGAGGCAGGTCACGCCGTTGCTTCTTATTATTGTAAGAATACCGATCCCGTTAAGTATATCACCATTATTCCCGCAGGTAATACCGGCGGTGTTACTGTCAGCGTTCCCCTTGAGGACAGACTTGGTAAAACAAAGGGACAGATGCTTGATGTTATCGTTCGCGCTCTTGGCGGACGCGTTGCTGAGCAGCTTATACTTGATGATATTTCAACAGGTGCATCCAGCGATATTCAGCAGGCTACATCTATTGCGCGTCAGATGGTTACCAGATACGGTATGAGCGATCTGCTCGGCCCTGTGCTTTACGGCAACTCTCACGATTCTGATGAGGTATTCCTGGGCAGAGATTTCTCTTCCTCTCCCAGCTATTCCGGCAAGACTGCTGCGCTTATAGACGAGGAGGTAAGACGTATTATTACCGAGTCCTATCAGCGCTGCGAGAGCATTTTGCTTAAGCATATTGATAAGCTTCACTTCGTTGCTGAGTTCCTGCTTAAGAACGAGTCTATGGATGAGGAGCAGTTCAGAGCAGCTATGGAGATGGAGAATCCCACTATTGAGTCTATTGAAGATATTGCCTTCCGCAAGTCTCAGAAGAGCACCGAGGAGAACAATATTGCTCACGAAAATAACCGTAAGGCAGAAGAGGAAGAACGTCTTCGCAGAGAGGAGCTTGCTAAGAAGCTTGCTAATGGCGAGGAGCTCACTCAGGATGCTCTTAAGGAGATTTTTGAGAAAAATCATACTGCAAAGTCTGATTCAGACAAAGACACAGATGACGCAGACAAGAAAAACTAAGTTAAAAAGGGTAGCCCTTGCGGGTTACCCTTTTCTGTACAAAAATAAAACTGCCGTAATTTATACGGCAGTTTTTTGTTAATATGATTTATCAGATACTGTGAATACCGTTCTTGGCATCCGCCTTGTCATCAAGATTGTACTTCTGCTGTTTTCTCCAATCAAAGAAGCTGATAGCAACCTGTTCAAAGAGAGCGAGGGAAAGAAGATCCTCATCCTGCTCGCTGTAAGGAGCAACTCTCTGTCTGAGCGAGTCAATCTCGGGAGCGATCTTGTCAGCGGGTCTGTAATCAATCACATCATCCTCGCCGATTATCTTTCTTCTGAAATCATCAGAAATGGGTGCCGGACACTTACCGTACTCACCGCGGACCAGAGCCTTAAACTCCTTGGTAACTCTGGAGTATCTGCCCTCATTTGCAAAGAGAACATTGTTAACAGCCTGAGATCCAACGATCTGAGATGTGGGAGTTACAAGGGGAGGGAATCCTGCGTCGGCTCTTACGTGTGCAACCTCTTCAAGCACTGCGTTGAGCTTATCGCTCTGTCCGGCAGCCTTAAGCTGGCTGATAAGATTGGAGAGCATACCGCCGGGAACCTGATAACGGAGAGCGTTTACATCAACCTTAAGCACCTTGGGGTCAATAAGACCGCTTGTAAGGTACTTCTCGCGAATATCGTTAAAGTGCTTTGCAACCGCATCCAGCTTTGAAAGATCAAGTCCTGTGTCATAGGGGGTACCCTGGAGAGTAGCAACGAGAGACTCTGTGGGAGTATGAGATGTACCCATAGCAAGAGGAGAAATAGCGGTATCAACACAGTCTACACCCGCCTCAATTGCCTTTAAGAGAGTCATAGAGCCAAGACCTGCGGTATAGTGAGTATGGAGATGAACGGGAACGGAAACGCTGTTCTTGATGGTCTTAACCAGCTGGTATGCCTCGTAGGGCTTGAGCAGACCGGACATATCCTTGATACAGATTGAGTTTGCGCCCATTTCCTCAAGCTGCTTTGCATATCTTGCAAAGCCCTCGTTGGTGTGGTGAGGAGAGGTAGTATAGGAGATGGCTGCCTGTACGTGACCCTTCTCTCTGATGGTAGCCTTAATAGCCGTTTCAAGATTGCGGGGGTCGTTGAGGGCGTCAAATATACGGATAATATCAATACCGTTGGCAATGGACTTCTGTACAAAATACTCAACTACATCGTCTGCGTAATGACGGTAGCCCAGGATATTCTGTCCTCTGAAGAGCATCTGGAGCTTGGTATTTTTAACATGGTCCTTTATAGTACGGAGTCTTACCCAGGGATCCTCGTTGAGGAATCGGAGACAGGCATCAAAGGTAGCGCCTCCCCAAGCCTCAAGAGAGTGATAACCAACTCTGTCAAGGTCGTCAAGCACAGGGATCATCTCCGCTGTGGTCATACGGGTTGCCGCAAGAGACTGGTGAGCATCTCTGAGTACGGTTTCTGTAATTAATACTTTAGACATTTTTACATTTTTCCTTTCTTGGGATAGCTCTTATCTGAAGAAGCTCAGGAATACGCCGGCTGCAACGGCAGAACCAATTACGCCTGCCACGTTGGGACCCATAGCGTGCATAAGCAGGAAGTTGGAGGGAGAGGCCTGACGACCTACATCCTGAGCTACTCTTGCCGCCATAGGAACCGCAGAAACACCTGCGGAACCGATAAGGGGATTGATCTTACCACCGGTGACCTTGCACATGATCTTACCTACAAGCAGACCGCCGCAGGTGGAGATGATGAATGCAAGAAGGCCGAGACCGATAATAAAGAGGGTTTCCCATCTTAAGAAGTTCGCCGCGTTGGCTGTTGCACCAACCGATATTCCAAGGAATATTGTGATTATGTTAATAAGCTCGTTCTGAGCGGTCTTGGACAGTCTGTCAGTCGCTCCCGATACATTAAGCAGGTTTCCGAGCATAAGGAAGCCAACAAGGGGAGCTGCGTCTTTGACAATAAGACATACAATTCCCGTAACCAGAATAGGGAAGAGTATCTTCTCGGTCTTGGATACAGGGCGGAGATTTGTCATCTCAATCTTTCTTTCCTTCTCGGTGGTCATCAGCTTCATAAATGGAGGCTGAATAATAGGAATAAGAGCCATATACGAGTAAGCCGCAATAGCGATGGCACCGAGCAGATGAGGAGCAAGCTCCTTGGTAACGAGGATCGCCGTAGGACCGTCTGCACCGCCTATGATACCGATTGCTCCCGCCTCAGCAGGGCTGAAGCCGATAAGAAGAGCAAAGAGGAAAGCAGCAAAAACGCCAAGCTGAGAGCCTGCGCCCATAAGCAAAGACTTAGGATTTGCAATAAGGGGAGAGAAGTCGGTCATTGCACCCACGCCCATAAAGATAAGCGAGGGATAGATGCCAAGCTTAACACCGAGGTAAAGCACATCAACAAGACCGCCGTTGTTAATTACTTCTTTAATAATATGTGACATACGGATATGTACCATACCGTCGCTCACATATGTTGCGTCACCGAGATAAAAATCAAAGAGAGAGTTGAAGGCGGCTACCGAGCTATCGGGGAGATTCTCTAAATTAAATGTAAGAGAATCCTCGGCCAAAGTAAAAATCTGACCAAGGCCGCTATCCTCAAGCATGACGAGGAAATTAGCCATATGAGGCGCAAGAGTACCGGTCAGCTGACCGTTCTCAACTGCAATATAATAATCATCAAAGAAATATTCAAGATGCATAAGCTCTGCGCCCGGCAGGTTTGCAAGCAGCATACCAAAGGCTATGGGCAAAAGGAGCAGTGGCTCAAACTTCTTTGCGATTGCAAGATAGAAGAGCGCGCCTATGATGACATACATAATCAGGTACTGCCACCAGGCCGTGTCTGACTCGGCGGAAAACATATGGGCTATGCCCGTTGTGCCGAGAAAGTTCATAATTGCTTCTGACATTTATTTTACCTGGCCTATCAGATTAATTAAGAGAAACGAGAACATCGTTTGCAGCAACAGTAGAGCCCTTCTGAACAGCGATAGATGTAATAACACCATCGCAGGGAGCGGGGATATCATTTTCCATCTTCATAGCCTCAAGAACACAGAGAACATCGCCCTTCTTGACCGCCTGACCCACGCTGACCTTTACGTCAAGAATAGTACCGGGCATGGGAGCGACAACCTTGTTTCCACCGGGGACACCGGCAGCAGCTGCCTTAGGAGCTGCGGGAGCAGGAGTAGCTGCAACAGGTGCAGAATATACGGGAGTACGAGCGGCAGAGCCATCTGCCTCCTCAACAATTACCTCATAGGTAGTACCGTTTACGGTTATATTATATCTTTTCATATCAGTTTCCTTTCGTAAGTGACTTATTTCGGTTTATACTCTTCTGAAGGATACAACCTTGAATCTTGTACCCTCATGCTCGCTCTCTGCCATAGCAATAGCGGCGGCAATTACGGCAATGATCTCGCCTTCATCGGTCTTTGTCTCATCCTTAGCCTTTTCAACCACGGGGATAGGAGCGGCAGTAGCTCGCTTAGCCTTTTTCTTTGCAGGCAGGTCGTGAGCAAATAGTCTGAAAAGGTAAATACATAGCCAGAGAATCAGAAGAACGGTGAATACGGTCACCATTCCGATCAGTAGGACAGATAATCCAAATAAAAGAGCATTTCCAAGCTGCGAAATATCAAAGTTCGCAAAATCTATAATCGGCTTGGAGAAATCATCAATACCAAACATAATATCCTCCTATCAGAGGGGAAGAACCTTGCGGCGTGCAGTAGCCGAGGCATTACCCTTTGCAGAGAGCATAAGCAGAGCAGAGCATATTCTAGCTCTCATCTCGTTAATTGAAATAATATCATCAATCTCACCGCTTGCAGCAGCATTTACAGGGGAGGATACAGACATCTTCCACTCGGAGATAAGCTCCTCGCGGGTCTTTTCCTCGGTAATGTACTTATCCCAGGCAAATGCAACTCCGCTTGCCGCAGTCAGCGCACCGATCTCGGAGTTCTCGGTAGCATATACCAGATCCGCGCCAAGTGACTTGGAGCCGAGCAGTACAAATGCAGCACCGATGGCGTGACCGTGAATAACGGTGATCTTGGGACAGCTGGATGCCGCGTAAGCCATACCAAGCTTCGCAAGTTCGGGAGCAAAGAGCTCCTCATTCTTCTTGTTTATAGCAAGACCGATAGAGTCTACGACCGTTACCACCGGGATGGAGAAGCTATCACAGAGTGTTACAAACTTAGATATCTTTCTTGCACAGGATACGTCAATTCTTCCTTCGTTTACAGAATAAGAGGTAGCAACAACGCCGCATCTGACACCGCCGATGGTTGTAAAAGCGGTAGTAGCCGCGGGAGCGTAATCGTGGTTAAGCTCCAAGAACATACTGTTATCGGCAATATTGGAGATAATAGCGAGAGCATCACCGCCAAAATCAAGGTTGCCGAGCTTTCTGTTAAGATTATCGGTGTATATCTCCGAGCTCTGCACTCCGACGGAGGAGTTAGAGGGGAGGAAGGAAATCAGTCCTACGATAAATGCGAGGCACTGCTGCTCGTTGCTCTGATAAGAAACGATTGCGCTCTGAGCATCGCGCTCACCGGTAAGAGCAGGAGAGCTGACATAAAGTGCAGCCTCGTCCTTTTTTACAACGATATCAAACATAGAAGCGATGGCAGCGCAGGTACCTATACAGTTACCTGCAATATAAGCGATCTGAGGAATAACGCCGGATGCCTTTGTAACAGCCGACATAATTCTACCGTAAGCCGCAAGACCGGCGGTACCCTCAAAAATATCCGTTCCATTGGAATTGAAGATACCAACTACGGGCGCGCCGTTGTCAAGCGCCATTTTGTAGAGGTCGCAAATCTTCCTTGCGTGACGCTCGTCAATAGCACCGCCCATTCTTGATGCATCCTCAACGAATGCAAAAACAAGCTTACCGTCAATAGCGCCGTAGCCGCAGATCACTCCTTCAAACTCCTCTGCCTTTTCAGTGGTAAGGAACTCGGAGAAGGCTCTCTTGGTATATGCGCTGATCTCAACAAAGGTGTCGGGATCGTAGAGGGTTGCTATCTGAGCTCTCGCATCGGTGCCCTCGCTGGCACGGAGTGAGTCGCGTAGCTGGGTAGCAGTAGGAAGACTGCTGAAGGTTGGTTTTGTGTATTTGTTCAAAGCGAATACCCGATTTGCAAAAGCAAATCTCTCCTTCCTAATTAATCAAAACATTAGTATTATTGAAAATATTTTATATTTTACCAAATATAATATACCACCAAAATATAATTAAGTCAATACTTTTCGTTAAATAAATAGTAAAAAAGAGCAGCATATGGTGCCTGCTGCTCTTATATTCAGTCCTTTTTGCTACTTTTTATAATTACGTCGGAGAGCGGATTTTTGTTCATTGCCTCCTCCATATTCTTGCTGACCAGGTGGGTATAGATCTGTGTGGTATTCAGCTGCTCGTGACCAAGAATGTCCTTCAGAACTCTGATATCAACCTTGCCGCTCTGATACATAAGGGTAGCGGCGGTATGACGGAGCTTGTGCACCGAATATCCCTTTGATCCAAGTCCGGCAAGACCAAGGTATTTGTTGACCATCCATTGAACTGTCTTGGGCGATATTCGTGTCTGACGGGCACTAAGGAAAAATGCGTGGTCTGAGGTTCTGATAAACCTGGGGTCAAGCCTCTGTCTGAGATATGAGATAACCGCATCCCTCGCTGCATTATTCAGGAAGATTATTCTCTCCTTGCTTCCTTTACCTAGCACCTTTACAAAGGTCAACTCGGAGTCAAAGCTCTCAAGATTAAGTCCGCAAAGCTCAGAAAGACGCATTCCCGTATTGAGAAACAGGGCAATAATGGAGTAGTCTCTCTGCCTTGTTTTTGACTCAGTATCCGAGTTTACAGCCTCAAGAAGTCTTACGGCCTCTTCAACGGTCAGATACTTGGATAGAGTCTTGCTTTTTTGTATTCCGTCAATTTCTGCCGCGGGATTTCTGTAAATATAGTGCTTTTTGTTATGAACATGACGGAAAAATGATTTTATAGCGCTCAGCTTTCTGTTACGGGTAGAGGAGTTGTTTTTGCGCTCATTTCGGGTGTATGCTATAAAGTTGACTATCAGCTGAGTGTCAACCTCCTTAACGTCCTCAATGGTCAGATCACTGATGCTTATGCTCTCAAGCTCCTCCATAGGAAGATCAAGGTCGTCACGGTACATTATAAAGTATCTGAAGAACGTTCTCAGATCCAGGAGGTATTCGCATATGGTTTTTTCGCTTTTGCCTTCAACGGCAGAGAGATAATTCGCGTAGTCGCGCAGAAAACGGGGAAAGCTTCTGAACTCGGGATTATCATTTCTGAGAGTGAGTGTAGCCATATCCTAACCTCCTTTTTGTTCTACATCTATTATACAAAATATTTTTTTAAAAATATTAACAAATTGTAAACATTATATGCGCTATACCCAATTTTTGACACAAAAGGGGAGTATATCCCCTTTGAAATGTAATAAACACAACTGCTTTCCCATAGTATTAATAAAACAGGAGGTTAAGTATGAAGGTTTTTGTTGTTAATTTTACAAATAAAAGGTTTTTCCACGGCATAATTGGCTTGTCACTTGCCTTAATTGTTGTTTTAGCTACCGTAATCGGTGTTGTGATGAAAATAAACGGCAATGATATAATAATTCCTGCCGGGAATACTCCTTTTGAAAAGATAGTAATAATTGATGCGGGTCACGGCGGTGAGGATTCGGGCGCGGTGGGCGTAAACGGTGTTCTGGAGAAGGATCTTAATCTTCAAATAGCTCTTGAGATCGGCAGAGCCTTTGAGGAACAGGGGTATGTGGTAGTCTATACGAGAACAGACGACCGTCTGCTTTATAAAGAAGAAGAAAATATCAAGGGTATCAGAAAAATATCCGATCTGAAAAACAGATGTAAGGTGGGAGAGAAGTATCCCGAGGCACTATTTATCAGCGTACATATGAACTCATTTGGAATGAGTAAATATTCGGGTCTGCAGGTATATTATCAGGAAGAAAATGAAAACAGCCACGCTATTGCAGACGCAATTCAAGCTAAGGTGTCAGGTACATTGCAGCCGAATAATGACAGAAAGACCAAACCCGCTGAGGGAATGTATATTCTTGACAATATTTCAAATACAGCAGTACTGATTGAGTGTGGATTTATCACTAATGAAGCTGAATGTAAAAAACTTTCTGAAAAAGAATATCAAAAAGAATTGAGTTTTTCAATTGTTTGTGGTATTATAGAATATATAGAAGGTTCAGATAAGTAATTTTTACATAAAAAGGAAGATAAAAATGAAGGGATCTAAGGTTATTTTCGTTTGCAGAGAGTGCGGAACTACAAGTCCGAAGTGGCTTGGCAGATGTCCCGAGTGCCAATCATGGGACACGTTTGACGAAGAAACAGTTGTTGAAAAACCCAAGAATAATATGATAAATCGCGGCAGAAATACAGAAGCCGTTAATAGAGCAGAAAAGTTCTCCGAACTTGAGCTGCCAAAGTATATGCGCACCTGTACAGGTATGGGTGAGCTTGACAGAGTGCTTGGCGGCGGTCTTGTTGACAGCTCAGCTGTTTTACTTTCGGGCGAGCCGGGCATAGGTAAGTCCACTCTCCTGCTTCAGATCTGCTCAGAGCTTGGCAAGAGCCGAAAGGTGCTTTATGTTTCGGGAGAGGAGTCCAAGGGACAGCTGAAGCTACGCGCTGAGCGCCTTGGTATTAACGGAAGCTCCATTTATCTGTTGACCGAGACCGACACGGATATGATTCTTGAGGAGTGCGAAAGACTGAAGCCGGATGTTATCATCATTGACTCTGTTCAGACCCTCTCAAGCATGAGATTTACCTCGGCTCCCGGCAGCATTACCCAGGTTCGTGAGGGAGCGATGTCCTTTATCAACTACGGCAAAAACGCAGGTGCCGCCGTATTTCTTGTAGGTCATGTTAATAAAGAGGGCGGTATTTCCGGCCCCAAGATCCTTGAGCATATGGTTGATGCCGTTCTTTATTTTGAGGGCGAGCGCACTAACTCTTACAGAATTATACGAGCAATTAAAAACCGCTATGGCTCTACAAATGAAATCGGTGTTTTTGAAATGGGCGATAAGGGTCTTATTGAGATTCCAAACCCCAGCGAGGTCGTTATGGCTGAACGTCCTCGTAATACCAGCGGATCCTGTGCGGGATGTGTTATGCAGGGCACAAGACCGATTATTTCCGAGATTCAGTCACTGGTTGCCAAGTCGGTTTATGCTAACGGTAAGCGTACCTCAGATGGCTTTGATTATAACAGGATGTGCCTTCTTATAGCCGTTCTTGAGAAGAGAATGGGACTTAAGTTCTATGAGAATGACGTTTATCTGAATGTAGCAGGCGGCATACAGCTCAATGAGCCAAGTGCAGATCTGTCTATAGCAATGGCTCTTATCAGCGGTATTACCGATAAGGTTATACCCGATAGTCTTATCGCCTTTGGTGAGATCGGACTCTCGGGAGAGGTCAGGGCAGTGTCACATATTGATTACAGAGTAAAGGAAGCTGTCCGTCTTGGATTTACCAAGATAATTCTTCCGAAAAAAAATCTTACGAAGGGACTTAAGGTTCCCGCGGGCGTTGAGCTTTGCGGTGTAAGTAATATTTATCAGGTGCTTGTCCATATGTCTCCAAAGGCTAAGGAAACCTACGAATAATTGAACTTTTTATTTAATATACGGCACAATTTGTGATTAATGCACAAAATTGTGCCGTTTTTTTCTACATTGATAGGGCAAATAGTTGATTTTCTAATCTTGAAATATTTTTTTATATATAGTATAATTAAAGAGTGTTATGGCGTTTAATCGCATTACAGCAAATATATTTATAAGGAGAACCTCTTTATGGAAAAGGTTTATACAAAAAGCATTCGTAACGTAGTACTTTTAGGACATAGCGGTGGAGGAAAGACATCTCTCGCTGAATCTATGCTCTATATCTCAAGACTTACCGACCGTCTCGGTAGCGTAACCGACGGTAACACTATATGTGACTACGATCCCGAGGAAATTAAGAGAGGTTATTCAATTTCCGCTTCTTCCGCACCTCTTCTTTGGAACGGTGCTAAGATCAATATTCTTGATACTCCCGGCTTCTTTGATTTTGAGGCTGAGGCAAGACAGTGCGTACGCGCAGCTGACGCCGCTATTATCGTCGTTGACGGTAAGGCAGGTATTGAGGTAGGTACAGAGCTTGCTTGGAAGCTTGCTTCCGAGGCAGGTGTTCCCAAGGCATTCTTCATCAACCGCTTTGATGACGGTGAGGCAAGATTCCACAAGGTATTTGGCGCCATCCGTGAGAAGTACGGTGTAAATGTTTGTCCCGTTCAGATTCCTATCATTGACGGCCCCAACGTAATCGGATTTGCTAACCTGGTTGAGATGTGCGTATATACGTTTGAGAAGGCTACCGGTGAGTACTCCCGCAGCTCCATTCCCGCACAGTTTGCAGATGTTTGCGCTGAATATCACGCAATGCTTCTTGAGGCAATTGCACAGACCAGCGACGAGCTTATGGATAAGTTCTTCAACGAGGAGCCCATCTCCAGAGAAGAGGCTCTTGAGGCTATTCACAACGGCATTATCACCGGTGACATCGTTCCCGTGTTCTGCGGTGCTGCTATAAAGAACTGGGGTATTAAGACCTTCCTTGATACCATTACCGAGTCCTTCCCCAGACCTACCGCCCGCAAGGTTGAGCACGTTGTTGATGAGGAGGGAAATCTCTCTGAGATCGCTATAGATCCCGATTCTGATGTTACCTCTCTCTTCGTATTCAAAACCGTAGCAGATCCCTTCGTAGGTAAGATGTCCTTCTTTAAGGTTATGAACGGTAATCTCAAGAAGGATATGGTGCTTAAGAACACTACCACAGGCGCAAATGAGAAGATCAACAAGGTATTCCTTCTCAGAGGTAAAAAGCAGATTGATGTTGAGGAGCTTGCTTGCGGTGACATCGGCGTTGTTGCAAAGCTTTCTTCGGTAAACACTAACGACACTCTCACTACCGGTGCAGAGAATCTTAAGTATGCCCCCATCTCTTATCCCAGACCTTATCTTACTATGGCGATCAAGCCTATGGCAAAGGGTGATGAGGACAGGATTTCCTCCGGTATTGCAAGACTCCTTGAGGAAGACAGATCTCTTAAGTATGTTAATAACTCCGAGACCAAGCAGCTTACTATCTCCGGTCTTGGTGATATTCACCTTGATATCGTTGTTTCCAAGCTCAAGAACCGCTTCGGTGCAAATGTAGAGCTTGCTAAGCCCAAGATCGCTTACCGCGAGACTATTAAAAAGAAGGTTGATGTTGAGGGTAAGCACAAGAAACAGTCCGGTGGTTCCGGTCAGTACGGACACGTTAAGATCACATTCTCTCCCGGTGAGGCAGAGGGACTTACATTTACTGAGAGCGTATTCGGAGGCGCGGTTCCCAAGAACTTCTTCCCCGCAGTAGAGCAGGGACTCAGAGAGGCTATGCAGAAGGGTGTTCTCGCAGGTTATCCTGTTGTTCACCTTGCAGCCAACCTTTACGACGGCTCTTATCACGATGTTGACTCTAACGAGATTTCCTTCAAGCTTGCAGCTAACATTGCATACCGTGACGGTCTTCCTCAGGCTAACCCCGTTCTTCTTGAGCCTGTGGGCGAGCTTAAGGTTTATGTTCCCGATAACTATGTTGGTGATGTTATGGGCGACCTCAACAAGCGCCGTGGCAGAGTTATGGGTATTGATCCCGCTGAGGAGGGCACCCAGGTCGTTCTCGCAGAGGTTCCTTTCTCTGAGATGACCGATTATGTAATTTCTCTTCGTGCAGCTACTCAGGGACGTGGTAGATTTGACTTTGATTTCATCAGATACGATGAGGTTCCCGGATCTATCGCTGAGAAGGTAATTGCCGAGGCTAAGAGAGAGCAGAATTAATTATCGCTATTTGGAGGATGCGTTCATAAATGGGCGCATCCTCTTTCTGCTTAAGATTATATCCTTGTTTTTGATTTTTTCATCATTTCATAAAATATTTTATAAAATGTTGATTTGTTATTGAAAAAATATAAAAATAATGATATAATATTTATGTATATATTCGTAGATGTGAAAGGATAAAGTACTATGTTCAGACTGTCACACATTGTATCATTAATTTTAGCATTTACTCTTGGTTTTTCCTGCGCCGGCGGTATTCTTGTCGGCGGTGCAGCTATTGCTCTTGGTACATTCAGAGTAAGAGATCTTGAAAAACATGAGATCATGGATATTCCAGACGAGCTGTTTATGGAGGAAAATCCTAAGACCGACCTTCTTAATCTCACTGCTTTTGAGATGGTGGATGAGATGAAGCGCTTATATAAGATGGGCGATGATGTTACCATCAACTATCTTCAGAGCGAGTACGGTCTTAAGCTGCCTTCAGCCACTCAGAAATTCCTGACAGACGAGGCGCGGAATATGCCAATTAAATCGCTGTTCAGCGAAAAGGGAGTAAAAGCGCTCTTAGGAACTATGTATATCGGATATATTCAGAGCTTTGAGTGTCACAAGCTTGATTCTACCGAAGCCGGCGATCCTTCGCTTGGTGAGGACGGTGCTCGCTGGTTCAATCCCACAACCGGTCAGTATGTAACAGGTCTTAACGAGACTCTGGCGTTTATTTGTCTTGGTGATTTTATCAGCGGAAAGGTTGATATTCAGGCTATTATTGGCGGATTACATATTGGCGAAGCTCTTGGTTACTATTCTGAGACCGACGAGAACGGCGAAGAGGTTTGGTATGACGGTGTTACAGGTGAGCCTGTAACAGGTTTCCTGGGTGTATTTGCCGGATGTACAGTAAATGACATAGATGATAAGATCAATGAAGTGCAGGTTGGCGAGCTTCTCGGCTACTACGAGCGAGACGGCATCTGGTATGAGACCGACGAAGAGGGCAATGAGGTTCGTCTGACAGGTGTAATGGCTGTCTTTGCAGGCTGCAAGATTGATGAGATCGGTGACAAAATCAGTACTGCAAAGATCGGTGAGCTTCTCGGATACTTTGAGGAAGACGGTGTCTGGTACGAGAATGACGAGCACGGAGAAAAGCAGAAGGTTACCGGCCTTATGAAGGCACTTGCACCTTATCCTATGGACGAGGTTGGAGATGCAATCAATGAGACAGAGCTCGGCTTGCTCCTCGGATATGAAAAGATTGATGGCAAGTGGTATAGCCAGAATGATATTACCGGTGAATATGATGAAGAGGTAACAGGCCTTATGGCTGTTCTTGCCGATTCTTATATTGATACAGTAGGCGATAAGATTGAAGAAACTGCCCTGGGCGAGCTTCTCGGTTACTACGAGAGAGACGGCGTTTGGTATGAGAAAATTGACGGTGTTGAGACCGAGGTTACCGGTGTAATGAAGGTAATTGCTCCCTCTAAGATGGACGGTGTGGGCGATACTATCAATGAAGCCGGCGTTGGCGATCTTCTTGGATACAAGAAGGTTGATGGCAAATGGTATGAATATGACGAAGAGCTTGAGGCTGATGTAGAGGTTGACGGCTTTATGAGCAAGATCGCTGATGAGAAGATGAACTCTATCGGTAACGCCTTTGATTCTCTTACCGTTGGCGATATGGTTGATGAGGAGGACAGAGACGGTATCTTCAGCATACTCTCTCCCGATACACCTATTACAGACATCGCAAGCGAGATCAACGATTCTATTATGGATTCGCCCTTGCAGTTCTTTATGAACGAGGGACTTGTTTCCTTTGATAACGAGGATCCCGATTCTACCGATCCCAGTACTGCTGAGATCCTTGACAACCTGTCTTTGCTTCAGAATGATTATGTATTTATGAGCGCCACCGATGCTGATTTTATAGAGTATTATGAGGGTAACGGTGAATGGCTTGTTGAGGGAGATAAGTACAAGATTCCCACCTGGAGAACAAAGCCTATGAGTCTTTCCTTTGCTTACATAGTAACTCTGCTTTCCGGCGGAGCAGGCATTGATGAATAAAAACAAAAAGGCTACCCTCGGGTAGCCTTTTTAATAGGGAAGAGCAAAGAAAAAACGGATGCGATTTGCATCCGTTTTTTTAGCTTATAATTAGTTACCAAGCTTAGCGTTGTTAACCTTAACGCCGGGGCCCATAGTGGTAGCCAGAACGCAGCTCTTGATGTACTGACCCTTAGCAGCAGCGGGCTTAGCCTTGATTACAGCGCCAACGAGAGTGTTGAAGTTCTCGGTGAGCTTCTCAGGACCAAATGATGCCTTACCGATGGGGCAGTGTATGGTGTTGGTCTTGTCAAGACGGTACTCAATCTTACCGGCCTTAGCCTCAACAACAGCCTTAGCAACGTCAGGAGTAACAGTACCAGCCTTGGGGTTAGGCATAAGGCCCTTAGGACCAAGGATCTTACCAAGACGGCCGATAACGCCCATCATATCAGGAGAAGCGATTACAACATCAAAGTCAAACCAGTTCTCAGTAGTGATCTTCTGAACCATATCCTCAGCACCAACGAAATCAGCGCCGGCTGCAAGAGCAGCCTCTGCCTTGTCGCCACGAGCGAAAACAAGAGTTCTAACAGTCTTACCGGTACCGTTGGGGAGAACGATAGCGCCTCTAACCTGCTGGTCAGCGTGACGGGAGTCAACACCGAGTCTGATGTGGATCTCAACGGTCTCATCAAACTTTGCCTTAGCAGTCTGACATACGAGGTTAATTGCCTCGTTTACATCATAAAGCTTGGACTTATCTACAAGCTGAGCGCTTGCATTATACTTCTTACCATACTTAGCCATTCTTCTGTCCTCCTATCACTCTTCTACAACAACGCCCATAGAACGAGCGGTGCCTGCCACCATGCTCATAGCAGCCTCAAGAGAAGCAGCGTTGAGGTCGGGCATCTTAGTTTCTGCAATCTTGCGAACCTGCTCCTTAGAGATTGTTGCAACCTTAGTCTTGTTAGGAACAGCGGATGCAGTCTCAATGCCGCAAGCCTTCTTGATAAGAACTGCTGCGGGGGGAGTCTTGGTGATGAATGTGAAGGAACGGTCTGCGTATACAGTGATGATAACGGGGATAATAAGACCGATATCATTCTTGGTTCTTTCGTTGAACTCCTTGGTGAAGTTAGGGATAGATACACCGTACTGACCGAGTGCGGGACCTACGGGGGGCTGGGGAGTAGCCTTGCCTGCAGGAAGCTGCAGCTTAATGTAACCCATAATTTTCTTTGCCATAATTAATAAACCTCCAAATGTGGTAATTTTGTCGGGAGAATTAAAGTATTTTTCTCCCTCCCACGATTATGCCTCATACGAGGCGGGGCAGAATTACTCTGCCAGAGCAACATCCTTGGTCTCAACCATAATAGGAATGTCGCGTCTCTCAGTAGATGCAAGGATTGTCATAGACTTCTTATCCTCGTTGATCTCCTGGATAATACCCGAGTATCCTTCAAAGATACCCGAAACAACCTTAACTCTGTCGCCGATGTTGAACTGGAACTGGTCAGAGATAATCTCTACCTGGAACATCTCAACCTCTTCGTCGGTAAGGGGAGTAGGCTCTGACCCAGGACCTACAAAGCCTGTGACGCCTGTGATGTTTCTTACAACGTGCCAGGACTCGTCATTCATGGTCATTTTTACAAAGACATAGCTGGGGAAGAGCTTGGTTTCCACGATCTTCTCTTCGCCATTCTTATCAAGTACAGGCTTTCCATTCTCGTCAAGGACTTTCTCGCTGACGGAGGGAACCTTTGTATCATAGATAAGGTGGCCAAGACCACGGTTTTCTACAATCTTTTCAATGCTGTCTTTTACTTTGTTCTCGTAACCTGTGTAAGTGTGAGCAACATACCATCTGGGACCCTGGTTCTTTTCGTTTATATTACTCATCCTTGACCTCTTAGCCGATAAGACCAGCTATAGTGTTGATGACTAAAGAAGAAACGAAGTCAATAACTGCAATAGAAATGCTTACTCCTACAACGGTCAAGATAACGAGCTGAAGGCTCTTCCAAACCTCAGACTTAGAAGTCCATACAACCTTTTTAAGTTCACCCTTGGTGTCCTTAAGGAACTTTACAAGCTTGTTCCAAAGGGTTACAAAAACATTGGGCTTCTTTTCCTTAGACTTGGTAGCCTTTGCCTCTGCCTTTTTATTTTCTTCAGCAGGGGTGTTAATGTTCTTATTGTCTGCCATTATTATTCCTCTCAAAAATTATTTGGTTTCTTTGTGCACCGTGTGCTTACGGCAGAAACGGCAGTGCTTTTTCATTTCAAGTCTGTCCGGATCGTTCTTCTTGTTTTTCTTTGTGTCATAATTTCTTTGCTTGCATTCAGTGCAGGCGAGTGTAACTTTGACTCTCATAGTTTTTTCGGCACCTCCTAATAGAATTCGGGCTATGCCCGTTGAATACCTCCCTCAATGTCAGAAGAAGTTGCGCTTGTCCCAAAAAAGCGCAGAAAAAAAGCCTCCCAACAGAGGTAAATCAATTATAACATCTATTTTCTCATTTGTCAATACCTTTATATATATTTTTATAAATATTTTTTTATTAATTAATTGTAGGATTTTTTTCTTGACGTAAATGGGGAAATGTTGTATAATACTAATGATATTTTTATTGAGGTGCTTTATGAAGATCGTAATACTTGACAGAGCCACAATAGGCTTTGATACACCCCTCGGTGCACTTGACAGATTTGGTGAGGTGATCTCCTATGATCATAGCACGCCGACGGAGGCGGCTGTCCGTTCCTCTGATGCCGATGTTATCATACTTAATAAGGTTAAGATAACCCGCGAGATTCTTGAGAGTAGCAAAAATCTCAAGCTTGTCTGTGTGTTTGCAACAGGATATGATAATATTGATATTGCTACCGCGCGCGATATGGGGATCGGTGTATGTAATGTGCCGGGCTATTCCACCGACAGCGTAGCTCTTTTCACCGTGTCAACCGTTCTGGCTCTGATCAGTCATCTGTATGAGTACAGCAGCTTTGTTAAAAGCGGGGAATACAGTCTTTCTGACGCCCCAAACAAATTAACTCCCGTCTATCATGAGCTGAGGGGCAAGACCTGGGGTATAATCGGCTACGGCAATATCGGCAGAGCTGTGGGCAGGGTTGCCGAGGCATTTGGCGCAAAAGTTATTGTGAACAAGCGTACACCCTGCGATGATGCGGTCTGCGTTGATATTGATACTCTCTGCAGAGAGAGCGACATAATTACCGTTCATTGTCCGCTCAACGATAGCACGAGAAATCTCATAGATCAGAATAAGCTTGCACTTATGAAGAAAAACGTTATTCTCGTCAATGAGGCAAGAGGCGCGGTACTTGATGAGTCAGCAGTTGCAAGGGCAGTCCTTGAGAGCAGAATAGCAGCATTCGGATGCGACGTGTATTCAACCGAGCCCTTTGGCACGGAGCACCCGTATAGCAGCATAAAGAAGCTTGATAACGTGTTTCTGACCCCTCACTGTGCTTGGGCCTCATATGAGGCAAGAGAGCGCTGCATTAATATCATAGCCGAAAACATCTCCTCCTTTATTAGTGGAAAAATGCTGAATAGAGTAGAAAAATAAAGGCAGAAAAGAGCGTTACCATTGTAACGCTCTTTTTTTGTTAACCGCGGTCAACTGTGATAACGCAATAAACATTCTCGCGTTTTGCCTGTACCGCATCGCATATTTTCTGCTTGACCTGTGCCTCGCTTAAGGGGTATTCAAATGGAACGACCACATCAAAGATCATATTTGTATGTGTCTGACCGATAACCGTTCTGAAATCGTGAACGGGAAAATCAAGTCCGTTTTCAGTCATCGTTTCCTTGAGGAAGGACTTCAGGGCGTTTATGTTTTCATCATCTGTCACAATCGGATCCATATGAATAGTGCAGGTTATTACAAGATCCTCGTTTATCCTGCGCTCCAGGTTGTCAATCATATCGTGAAGATAGTAAATATCCTTTTTACCGTCAACCTCGGCGTGGAATGAGGCAACCGACTTGCCGGGGCCGTAATTATGCACCATAAGATCGTGGATACCCACTACATCGGGATAATCACTAACTATTTTCTCAATCGCATTAACCGTTTCGTCAACAGGGCCCTCGCCAAGCAGAATATCCTTTGTTTCGTTAAGTATCTTAAGACCCGCAATAATAATAGGTACGGAAACACAGATACCGACAATAGCGTCAAGTATATACCACTTGGTGAACATAACCACGATTGATGAAATAAGGACCGCAACGGTAGAGAAGGAGTCGCTGAATGAATCGGTAGATGCCGCAAGAACAACGGTAGAATCAATCTTCTTACCTATGCTACGGTAAAAAATACCCAGCCACAGCTTCATTACTACCGAAACGGCAAGTATTATAATGGTAACGAGAGTTATTTCAGTCTGCTTTGTTTCTCCGATGCCCAGCAGAGATTTGCCCGAATCAAGCAGCAACTCCGCTCCGACGAGCATAATAATAAAGGAAACAACCATTGACGCTATATATTCAATTCTGGCGTGACCGAAGGGATGCTCCTTATCGGCGGGCTTTGACGAAAGCTTGAAGCTGATAAGGGTAATAACCGATGTGCCTGAGTCACAGAGGTTGTTGAAGGCATCGGCGATAATAGCAACAGATCCCGAGATAATACCCGCAAATATTTTTATTCCAGCCAGTATAATATTAATGATTATACCCACGATGCTGGAGAGGGTACCGTAGCTTTTTCTCACCGACGGATCGGATGTATTATCGTTATTCTTGATAAAAAGCTTAGTAAGTAATCTGGTCATAAAAGTTTACCTTAAAAAAGTATTTACAATTCGTTTTATTTGTGATAGAATATTAGTTGATAAAAGAATGGAGTATATTATGAGCTTTAAGGAAATAAATATAAGGTCTCTTTCAGCCGACGGTGTGATTACCGAGCTGATGTATGAAATTGCCGCCTGCCGCGCAGACGGAGTTGAGCTTGCTCGCTTTAATATATGCAGTAGCAGTTCAGATATTGCCGAGGGGGAGGGCAGGAAAATCTTTTCTGCCATAACCCGCACGCTTAAAGGTATGAAGCAGAAGGGAAGCATACAGTTTTTTGCTACCAAAAAAAGCTTTGCCGAGGGCAGCACTGAGTCAAGCTTCCTTATAAATAAATATCCGTCTCTCTTTGCCTCTTCTCCTGCATACGAGGAGGGCGAGGAGTTTATCTATGTAAAGCTTTAAGCCGGTATGTTACAGGGGTGTCGTTTTCCGACACCCCTGTACAAATATATTATCATCATTAATTTGCGTTATCTTCCAGATAACGAACTACATCGCCAACAGTAGTAAAGTTGTGAAGATCTTCATCATCAATCTCAATGTTGAACTTCTCTTCGCATATGTACACAAGGTCAGCGAGCTCAAGAGAATTGATACCAAGATCACCGGACAATTCAGCTTCCATACGGATGTCTTCAGCGTTAACATGAAGCTCATCTATAAGGAACTTCTTCAAAGTCTCAAACATAATTTACCTCCTTTGCTTTTATGACGTTGCAGCGCAACTATGTAATACTATACTATATTTTGAACAATTTGTCAAGCATTTTTCACAAAAAGGCGTATTTTGACGGATATAATTGATATTTGTTCATTATTTAGTAACAATTTTTAATTGACTTTTAAGTAAAGGTGTGTTAATATATTATAGAAAGATGTTTTTGAACTTATAATTTTGAGGTAAATAAATGGGTATTTTAGCAATATTTGGCAAAAAAACAACACAGGACAAGGATTTTGCTCCTGATAATATAGTAGGTAAGCGCGGTATCGTTACCGAGGCAGTTAATAATGACGCAGGCTGCGGGCTCGTTAAGGTAAACGGTCAGAGCTGGGCTGCGAGATCCGCTTATGACGATACTACATACGCCGTTGGGGAGACCGTAAGCATTGTTGCGGTTGAGGGTGTCAGACTTGTCTGCGTCAAGAAGTGATTTAGGTATATTTATTTTTGAAAAAAGTTAAAAAAACTATTGACAAAAGGGAAATATTCTGTTATAATTGTTAACGCTGTCACGTTTGTGCCTTTAGCTCAGCTGGATAGAGCAACTGCCTTCTAAGCAGTAGGTCGGGGGTTCGAGTCCCTCAAGGCACGCCATTTATGGTGGGATTAGCTAAGTTGGTTATAGCGCCAGGTTGTGGCCCTGGGGGCCGTGGGTTCGAGTCCCATATCTCACCCCAGATTAGAAAAACCGAGCATTTCGCTCGGTTTTTTGTTATTTTAATACAAGCTCAGCCCGTTTACATATGATTTCACCATTTTCAACCGACAGAGTCAGCTCATCACCCGAGCTGACCTTTTTGTTTATCATCAGATCCGCGATTTTGTTTTCCACCTCGCTTAGTATAAGTCTTATGAGCGGTCTTGCGCCAAAGCCCTTGATACTCGCGCTTCTGTGAACCAGCTCATTATACACCGCATCATCGCAGCGTAGGCTAATGCCCGATGTCATAAGCCTCTCTCCAATGGCGCCTATCTTTTTCTCGGCAATTTTATATAGCGATTGACTGTCAAATGACTTAAATAAAATGATCTCGTCAATACGGTTAATAAACTCATCCTTAAACTGTCCGCGCAGCTTTTCTCTGATAGATGTTTCTTCCTTACCGCCGGCAAAGCCGATACCACCTCTTGCACGGAACTTATCTGCGCCAATATTGGATGTCATAATTATATAGCTGTTTCGGAAGTTGATCTTTCTGCCCAGGGCGTCGGTCAGATATCCCGTATCAAAGATCTGTAAAAATAGAGATAGCACATCCGGATGCGCCTTTTCAATCTCGTCAAAGAGAATAACAGAATAGGGATGCTTCCTTATTCTCTCAAGGGCGCTGTTTTGCTCATCATATCCCACATACCCCGGAGCCGAGCCAATAAGCTTTGATACTGTGTAGCTTTCGGCATACTCCGACATATCGTACCTAATAAGCGCATCCTCCGATTGAAACAATATTTTTGCCAGAGAGCAGGCAAGGGCGGTTTTGCCGACTCCGCTCTCACCGAGGAAGAGAAAAACACCTCTCGGTCTATCGGGCGAATTAATGCCCGCATAGCTTCTCATAACTGCGTCAGAAAGAATACCGATCGCTTCGTCCTGACCAATTATATCCAAACTCAAGCTTTCCTTGATTATTCCTTGCTTTGCAGATTTGTCAAGATTTACGCCTGTTATCTCTCCGATAACAGCTCTTATCTGATCTACCGTGACAATCGGTCTTGTCGTATTTACATCGGGCAGGTTGCTATCTTCTTTCAACTCATCCGAATATAGCTTTTCCAATTCTCTCAGATTTATAGCCAGCTCAAAATCTCTGTCATATATGGCCTTTTTCCTTTCAATACTTGTCTGCCTTATTTTATCCCTTAATTCCTTATTTTCTGCGTTGTTCTCCCTCGCTGATATATTGGCATAAGCACAGGCCTCGTCAATTACATCAATTGCTTTGTCTGGCAAAAATCTATCATTGATATATCTCTCGGACAGAAGGACCGCCTCCCGTATCGCCTCGGATGATATTTTCACACCGTGGTGACCCTCATACCTGTCCTTAACTCCCTCTATTATCTCTACAGTTCTCTCAATGCTTGGCTCCTCTATGATCACAGGCTGAAATCTTCGCTCAAGTGCCGAATCCTTTTCAATATACTTTCTATACTCAGCAAGAGTTGTGGCACCGATCAACTGAATATCACCTCGTGATAGCTCAGGCTTCATAATATTTGCCGCATCAATTGCTCCTTCGGCTGATCCTGCGCCCACGATCGTGTGTATCTCATCAATAAACAGTATGACCGATTTATTCTTTGACACCTCGTTCATAATGCTTTTTATCCGCTCCTCAAAATCTCCGCGGTATTTTGCGCCTGCAACCATTGACGTGAGATCAAGCGAGTAAATTACCTTGCCTGCAAGGGAATAGGGAACTCTTCCTTCATTGATCCGTTCTGCAAGTCCTTCCACAATTGCCGTCTTTCCCACGCCGGCCTCACCAATAAGACATGGGTTGTTCTTGGTTCTTCGGGATAGTATTCTTATAAGACGGTTTGTCTCGGTCTCTCTGCCTATCACCGGGTCAAACTCACCTCTTTCCGCCATAGCAGAAATGTTTCTTCCATACTTGGAGAGATTGGGTAGATTGATCTCGGTTACAGGCTCGGCAAAGATGGCTCCTCTCTGAGAGGATCTGAGAAAGGCAACCGTGCTTTCCTTTACACTTATAATGTCTGCCTCAATTTTAATTAGGATTTTTGATGCTACGCATTCTTTTTCTTCTATTATCGCAAGTAGCAAATGCTCGGTTCCTATTTTGTCAGACCCGTATTTTTTGGTGATCTTATAGGCGGACTCAAGCAGTCTTCTGCACTTTGGCGTAGTATCTCTTGAGCTGAGCTTGCTTTTGTCGCCAACGCCCGAATATTCTTTTACAGCACTGTATATTTTTTCAAAGGTCAGCTTGTGCTTTTTCATCAGGATTGACGCGCAGCTGGTATTATCCTCTACGATAGCAAGCAAAATATGCTCTGTACCGATGTATATATGCCCGTTCTCCTCGGCGAGTGTAACGGCTCTGTTAAGCGCGGCTTCAGCCTTAGCAGTAAAATTGTTTCCCATAATAAACCACCTTTCCAAAACTCCTTTTAATTATTCCCGCCGATAATAAAAATACTCAGTAGCTATGCATTTTATTAAATAAGCAGATAGACTCGTGATCCCTCATCAGTCTTTCATAAAAGATCTCGTCTATCACCGTCCCCTCGTCAAGAAGATATATCACTCTCAGTATACGCACCGCCGCTGCCGCCTCGTCCGAAAAATAGTTACCTATATTAATCCTATGAGTATGACCGTAATAATCCATAACGGCTGCGAGTACAGCATTTATATTATTCATTTCCCGAAAACAGTCACCGGGCAGAATTGGAAAATCAATATAGGCAGCCCTATTGCTTCGTATATCTTTTGTCAGAGTCTGCTCGGATGAAAGCTTACGGATCAGGTTAAATGTATCTATATCAACCTCGCCGGTTTCTGCAATCCGGTTCTCTCTCTGAAGCTTTGATACGGCAAGCCCGGTGCTTTCATCAAACACACCGCTTGGATATACGCGGAATCCGTCAATGTGCGAAAGCATAATCTGTATATGTTTTATGGCGGCAGATCTGTCGTTTATTCTGTACATTTTACACCTCTAAGAAATAGTATAACCGGGGAACTGTCCCTCGTTAACATTGCCTCCGGTATATAGATCATCGTATACGTTAGCTATGGCATTCCAAGCGGTAGCATTCACTCTGTCAGGAGCGCCCGGCAAGTCAAACAGCGTCTTAAACGCTCGCACCTGCTCCGCTGTTGATGGACCGAAAATACCGTCTACATTTGTTTTCGGTATCTCGGGATAGCTTTCTGCAATCAGGTTAAGATATTCCTGAAGGACCCTTACATCGTTTCCCTCAACACCCTCTCTGAGCACACGGCCCGGATAGGGGAGTATTCTTCCGTCGGTAAACCTGAAATCTATTTCCGAAACTATTTCATAGTACACGCTCTCCATTCTGTCCCAGGTAGCTCGGTCAACTACACCGTTCTCCTCCATTCCGTATGTACGCTGGAAGGATTTAACTGAGTTTTCGGTTTCCTGGCCGAACGAACCGTCAAGCGCCGCTTCAATTACCGTAGGAACAAACAGGGCAATATAGCTCAGGTAATACTGTATCTGTAAAACCCCATCTCCCGATGAGCCCAGCGATAAATTGTCCTCAAAGCGTGTTGTTACATCGCTTATTCTTATACCCTCCGAGTTAACTGTGTATAGCTTCTTAACCGCGTTGTATATAAACTGTATCTGATTCCAGGTAGCTCGCCCGACCAGACCGTCAATTTCCAGACCAAAAACCTCCTGAAACTTTTTTACAGCATCCGTCGTTGATCTGTCAAAGAAGCCGTCAGCCGGGTAAATCTTCGGTATGCCCGGGAAATTGGTTGATATTCTGTTAAGCCTTCTCTGTATCAATTCAACATCCCGTCCCGTATCTCCCTCTCGTAGAACCACTGCAGGGGCGCTTGAGGGTATATTTTCCACAGGTACATTTTCCTCTATAACTATATCAGTACCGTAGTATCTCTGCAATATTCTGAAGTAATCAAGCCCCTCCTCGGCAAGCTGAACGCTCCCCCATTGATAGAGTCCGTTGCATCTGACCTCAACCCCGTCACAAAACTCTGCAAATAGCGGTTCAATAAATGCCTCTCTCCTGATATAGCTGTCAAAGATCTCGTCTACAAGCTGAGAGATGTTTTCAAATATATCCCTCCCATAGACATAGGTCTGGTCATAGGCTGGGGAGCTTGTAATATCAAAATTATATCCCTTACTTCTGTAGAACTCGGTATATACTCTGTTCAGCGCAACAGAGATCTGAGCCAGGATATTTGCCTTCAGCGCCTCTCTTGGCCATGTAGGATAAATCTCGCTTGATGCTACGTTTTTTATGTAATCCGAAAAGCTAACGCTGACATTCTGTGCATCAGAGTCGGGAGAGCCGAGATGAACAACTATCTGCTCGGGTATTCTTACGTTTGGCATATTTTCCTCCTATAGATTGGTGTTTTCGGGTAACAGTACATTCTGATTTTCCATTGGATAGTCATCGTCAAGAAATCCCGAGCCGGGTATCATATTAATCAGCTGCAGCGAATCTATACCCGAAAAAACGCTAAGTCCGTTTATTCTTTTAGTGAAAAAGCCCGGTGCACTTATTTCTACATCATAGAGAGAATAGGGCAGCTCCTTTGGGTCGGGAGTGAGAGTAAGGGCAATCGGTGGAGCAGGGAGCGAAACCTTTTTAGTAAGTCCGTCTCTGTCGGTAGGTGCAGAATAGCTTATAAGTCGGTTTTCCTCCATAGCACCCATTATTCTGACAATAGCCCCTTCTACCGGCAGAGCACCACCTGCAGTATAGGCTCTGATGGTCATAGTACCGCTGGAATCAAGCATTGTTTTTCCTCCATAAATATTTATATTTAAGTATTTTTATATTGACAAGACGTGATTTTTGTTTTATAATGTAAAAGGAGTAAGATTTGCCTATAATTATGGTAAATATGTTAATTAGTAAAATAACAGTTGGAGCAGGTAGAATGAAGGACACATTATACGGAGAACTTAGTGTAATCGGAATGCGTGGATGTGAGGACTTTGCATCGCAGGTTGATTATTATCTTAAGGAATGGAGACATCACGATAGTGACGGCAGTTTTCTCGTAGAGGCTCATTGCCCCAGATTCGGCAGCGGCGAGGGCAAGGGAACTATTCAACAGTCGCTCAGAGGTAACGACGTTTATATTATATGCGACGTATTTAATCACGGTGTAACATATAATATGTACGGCCAGACCGTTCCTATGAGTCCCGACGATCATTTCCAGGATCTCAAAAGAATTATCGGTGCTATCGGCGGTAAGGCTCGCAGAATAAGCGTAATTATGCCTATGCTCTATGAGGGCAGACAGCATAAGAGAAGCGGCAGAGAGTCTCTTGACTGCGCTCTCGCGCTCCAGGAGCTTGTCGGTATGGGCGTTACCAATTTCATAACCTTTGATGCTCACGATCCTCGTGTGCAGAACGCTATTCCTCTCTCCGGATTTGAGGATGTCCGCTCCAGCTATCAGATGATAAAGGCTATGGTACGCAAGTATCACGATATTGATATTGACCCCGATAAAACTATGATCATCTCTCCCGACGAGGGCGGTATGACCAAGTGTATGTACTATTCCTCTGTTATGGGTATTGATCTTGGTATGTTCTATAAGAGACGCGATTATTCTATTATCGTAGACGGCAAGAATCCCATCGTTGCTCACGAGTATCTTGGCAGAGATGTTAAGGATAAGGACGTTATTATCGTTGACGATATGATCTCCTCAGGCGACTCGGTTATTGACGTTGCCCGTCAGCTTAAGGACAAGGGAGCTAAGCGTATTTTTGTGTTTGCTACCTTCGGTCTCTTCTGTAACGGCCTTGACAAGCTTGACAAGGCTAACGAGGATGGGCTTATTGATCAGATCTTTACAACCAACCTGGTTTACAGAACTCCCGAGCTCCTCGCGAGAAAGTGGTACACCGAGGTAAATATGTGCAAGTATGTTGCATATATCGTTGATACCCTCAACCACGACAGAACGATCAGCCAGCTTCTTAATCAGTCCAAGAAGATTCATACCATTCTTGATAAGCATAAGAAAAATCTGTTATAATAAACGATTTGGATAGGAGCGTTGCATCAGCATCGCTCCGTTTCCTACAAGAGGGACAAATGAGAATAACTTTAGAGTCAGATTATGCACTCAGAATACTGACAGCTATGGCAGAATATGAGGGTGTCACGGATGCAAAGACAATATCTGCCGACACCTCGGTTACCCTGAGGTTTACCCTTAAGATTTTGCATAAGCTCTCCCGCGGTAATTTGGTGCAATCCTATAAAGGGGTAAACGGTGGCTATAAATTGAAGATCGGCCCCGAGAGCATCACCTTAAAGCAGGTAATTGAGCTTATTGACGGCCCCATAGCAATAGCAAGGTGCCTTGAGTCAGAGGAGGCCTGTTCGCTTAACTGCGACAAATCTGCCTGTGATTATCATCATATTTTTGATATTATCAGTATTGATCTTGCTAATAAGCTCAACAAAATCACCATCAAAGATGTAATTGATAAAAAATATATTAACTTTTAGTTTTGGAGGAAGCTATGTTAAGAATATCTGAGATTTCTTTCCCCGGCCTTGGCATTGGCGAGTTCAAGGTTGAGAGCGTGGCATTCAGCATCTTCGGCATAGATATTGCCTGGTATGCGCTGCTCATCACGTTTGGTATGATATGCTGCATTGCCTATGTAATCGTTCAGTCTAAGAAGATCGGTATTACCATTGACGATGTAATAGATTATGCACTTTTCACTATTCCGATCGGAATTATCGGTGCGCGTATGTATTATGTACTTACAAAGCTTGAGGAATACGATAGCTTTTGGGAGGCTATTGATATCCGCCAGGGCGGTCTTGCTATTTACGGCGGTATTATTGCAGGTACTCTTGCGGTTATCGGTGTATCCTACTTCAAGAAGATAAACTTCCTTGCCTTTGGCGACTGCGTTGCTCCCGGCGTTCTTCTGGCGCAGGGAATTGGCAGATGGGGCAATTTTATGAACGGCGAGGCATACGGCGGACTCTATGACGGTCTGTTCAGAATGGGTTTATTTAACAACAACACAATGAACGACTCGGTTCTGAAGCAGGCGGGCGCAGATGTCAGCGAAATGGTATATGTTCATCCCACCTTCCTTTATGAATCACTCTGGAATCTGCTTGGCGTTCTTCTTGTATATCTTTTCGCGAGATTTATTGGTAAGAAGTATGACGGTCAGCTTATTCTGCTTACATTCGGCTGGTACGGTCTTGGCAGAATGGTTATTGAGGGTCTGCGTACAGATTCTCTGCCTATTCCCGGTACAGATCTAAGAATCTCCCAGGTTCTTGCAGGTATAATCTTCGTTGTATTCCTTGCTTTACTTATCTTCTTCGCTATCAGAAAGCCTAAGAAGCCCCTTTATGTAAAGCCCGCTCCAGCCGAGACAGAAAAGAAGGATAAGAGCGATAAGGCTGAGTCTGATTTTATGACTAAGATCAAAGGATTATTCGCAAAGAAGTCGGATAATTCCGGCGAGAAAAACGACGAAAATACTAAAGAAAAGTAAGATAAAATATGGCAGAAATAATTAACGGCAAGCTTGTATCATCACTTACGAGATCACGTCTTGCCACGGAAATAGCTGATTTTACCTCAAAGCACGGCAGAAAGCCGGGTCTTGCCGTTATAGTAGTTGGCAATGATCCGGCCTCGGCGGTATATGTGAGAAATAAGCACAGAGCCTGTCTTGAGGTCGGTATTGAGTCCTATCAGATTGAGCTTGCCGAAGAGACAACGGAGTCAGAGCTTTTAGCCGAGATTGACCGCCTAAATGCTGATTGCAGGGTAGACGGTATACTTGTTCAGCTCCCTCTGCCTGAGCATATTAGTGAAGAAAACATTATAGCAAGGATCTCTCCCGACAAGGACGTTGATGCCTTTCATCCCGAGAACGTTGGTAGGATCGTTAGCGGCAACTACACCTTCCTTCCTTGCACCCCCGCAGGAATTATTGCTCTTATGGATCACTATAACATTGAAATATGCGGCAAGAGATGCGTTGTTATCGGACGTAGTAATATAGTAGGTAAGCCTATGGCGTTGCTTCTCACCGAAAGACATGGTACGGTTACGCTCTGTCACTCAAGAACTCGCAATCTTGATGCTATCTGCCGCGAGGCTGATATTGTTGTTGTTGCAATAGGTAGGGCAGAGTTTCTTCGTGCTGATATGGTCAAGCCCGGCGCCGTAGTTATTGACGTAGGCATCAACCGCCTTTCTGACGGTCGCCTTGTGGGTGACGTCGCATTTGATGAGGTCTCAGCCGTTGCATCTATGATTACTCCCGTTCCGGGCGGCGTAGGTCCTATGACCATAGCCACACTGCTGAAAAATACGCTTTCTGCGGCTGAATTACATTGTGTGTAATTATATTTAATTTTTTTTGAACTTTTTTATAATTTACTATTGACAAATGTACTAAAATGGATTATAATGTTTAAGTAAAAAATATGAGATTATGTCTCTTTGCAAAGCGAAGGGAGGGAAATAGAGATGGCAGAAATTAGAGTTAAGGAAAATGAGACTCTTGATAACGCGCTTCGTCGTTTCAAGAGACAGTGCGTAAAGTCCGGTATTATGACCGAGCTTCGTAAGAGAGAGCACTATGAGAAGCCCAGCGTAAAGCGCAAGAAGAAGGCTGAGGCTGCAAGAAAGCGCAAGTATAAGTAATTTATTTGCAATAGCGGACTGCTACATTGGTAGCAGTCCCTTTTTTTACCTCGTTTATTGTGGCACCCGGTACTAATAATAAAATTATATCTTAAATACCGAGGTAAAAATGAAAATAATAGCAAAAACACTTACTCTAATTATGCTTGTATCTCTGATTGGTATACCAACCGTCGCAACCGCAGACTCCTGTCTCCATTGGTATATAAAGAGACATAAGGGCGAGGCGCCAAGCTTTCCTCCCGAGGCAGATGAGCTATCGCAATACAACGCCTACTATATTGACAAGAATGCCTATGATAGCGGTGATAAAAAGCTTTATCTTACCTTTGATGCGGGCTATGCAAACGAGAATGTAGAGTCAATCCTTGACACTCTGAAGCAGGAAAACATTCCCGCCGCCTTCTTTCTGCTTGACAACATTATATTAAAAAATACCGAACTTGTCATAAGAATGGCAGATGATGGTCATCTGGTTTGCAATCATACGAGAAATCACAAAAATCTCTCATCTGCAAATCCAAAGGAAATATATGCAAATCTCAACTCGCTTGAACAGATCTATGAGCAAAAAACAGGAAGAAAAATGGCTAAATACTTCCGTTTTCCGGAAGGATCATATAGCATTGACGCGCTGAAATGCATAAATAAAATGGGGTACAGAACAATATTCTGGAGCTTTGCCTACGAGGATTGGGATAACGGTCATCAGCCAAACCCGGAATATGCAATAAAAAAGGTGCTTGACGGAACCCATAGCGGCGCAATAATGCTTTTTCACCCCACATCAAAAACCAATGCGGAAATACTACCGGAGCTGATTAAAGAATGGCGTAATTTGGGATATAGCTTTGGAAGCCTTGAGGATCTGAAATAAAAAGACGGCACACGCCGTCTTTTTTCATTAATAAAACATATTTTAATCACCTGCGATAATATACTTTATAAAAAATATCCGGAGGTTATTATATGAAAAAGCTATTGGCACTGATACTGATTTTTATTTTCTCATTTTATTTTGCAATACCGTCTTTCGCTGAATACGATAATAAAAGCGAGGCAGAAAGGCAAAACAACTTTTATGAGGACGTAGATCTTGAGCTTACGCATCAGGTGGGAGGAGTTTATCTTTGCGAGGCAACAACAGGAAAGGTGCTGTACGCTTCAAACGAGTTCAAGGCATCCTCTCCCGCATCCGTCACCAAGGTAATGACTCTTCTCCTGGTCTGCGAGGCGCTTGAAAAAGGAAAATACAAGCTTGATGATACAGTAAGAGTCAGCGCAAAGGCTGCATCTATGGGAGGCAGCCAGGTTTTCCTTGAGGAGGGGGAAAAAATTAGCGTTGAGGATCTGATAAAGAGTACTGTTATTGCCAGCGGTAACGATGCTTCGGTAGCTCTCGCTGAGCTTACCGCAGGTAGCGAGGCATCCTTTGTTAAAATGATGAACCAGAAAGCAAGGGAGCTGGGACTAAAGAACACCAACTTTGAAAATACAACCGGTCTTGATGACACGACGGTAAATCATTATAGCTGCGCTGCAGATATTGCTACTATGTCCCGTGAGCTGATCAGGCATAAGCTGATCTTAGATTATAGCTCCATATGGCAGGATACTATCCGTGGCGGTGAGTTTACTCTGACAAACACCAACCGTCTCGTCAGGTATTACGACGGCTGTAACGGCCTTAAAACAGGCTCTACGGATAAGGCTGGCTACTGCATCAGCGCAACTGCGAAGCGTGGAAATATGCAGCTTATTGCCGTTGTAATGGGTGCAAAGACCAGGGATGAGCGCAACGAGGTGGCACGGGAGCTGCTTGATTTCGGCTTTGCCAATTTTGCCCTTTATGAAAAAAGCGCAGAATACCTTGAAAATGTTGAGATAAAGGGCGGTCTTAAGGACTCGGCGGCATTATATTCCACCGGTTTTTCCTGTGTCGTTGACAAGGCGGAGGAGGGCAGAATTGAGATGGAATACACCATTCCCGAACATCTGTTCGCCCCAATAAAAGACGGTGATAAGGTAGGTAAAATAGTCTATAAGCTTGGCGATGATCAGATAGGGGAGAGCGATATAATCGTCAGAGAGGATATTGAAAAAATAAAATATACCGACGTCCTTCTCAGAATACTGAAAAGAATAGTCACAGGACAAAATAATTAGCAAAAAATACTTGCAAAATATATATTTTTGTTGTATAATAAATCAGTTATTATTTTTAAGGATGGTTGAAAATGAACGTTAAATTAAATCAGAAGTTTCTTAATGGCTTTATTACCGAGGAAGAAATTGCAGCAATCAAGCCCGCGGCACAGGCTGCTCACGAAATGCTTCTCTCTGGCACGGGTCTTGGCAACGACTTTCTCGGCTGGGTAAAATTGCCTGAAAATTATGATAAAGATGAGTTCGCAAGAATTAAAATTGCGGCAGAAAAAATCAAGCAGAATGCCGATATTCTTGTAGTGATCGGTATTGGCGGCTCCTACCTCGGCGCGAGAGCTGCTATTGAGTTCTGCAAAAGTCCCCTCTATAACAATCTTAAGAAGGATACCCCCGATATCTACTTCGCAGGAAACTGCATCAGCGCGGATTCGATGAACGAGCTGCTCGGGCTGTGCGAGGGTAAGGACGTTTGCGTAAACGTCATTTCCAAGTCGGGAACCACCACCGAGCCTGCCATCGCATTCCGTGTCTTCCGTGCGCTTCTCGAGAAGAAGTACGGCAAG
>JAZSIK010000030.1:0-47164 GCA_045533775.1 Eubacteriales bacterium
CTTATCACCACTCTGGTAGATGCCATCTCGCTTATAGTCTACCTGGTAGTAGCATCAAGCGTGCTGAAGATATAATAAAAAACGCAAAGCACATAGCGTGATACTCTTAACGGAGTATCACGCAGTCAAATCCGTCTTTGACGGGTGAAATCCACCTTTGGTGGATGAAATCGCTTTCGCGATGAAATCCTGCTTCGCATGGTTGCATTTAGACGGATTTGATTTCATCAAAGGTTTATCCTTGGATTTCATCTGAGCGTAGCGAAGATTTCACCGTGGCTTGACACGATTTCATTAAACAGACAGAAAAAAGAGATAACATTTCGGCGAAGAACCGATTTGTTATCTCTTTCTGCTTGTATAAGGGTTTGGGCTTAGCCCATTTGCGTTTGACCAGTCAAATGCGATGCTTGCATTTTTATTAAAGCGAAAAGTCTCCGCTAAGGACATCACCCAATTGCTTTGCGTTTTTTGTATGTAAGGGAAAAATCAAATACCCAGCATAATCTCAATAATCTCTCTGTCGGTGTCGCTCATGCCCTCCTTGGCAAGCCTGCCGACGTTTTTGATCGTGTTTTCAACACCCTTGGTGACAATTCCGTCACCGCCGTGGAACTGACTGCCGCTCTTCCACATCTCATAGCCCATAATACCCGCCTCAACCGCCATAGCGATCTTGGCCGCGCAGGAGGGCTTTGCTCCGTCACAGATGGTGCCTGAGAGAATGGCAACCGAGTTGACCAGCGTATGCGCGATCTCAGAGAACTTGCCACCCTGAAGATAGCATATACCCGCGCCCGCGCCTACGCCCGCGCTGATCGCACCGCAGTAGGCAGACAGAGTGCCGATGCCCGTCTTCTGATGTATGGTGATAAGGTCGGAAACGATAAGCGCGCGGAGCATCTCCTCCTCACTCTTACCAAGCTCATCTGAATAGACCTTTACAGGTACAGAAGCGGTGATACCCTGGTTTCCGCTGCCCGAAATAATGCATACAGGCATCTCGCATCCGCTCATTCTGGCATCAGATCCTGCCGCCGCATATGCTCGCGCCTTTCGTGAGAGGTCGTTGCCCATAGATAGCATAACCTTGCCTATCTGCGCGCCCCAATCTCCCGCAAGGCCCTCCTCGGCAATAGCCATATTCATATCAAGCTGGCGGAGCAGAAGCGGACGCAGGGAAGAAAGCTCGCACTCGTCGGCATAGCTCACAATATCCTGTACATTGAGTAGAGAATAGTCGGGGGCTTCCTCGGTTTCCTCAACGAGAGTGATCTCGTTGTATCTCTCGGTATAGTCCTCACCGTCTGCGCTTGCTTCGGTCACATTGGTGTGGGCGCCATTTATCTTTACGGTTGCACGGTTCTCATCTCTTGTGCCGTATAGCTCAAGCTCAAAGCTACAGCCGGTATTAAGCTTGGAGACGGTAATCTCGCATACCTTAAGGAAGGAGTCAATCCTCTCTCCGTCATCGGCTGACAAGACCGTCAGCACCTCAAGTCGCTTATCGGGTCGGGCGGAAATAACGCCGGCAGCCAGAGCCGCCTCAATACCGTGTCTGCCGCCTGTGGCGGGGACGATTACGCTCTTAACGTTTTTGATTATATTACCGCTGAAATGGGCAGAGATTTTCTTTGGCTCTCCTCCCAGCAGCTCGGTCAGTATAGATGCCGCGTAAGCAATAGCAATAGGCTCGGTGCATCCCATGGCAGGGCGCAGCTCGGCTCTTAGTATGGCCTCGTATGTACTTTTGGTAAGACTGCTTAGCATAGTGTCATCCCCCATTTTTCTTCCATTTTATTATATAATAAAAAAACAAACAGGTCAATATCATTTCGCCAAAAAAAACAAAAAAAGAGCAAAAAACAAATAAAAAACCGCAAAAAGCAAAGCATAGTTTGCTTTTTGCGGCATATGTTATCAGAGAACTATCTCAATAGTAAATACATCTCCGCGCTTTTCAGCCGAGATTTTACCCTTGTGGCTGCTGACGATCGCGCTGGCAACCGACAGACCTATTCCAAAGCCTCCGCTGGATGTCCTCGCAGTATCCGAGCGGTAGAATCGGTCAAACATATTTTTTACCGTGTTTGCATCAAGATCGGGTGCTACATTGGAAAAGCTTATTCCAATTCCGCGGTTCAGCTTTCTGATATTAGCCTCAACGGTGTTACCACTTGGCGAATACTTGATGGCGTTATCCATCAGCAGAGTAAAGAGCTTTCGTATAGCCTCCCTGTCACCTGTATAGAACAGGGCGGGGGTAATATCAGCGTCAATATGAATATTTTTGGTTTTCGCAGGGCCGCCAAAGGAGCCGATTACCTCCTCAAATATCTCCGAGATGGGGAAGTCCTCGTAGGGTGCGTGCCTTTCCTCCTCCATACGGCTCAGATAGATCAGGTCGCTGGTCAGAGTGGCAAGGCGAGAAGTCTGCTTTTTAATATCAGAGACCCACTCGTTTTCACCAAGCTCCATTTCAAGCAGCTCGGCGTCGGCATCTATGATCGTAATAGGAGTCTTTATATCGTGACCCGCGTTGGTGATAAAGGTCTTTTGCTTCTCATATCCGTCTGCAATGGGTGTCACTATCCTCTCCGCCAGAACAGACAGAGCGATGAATACCGAGAGTACACCTATCAGCGAGATGATTATACTGAAAACAAGGAATCTTTCCGCGCTGGTCAACAGTCTTGAGCAGTCCAGGAACAGCACCATTGTCCGTCCGTCCTCCTCATCCAAAAGGAAGCGGTAGTTGTTGTAAAATCCTCTGCGTGCATCGCCCTTGATTATTTCTCTTGCGATCTGTACTGCCGTTCCCTCATCAACGGCGGCTATCTTGTCGGTATTTACCCAGGCAAGTCTTCCGTTCAAGAACACAACTGCAAAGTATCTTGACTCGTAAGGCGCCTCGGGTGTAATACCCGTACCCCAGTCGGGATTTTCCTCGGGATTGCTGGGGAACTTACCGGAGTTTTCAAGAATAAGCGAGAGAGTATAGTCCGCATCCGAGACGATACTCTGATGGTGCAGACCGTTAATGCTCGTTACTATGGCGGCAAGAATAAGAAACAGAGCGAGTACGGTAACAAAAATAAACTTAGTTTTTAGTTTCTTCAGCATATCAGATCTTTTCCAAGGAGTATCCGGAGTTTCTGTGAGCGGTGATCTCAACACCCGCGCCGATCTTAAGCAGCTTCTTTCTCAGGTAGGAAATGTATACCCACACGACATTGATCTCAGAGTCACTGTCATATCCCCAGATCTTTTCCATAAATCTCTCGGTGGAGATCAAGTGACCCGGATTTCTCATCAGCATCTCCATCATCTGGAACTCCTTGTTGGCCAGCTTAAAGGATTCGCCCTCACAGGACAGCTCGTAGGTAGCAAGGTCAAGCGTCAGATTTTCAAACTTCAGCTTGGAGTCAACCTGACCCTCGCCGCTTCTTGTCATAGCTCTTAGTCTTGCCAGCAGCTCCTTGACAGAGAAGGGCTTGGTGAGATAGTCGTTTGCTCCCGAGTCAAGACCAAGCACCTTGTCATCAACCTCATCCTTCGCGGAGAGAATAAGTACAGGCAGCTTGTGTCCTCTGGCGCGCAGCTCCTTGAGTGCGCTGATACCGTCGCGTACGGGCATCATAATGTCAAGGATTATGGCATCGTAGTTACCCGCCTCAATATAGCTGAGCAGCTCCTCGCCGTCGTATACGGCGTCTACCGAATATTTGTTTTTTTCAAGCAGGGCGACAATAGCCTTTGACAGCGACTTCTCGTCCTCGGCAAGCAGTATTCTCATATGTCCCTCCAATAGTGGTTTTTTTAATTATACTTAATTCACCTTAACTGTGGTTTAACCCATAAAGTCACACCACGATAAAGTAGGATAAAATGGGATAAATATGGCGTTTTTTCTTTGAATAGTTATATTTTTTCTATTTCTCTGATGGCTTCGTCGTATGGGGAGTCAAGCTCGCCTCTGTCATATCTGTCCATCAGAGCGGCATATTTTTCTGCCCGCAGCCGCGAGCGTAAAAAGCCCTCAACCCAGTATAAAAATCTTGTATTCGGTGACAGATGCTCCAGCGCCTTCATTCGTTTGTACATAGGCGCGCCGTCGGAGGCATCTCTCCAGGTGTCAACAAATGCCACGTCATAGTTTTCGTCCGGCATTGTGTCCTCCGCGTACAGGAAGGCATCGGCGTTGACTACTCTGATCTTGTCACGGCACTCCATTCGTGGTAAAATATGCTTTTTGAATAGCCTGATCACATCGGGTGACAGCTCAACCACCGTCACAGACTCAACCTCAGACTTTCTCGCTGCCATATAGGCATAGTAGCCGAGACCAAGTCCAAAGGTAACCACCTTGCCGCGCGCTGCATCAATAGCCTCCTCGCAGGTATCAAGGTCAACGGGCGTCAGCGTCATCCACTCGTTCCCCCCCTCAAGTATAGCAGGGAAGCGGAATCCATATGGGAAAAATCCCAGGGGCGGGATCTCTCTGTGGTCAGGGAGTAGCTGCATATCGTCGCAGATGACCGCTTGATAGGGCTTGTATTCTTCCCAGCGGATCTCCCAGTCGTTGTCCACCGTATTCTTCAGCTTTATGTTTTTGTAGTAGGGATTGTTTTCGTATTTTTCCTTGTCAAGCAGTCTTATGGACGGCGTCAGATAGTCCATGATAAGTCGCCTGTCCTCAGCGCCCGCAAAGTCAAGGGCAAATGCCTCGGAGAGTATTGCCACAATAGCCTCCTCCTTGGTCGTGTCACCGCCCTCGCATATGGCACAGATCATTTCCTCGGTGATCAGCTCGGGGTATCTCTCAAGATACTCTGTATACAGCCTCGTCAGACGAAAGTTACGCGTGACCGTGCTGAAAAGTCTTTCATATTTTATTCTGTCGCTCTCCGTCACGCAGGCTCACCTTCTTTCCAAGTTGCGCAAAATGGTTATTTTTCTCGTATATGTAAACTATGGCTTACAAATCTTGCAGGCTTCGTAGCCCTCGTTAAGCAGATCTTCCTTTTTGCCGTGATAGTTTTCTCTGTTTTCGGCATTGATTTTTCCAACGCAGCTTGAGTCTGCGGTATGGAACTTGCCGCTGTTTTTATTGATTACATAGTCGGCGATAATACCCTCGCCATCGTTCGTGCTTTCACCGTCACCCTCGCCCGACGAGCCGTCGCCGTTCTCGTCACCTGCGATCTCGTTTCTGTCATCTTCTGAGGTGTCAATGTCGGGGAGCTGCTGACCGCTTGCCACATTCACACCGGTGAAGTAATCTATGGTCACACCCGGCTGAACATTATAGGCAAAGATGCAGAAGCGTATACCCCAGCCGTTGTCCTCCACCGACAGAGCCTCCATCAGCACGCCCTGCGCCACATAGTCAAGTCCGTGGTATATGGGTGTCACTCGGTAGAGAACGTGATTCTCGGTTTCCTCCACATAGTCGGCTACTCGGTTTTCAAAGGGAAGCATACCCTCAATATTCAGATAACGTGTTCCTGTGATAAGATTCTTTTCGTTATCATTCTCGCCCGCCAGCTGAAATCCTATCAGATGACAGCGGTTGTAAACATATCCGTTTTCAACGAAATCGTAGGTGTTATTGTTTGATACGCCGCCGTATTCCCAGCCCGACGGCGTTACCGAAGCGATCTCACCTCTGTCCTCCGTGGGCATAAGCTCTATACCGATACAGGCAAATGCTACACCGCACCGACCGAGCATATCCAGCTCTGAGTATCTCTCAAAGGCATTTGTGGTCTTATCCTCATCGGTAAAGAAGGGCACACCGCCGTTTATCTCCACATATGCGACACCTCTGTATTCGGGTATCTCGTCAAGGCTGATGACAGGCTTGCAGCCCACCAGCAAAGATAGGATTATTACTATGGTCAACAGCAGGGCTGTTATTCTGAGATTAAGCTTCTGTGTCATTATTTTCCTCGCATGGTATATTTTCTTATATTATATCAAAATAATATTGATTTTTCAATAAGAAAGGCTTTTTTTGATCAAAAAGATGAAAAAAAGAAAAACAGGCAGAGTTAAAGCACTTGACAAGGGGTAGCTCGGTTTGATAAAATGTAGACAGAAAGACTGTGAAAGGCGAAGAAAATGCAAAAGAAAGAGATAAGAGTTGACTTTGACAAGAAATGCGGCAGAATAAAGCCTCTCGGCTGTATAAACGGCGGCCCCCGCTCAGGCGGCTACGATCTGCCCTTTGACTTCAGCGAGGAGTTCTCGGCTATGGGCGTTCCCCTTGTCCGTACTGCAGGTGCGGCGGGAGAATACGGCTTAAATCAGTATATCAATATCCATTGTATTTTCCCGGATTTTAATGCTGATGAGGAGGCAGAGGAGTCCTATAACTTCCTTCCCACCGACCTGTACCTCGCCTCTATCCGCAACACAGGCGCGGGCGTATTCTTCAGACTCGGAGAGGGCAGGGAGCCCTATTCAAAAAAGCTTTATGCACGCGCCCCACGCGACCCTTATAAATGGGCGCGCATCTGTGAGCATATCGTTATGCACTATAACGAGGGCTGGGCAAACGGCTTTAAGCTGGGCATCAAGTATTGGGAGATCTGGTCCGCCGCCGACTCAGGTGAGTGCTGGGCGTCTGACAGACAGGAGTATTTTGAGCTATACCGCATCACCGCAAACCACCTGCGCGAGCGATTCCCCAGGATCAAGATTGGTGGCTACGGCGCACGCGGCTTCTATTCGCTCAACCGCCTTGATGCCACCGAGGAGATGAAGACCTATGTACCATATATGCAGCAGTTCTTCTCTTACATAACAAAGCCCGAGACGTCAGCTCCTCTTGATTTCTTCACCTGGGCGTGCTATACCACCAACCCCGAGGAGCTTGCGATGCACGCAAAGTATGCCCGCACCTATCTTGACGGTGCAGGTCTGCGTCGTACAAAGAGCATAGTCTGTGAGTATAATACCATTGATCTTGGCGGGACACCTCCCGCCCTTCGCGAGAGCCTGCCATCAGAGCTTGGTGCCGCCTTGATTATGGCGCAGAAGAGTCCGCTTGATATGCTGATGTATTCCACCTCGGATGTATATTCAAGGCAAAATGCCCTGTTCTCAATGGACGATCACACCACACCTCACCACTATGCCGCCTATAATGTTATGTGCTATTTCGGAAAGCTCTATAAGCTCGGCACTGCCATTGACACAGGTGACGATAGCAGAAAGGAGCTTTACTCCCTCGCCGCAATGAGCAGCAGTGAGGCGGCTATGATGACCGTCAGCCGTTCCTATGAGGGCAAGGTGGAGATCATACTTTCCTCCTCTCCCTATAATACCTGTACAGTGTCAAAAACTCTTCCGGGTGGCAGTCGGGGCAAGGGAACTACCTATCGCTCCCGCGATGTTGACATCTCCTCCGGCAGACTTATCCTGTCGGTAAAGTCGGGAGAGATCTATCTGCTTTCCTTCTTCAATAAAGAAAATCAGTAATAAAGAAAATCAGTAATAAAGATATTCAGTGAGCTTTCAATAAATAAGCGCCGCGGATCACTCCGCGGCGCTTTTGGTTATATATTTCCCAAGGGGTGCAAATAATCAATGTAATTCGTTGAAAAACACATTGACAATAATCAAGTATTTAGTCTACGGGTGTATTCTTCCTTGAGTTCTATAAGTTTTTTGGATATTTCCAATACTATTTCGTCAACATCATTTTCTTGAGTATTATCTTCCTTTTTACGAGCTTCATTTTCATATTTTTGCTCTGCTAAAAACAACGCATCCTTGTAGTTTATTGCTCTGCCTGTAGACATACATTCAACAACATAGGAAAATACTGTGAAGTTGTCGGCTGCTCTGCTCGGTAAAAAGTCCTTAGCATAGTTTTCTAAAGCTTTTTTGTCTTCAAAATATGTTTTTTCAAGTTTTTTATGATTTAAGATAAGCTCATTGTACTTTCTTTCCAGCTCGTCCTTTCTATCTTTGTAATTCCTCTTGAAAATCTTATTCATAGGAGAAAACAGTTTTTCTTTGTAACATGCTTTGTAATAATCAACACATTCTTGTGTTTGTTCGTTTATCTTGCTCCTTATTCTTTCTGGAAACTTTTTGTACCGCTTGCGAAGAATTATGGCGACGATCAAAATAATAATATAAAGTATTGTAAGAAAATCTGCAAAGAAAACTGTTGTTAAATATTCAACTATAGACATATTATCCTGATAGTACATGAAAAAAGGGATTATGCTAGAAAACAAATTGTATATCATGACTATAATTAAAAAAGTGCAAAAGCCTTTTTTTCTATTTGCTTTTTTAATTTTATTTTCAACATCTTGTTCTATTTTTAGCGACTGCTTAAAATATTCCGGCAGGGTATATCCCTCTTCTGTTATTATCTCGTTGGGAGTATCAACTACCGTTTGATAAGCGTGTTGACACCAACTTGATAATTCCGAATCAAAGTCATTATAGCTAGGATAATCTGTGTAAAGGTCTTTTGAAAGATTATATAAGCTTTCTTCCACCTCTAAACATTTAGTAGCTGTTAAAGCTTCTTTTAATATGTTGTGCTGAGTATTGTATACCGTTTTACTATCCGAATCCGTAGGAAATAAAAAGTAATCCTTGTCAATTTTATTTGTATCTTTTGATATTATGTTATTTAGCATAGGACTAAGATATGATTCTACAGAACCGATATTGTCCGAGAAATAATTACATACACTATCAAATTCATGAATTATATTGTTTATGTCATTTTCAAACTTTGGCATATGACTTACCATTTTATCAGCAAAATCTAATATGTTAGAATTCTCTACAACAGACCTTGCTTCTTTAGAATATTTGCTTTTATCCATAAAACTACACCTTTCGTCATTATTCTATTTTGGAATTATTTACATTATAATTCTTTTTTGGAATTTTGTCAAGCAAATTGTGGTATATAATTCTAAAAAAGAATAAAAGGCGCGGGTTTTGATATGAAATTACGAAAAAAAGAATACGGTAGTGCTAATATGGTGGGTAAAAATATAGAAAGACTGCGAAAAGAGCGCGGTATTAAGCAGAAGGATTTTATTGCTAAGATTCAAGTTATGGGGTGCGATATGAACCCTACAAGTTATTCTAAATTGGAGGGTCAGTTGAGAAATGCTACTGATAAGGAAATATATACAATTTCTAAAATCTTGAATGTAAGGATAGAAGAATTATTTGATGAATAAAAATGGGATGCCAACGACATCCCATTTTTTTATTTAGGCTTTCTTTTGCTTTTTCTTTCTTCTTCTGACAAAAACAACGATAAGAATAACCGTCTGTATCAGTACAACTGCAATGAGTATGATTATCTCAAGGCTGATCTTGATCTCGCTTTCCACAACGGCGATCTCAATTTTTTCACCGCCGGTGCTGAATACAAGATAGCTTCCAAACTCCTTTGTATCTACCTGCTCCCATACACCGTCTATCTTAAGGAATATCTTGCATCCGGCATTATCTGCGAGGAAGTGGATGTTGTTTGTATCAAGATTGTCCTTGGGCAGGGTGAGAGTCCAGCTTTCGCTGAGCTTATCCTCGGTAAAGGCGTTGCCACCCAGAGTCAGCGTTGCGGTGTCGCATCCGCGCTCTGCAATCAGTCTGTCATCCTCGGTAAACTCACCTATGGCGAAGAATACATTCTTTCCACCCTCGCGCACCTCGTCGCTTGATAGGGCGGTGAGATATGTCTTATATACCGCGGTTACGGTGGTGTCAAATCTGAGATCGGTAAGCTCGGTTCTGTCCCACTTGCCGTAGCATCCCTCTTTCTCAGGGATAGCGGGGAAGACCGTCTCGTCAAAGGATTCTCCGTACTCAAAGCTTACCGAGTGGATGATCTCTCCGTCGGCTACAAAATCAAGGGTAAAGCCGAAGAATCCTGTAGGAATGCTTCTTCTCTTGACAAGCTCCTCGTAGGTAATAGGCTCAGCCTTGCCTGCATAGCTTACGCGGTCAATTCCTGCCAGCTCCTCGGATACAAAGAGGTTCTCGCTGAACTCTCCGATATTTGCGCCTGAGATCGCGCCGCCGTACTGAGTGAATCTGTTGATGATGACCATAGTATAGCAGCCTCTTACGGTGCTGCTCTCACCGCTCAGTCCGTCGCTGACACCCGCTCCTACAATACCGCCGACATACTTGCCGCCGCGAAGCGAGCTTTTTGCATAGCACTGAGAGATAAGTCCCGAGCTGACACCTGCAATACCGCCTACATAATTACCGTTCTGGCTTTCTACCGTGCAGTAGGTCTCTGAGCCGTAGACAAGACCCATATCCATCTTACCCACAACGCCGCCGGCGTAGTCGTATTTTGAGAGCACATCCCCCTCGTTCACACAGGCGTGGATAACCGTCTGCAGACGGTATTTCTTTCTCTGAGTAAGAGAGGTATCCTCGTCAATATCGTCCTCGGGGTCAAGGGTATATTCAATGCCCATCGCTCCCGCAATACCGCCAACGTTATAGTCGCCCTCAATACGTCCGAGGTTCTGACAGCCAAAGAGCTTGCCCAATGTCACACCGTCAATCTCTGTCTCGCTGACGCTGTCATCTACTATATCTCCGTTTTCCAGATCATAGATGTTGCTTGCTATATTGTTAGAAATATTGTTGAATATCTCATTAAGCCTGCCAACTCTCGCTACGAGATCGCTTGATAGGGACGTCAGGTCGGCATTGAGTGCCATAAGCTCGTTTTCAATTTCCGAGATGTAAATAAAGAGCTGATTTGCCTTGCCGATAGTTTCCTGACTTACGGTGGGAAGAACAATGGGATCTACTCCGTCAAGATAGCCCACCAGTAGAGCGATGCTGTCGGACATAGAGGTGATAAGGCTCATCGCATCTGCAAGCGAGCTGAGTGCCGCCCTGAGATTTGTTATACAGTCGGGCATATAAACGCCCATTTCCTCAAGGCCCGACATAGCGTCTGAGATGTGGGAGAAGCTGTCCTCAAGATATTTGCCCGCATCTGCCATGTCCTTAAGACCGCGACGTACAGAGGCAAGTCCCACCTCACATTTGTCAAGGTCAAGGCTGACATTGCTCCTTAGCTCATCCACACCGGTCTGTATAGTCACAAGCGCATCCGACATTTTTGTCATAGCCTCGGCACATACTCCGATAGCGTCAATCAGTCGGTCGCCCCACAGCTTTGCATCTCTGAGCGTGTCGGTCATCTCCTGCATCAGAGCCGCAAGCTCGCTCATAGAGTCTATCATATCGCCAAGCGCAGCATAGGCAGAGTCAAGCGCTGCAGAGAGCTTTGCCTCATCCTTGATAACGACCGCCGCTCTGATAGCCACGATCGCCCGATCCAGCGACTCCATAGCCTCGCTCAGCGACAGCGCGGTGTCACTCATTTTGCCCAGCGACTCAGAGATGTTCTCCATACCCGCGATAATAAGAGTGCCACCATCACCAAGCTTGTCGGTATCAATCTCTATATTTTCAATCAGGGTAGAGAGACCGTCTGCCAGCTTTGTCATAGCTCCGCTCAGCAGCTGACCCGCACCCGCAAGATCGCCGAGAGAGTCCGACATATCGGTGAATATATCTGCCAGAGTGTCTCCGCTGCCGATACCTCCCATAGTGTCGGAAAGCTCACCGAGAGCCTCGCTCATCTTACCCATAGCGCTGACCAGCTCCTCGGCACCATCGCCGATTTTACCGAGCGCCTCGTCTGCGGCAGTCTGATCCTTAACGATTATCGCCTCGCCTATACCTGCGAGACCATCGCTGATCTTATCAACGCCGCTCTTCATCAGAGCCATAGCCTCTGCCAGGCTTCTCGTGGTGTCTGCCAGGTGACCGATCATAGAGCTGAGCTCGTCGCCCGCCTCGGTCATCTTGTCCCAGTTTACATCAATGTTTTCCTTAATAACGGTGGTGGCATCGTATATAGCCGCTACCGATTCGCTGACGGTAGCGAACAGCTCCACCAGCCTGTCTATTTCATCAAGACTCTTGTCAACCCATTTTGCATCTGCCATAATATCGCTGATGACCTTAAGATCACTTGTCATCTCGTCGGTAGCCGATACAAGACTGCTGAGTCCGTCTGCAATTTTTTCAAGAGAGAGCTTTGCCTCGTCCTTGCTCTGAATGACGAGAGCCTCCTCAAAGAGTCCGAGACCCTCCTCAATAGCGGAGATGCTGTTGCTGATCTTACCAAAGGCGGAGGAAATGTCCTCGCTGGCGTCCTTCATATCACCGATAGCCTCACCGCCGATCTCGCCGATCCTCTCCATATCACCGAGAGCCGACTCAAGCGACCGGATGCTGCTCTCAAGGAGAGCTGTGAGACTCGGTACATCGGACATAATGCCCGACAGCTGAGATAAAACCTCGTCAAGCACCTCTGAGGTGCGGTTTATCTCGCCGATAAATCCGTTGCCCAGCTCAGAACCGTCGTTCATAAGTGCGTTAAGAGTATCTGTTGCCGAGTCAAGACTGCTGAGGATACTGTCAAGCCTTGCAGATACGGTGGGAATTGAGCCGGCAGCATTTTCTGTGCCGCCCCTGATAACCTCACTCATAGCGTCAAGCTCGGTCTTAAGTGCCATCAGCAGATCCTCGGACAGATCGTAACTTATATGGGGCTCAGCCTGACCGACAATACCGCCCACGTCCTTACGGCCGAATATCTCTGCCGAGTTCACGTTTCCGTTCAGATGACCTGTGCTGCGACCTGCAATACCGCCTACGTTGTAGCCCACGTGGGGATAACCCACGCGACCGTAGTTTGCACATCCGATTATCATACCCGAGTTGTAGCCTGTAATACCGCCCGCATCGGTCATAGTCGTGCTGCTCAGCGAGGGCAGCTTGCTGATATCAATGGTAAGAGAGAGATTAATATCCGCGAGTGAGAGGCTGGGTGTTATAGCTACGGTGTTGACCCTTGCCTCGTTCTGTGAGGAGGAGATAACACCCTCGTTTGTTCCTGTGATACCGCCCGCCTGTTGCTCGCCGATTATCTCGCCGCTCACCTTACAGTCGCTGATAGTACCTGTGGGGCGGTTAATACCTGCAATACCGCCTACGTTTTCCTTGCCGATCACCGTACCGATAAAGCTGCAGCTCTCAATTCTGCCGCTGTTGTCACCTACGATACCGCCCGCATATACCTTGTCACCGTCGGGGGTAACGAGGGCAGAGAGGGTAAGGTTTCTAACTATACCGCCCTCCTCAAGAGAGGCGATAAATCCGGCAGGGTTGTATGCGCCTATAATCTCAAGGCCGGCTATGGTGTGTCCGCCACCGTCAAAGATACCGCTGAAGGAGGGGAGGGGAGAGAAATCAACACCCTCAAGAGAAATATCCTCGGTCAGCACAACCGTCTTGCCCACAGACCAGGCGTCATAGCTGCATTTTTTGCTGAGATCCAAAAGCTCATCTGCCGAGCTTATATAAACCGTTTCATCACTTGCCCAAGCAACAATGGGGCTCAGCCCGACGGCAAATACCGAGAGAAGCAGGGAGAATGATATAATAAGACTTATTATTCTGTTCTTATTTTTCATCTTCTTCACCCTCCTTTTCTTCATTTATATCACCGGAAAGTAAGCTAAGCTTTACATTTCCGTCAATTATCGCATCAATTTCACCTTCAATATAGCCGCTCAGCTCTCCGCTTACACGACCGCACACACGCACTCTGCCGTCACGCTCCTCTTCCTTTTTCTTCTTTCCAAAGAGCTTGAAGCTGGTCTTGTCAACAAGCTTGTCGCTGATGAGCAACAGCTGAGGCAGAACAAAGAGAACGAGTATAATAGAGATGATTGTGCCTCGTCCCAGGTTGCCGCCAAGGCTGGCGATGGTGGCCTCGGAGGACATATTTCCGATAAGCAGACCGGTGATTGACATTATCGCACCCGAGGTGATTACGGTGGGGAAGGCAAAGTTCATCGTTTCAATGATTGCATCCCTCTTGTCCATCTTAAGCTTTACCTCGTTATATCTTGTAGCGATAACGATAGCATAGTCTATATTTGCGCCCATCTGAATCGCCGAAATAATAATATATCCCAGGAAGAACAGAGGGGTGTTAAGAAGCGTGGGAATTGAATAGCTGATCCAGATTGCGCCCTGGATTACGGCGATAAGGATAACAGGCATCGTCACCGATCTGAAGGTCAAGAGAAGAACGAGAAGCACCGTTATAATTGATACCGCGGTAACAACTACGTTGTCAAGGACAAAGGATTCCTTGAAGTCCTTTGCAGTCGTTGCGTTTCCGACCGCATATACCTGTGCTCCGTCATAATAGCCGCTTGCGATAGACTTCATCTCGTCAATGAAGGCAAATGTTGCCTCGTCATCCTCGGGCATATCAAGGTAAATTACCATACGGCTGTAATTCTCGCCTACCAGCATATCCTTTGCGCTGCCCATAAGGGCTTTTGCCGAGCCAAGCATCTCTGCCTGCTCACCCTCAAGGCTGATAAGTCCTGTGTCAATCTGCTCCGCTACAAAGAGGAACATATCAATCAGAGGCACCTTATAGGTAGACAGGTCGTTTATCAGACTTCCGTAGTCCTCGCTGCTTGCCGCGTATGCAGCATATACAAGCTCAGCCATCTCGTAGTCCAGACCTGCCAGCTCAGAGAACTGTCTGGGTGTGAGTGCATCTGCCAGGGTGTAGCCGTCCATAGCCACCGTATTGGCAAGACCCATCGTGCTTGCCACCTCATCCCTCGCCTCCAGCTCCTCAAGGAGAGCCGCCTCCTTTTCATAATCACCCGAGGGAACGAGCAGGGCGATCATATTTACTGAGCCAAAGTTGTCGGTTATCATCTTTTTAGCCAGCGATTGCTCGTTCAGCTTTGCCGACTCAAGATTGGAGTATCCGTAGGCAAAGGGGCAGGCGCTGGAAACGATCATAGCCACAATAATTACTATTAAGAAAACAGGGGGAACGACCTTTCTCGTCTTATAAGCAAACTTGCCGATAAATGACATATCGGGTATAAGACTCTTGTGCTGCGTTTTCATTACCGCAGGGCCGAGCAGCATAAGCACGCCGGGCATCACGAAGAAGATTGACAGCATAGCAAATACAACCGACTTGATAAGGTTGATAGCCATATCGGGACCCAGCTTGAACTGCATACAGGCCATAGCCGCCAGACCGCCCATGGTAGTCAGCGAGCTGCCGAGAACCTCGGGCACCGCGTGGGTCAGAGCCTCAATAACCGCTTCTCTGAGGGGCAGTCGCTTGCTCTCATCTCTGAATCTGTTGATAAGTATTACCGCGTAGTCAAGTGAGAGAGCCAGCTGCAGTAGACTTGTTACCGAGTTTGATACGAAGGAGATCTTGCCGAAAATAAAGTTCGTACCCATATTCAGTATCATAGCCACGCCAAAGGAGAGAAGAATAACAGGCACCTCCACCACCGACTTTGATGTGAACAGCAGCATCAGAAGGATCATTATTCCCGCGACGATTATCATAGTTCCGATCTCGTCGTCAAGGATGTCGCCCATGGGATTTCCTATATCCGAGCTGATATAGCTGTCATAGTCTGCCAGTGCCGCCTTGATCTCATCAAGGGTTTCCTCACATCTTGGGTCGCTCTGCGGATATGCCATATTTACCGTGTAGCAGGCAGAGGCATTGTTGTAGTGAGCCTTGTCCTCGGCATAATCCACCAGCGTCACACCCTCAAGCTCTCCCAGCATCCTGCTGATCTCACTTGCTTTTTCCGGCGTAATATTTGCCACCATTATCTGAGCCGTGCCGTAGAGGGTAAACTCCTCAAACATAATATCCACTCCCGCCTTGGAGTCGGATTTGTCGGGCAGAAAGGCAGTGAGATCGTTTTCAATCTCCACCCAGCTCATAGAGAATATAGAAAATACAATTAAAACAGCAACGACCGCGAAGATCCAGTATCTCTTATCAACTATGTTGGTAGCAAGTCTGTGCATAAAGCTTCCGTGAGCTTTTTTCGTCTTTTTCACATTGCTCCTCCTTGTACTCTTGACATTTTTGTAATTTTATATTATAATAACGAAAAAGTAAAGTCAACGACTAATTTTATTTCAAAATGCAATTTTGGACTTGATGTCTTAAATCGTCCAGAAAGTACAAATAAGGATGTGAATAAAGTATGAAAAAAGAGTACAGAAACTCCACCCGAACCAAGAAAATGATACGCTCAGCCTTCGTTGATCTCATTGATGAGAAGAAGCTTGTCAGCAGCATTACCGTTGCGGAGCTTGCCGAGAGGGCGGATATTGCCAAGAGCACGTTCTATAATCACTATGAGGATGTCTATGCGGTTGGTGAGGAAATAATGAATGAGCTACTCTCTGAGCTTGATAACATTATAGATGCTATGGAGGCAGATAACACAAAGGATTATCGTGTTTACATCAAGAGAATATTCGCATTCCTGAAAGAAAATCAGGATATTTACAGCAAGGTTGCCGACTCTCCCGATGCGATCTACTTCATTGATAAGATCAAGAACATCGTGGTTAAGAGAGTGCTTGTGAATATAAAATCTCCCATTCTATCAAAGAACAAGAACGAGAGATATGTGCAGATCAGCTTTATCGCCAACGCCTGCGTTGATATTATGGTAAATTACTTCAAGGGCGACATCAAGATGTCCTTTGACGAGCTTGAAAATACGGTTATGAAGCTGCTTGAAAACTTCTTCTGACAAAACAAAAAAGCTTACGCATTAGCGTGATACTCTTATCGGAGTATCACGCAGTCAAATCCGTCTTTGACGGGTGAAATCCACCTATGGTGGATGAAATCACTCGCGCGATGAAATCCTGCTTTGCAGGGTTGTAATTTGACGGATTTGATTTCATCCAAGGCTTGACCTTAGATTTCATCTGAGCAGAGCGAAGATTTCATCGTGGTGCAACCACGATTTCATTAAACCAACAGAAAAAAGAGCAGACATACAGAATTTTCGTCCTGTGTGTTTGCTCTTTCTGTTTGTATATGGGTTTGGGCTTAGCCCATTTGCGTAAGCTTTTTTTAATAAAGACAACCCTGTGAGAGACCCTCTCTCTGCATTTTGCCGACTATGGCGTTGATTATTTCGTTTTTAGATCTGTTCCACTCGGGTGCCACCAGCATATCCCCGGGACAGTCGCCGGTTATCCTGTGTACCGTCACAGCGGGAGAAATATGACTGAGAACATACACCGCCATATCGGTATATTCTGCAAGACTTGGGGGAGTGTATTCACCTCGCCTATACATCTCTTCAAGGCGGGTACCCGCCATCACATATATAGAGTGTATCTTTACGCCGAAAAGTCTGAATCGGTTTATGTATTCAACCGTGCTTTTCACATCCTCCATACTCTCACCGGGCAGACCGAGTATGAGATGCACCACCACGGGTATACCGTATCTCTCAAGTATCTCTACCGCCCGCTCAAATACCTCTCTGTGATAGCCTCGGTTGATGATATCCGCCGTCTTGTCGCTCGCCGTCTGCAGACCCAGCTCCACCCACACATCAACTTTGTCCTTGTAGGATGAGATCAGCTTTGCTATATCCTCGTCTATGCAGTCGGGTCTTGTTCCGATAGCCAGCACCCTGATCCGCCTGTCAATCAGCGCCGCGTCATATCTCTCCTTAAGAACCGACAGGGGCGCGTAGGTGTTGGTAAAGTTTTGGAAATATGCAACGAACATATCATCTCCGTCAGCATCACTAAGAGCCGACCTCACCTGCTCCCCGATAGACCTTGCCGCCTCAATATGCTCGCCCGCACCCCTCTCACCGCAGTAGATGCAGCCGCCTCTGCCGCATTTTCCGTCGCGATTAGGGCAGGAAAAGCCGCCGTCAATGCATATTTTGCTGAGCCTTTTTCCGTATTTCTCTCTGAAATACCCGCTTAAATTGTTGTAAAGCATTAAAATGCTCCTTAATATCTTTTTGATAACGCTATTTTATCATATAAAAGCACAAAAATCAAGAAAAACTCACCATCTATCAATGCTCTTTTCAAAATTGCAGATAAAAAGGACCGACGTTACCGTCGGTCCGAATATGTATTGATGACTTCACTGTGTCACGCCGCCCTGTGAGAGCAGACTGTCAAGATCAAGCTCGCCGGCAAGGTACAGCTCGTAGTCCTGTGCGGATAGCACGATTATGCCGTCGGAGCGAACATAACTGCCACTGTCGGTTATATAGTATGCTATGCCTACGGATTGAAGCTGACCGGGAGTCTCGCCGAGGTTAACCAAAGCTCCGCAATCAACACAGCGCTTAATCATACCGCTTCCACTCGCGACCACATGCGCGCTCAGCCTCTCATACCCACATTCACACGAGCGTTTGTGTCGCGTTGCGGAGTAATAGGAGTAAATGAAGTCGTGTTTTTCCTCAGTCGTATATCCGCATTCACAAGATATAGTATGGTATTCTTCGCCATCGCTTGACTTATTTCTGGTATGATCTTTGTGATATTCATAATTATTATACAGTTCAACCGGCTTGGAAAAATAAGGTCCGCTGGTAAAGCTTCCGCTACGATAACCGTAAACGACTGCATATATTACTATACCCTCTTTTTCCTGTGCCATAACCGAGTTCCATAAATCTGTTGGAATGAAAAATGTTAAAGCGTTAGTGTAATTATTAATTTCATCGGTTATACCCATCAGATTGTTCTCGTTGTCATATATTGCTACTCGGAATATGTCGTTCGGATAAGAGGCACCTCCGTTCTTATTCCATTTCAAACGGGGGGAGGCATTAGTTGCGTGATTATATGAATCATAGGTTATTTTGGGAGCAATATTATGTTTACTCATTATTTCTCCCACCTCACCAATTAACTCGGGGTAATTATTAATGATATTTTCAGAAAAATCTTGAAGTGTATAAGTACCTGCCGCTGTTGTAAGATCCCACCACTCCTGTTCTGTCATGCTTATATTGTCGTCGTCTTCAGAAGTTAATTCTACGCCCGAAGCTGTTATTTCGTATGTTTCTGTATCGTCTTTCCGGTCAAATAAATCCCACAAAAACGAGACTACTGCATATTCATTGGCTTCGCCATCGTAATAATCAATTGTTGCACCGGTTGGTCCAACATTTGTTTTGTAATTAACCGAATTACTAAATAACGCACCTGTATATTCTTCAATGTAATAGTTATATGCTATTTCCGCAAACGCGCTTGCCCAAGCCTCAGACCAAGCCAATTCCATCTGAAAGTCTTTTGAAGTGTTAGTTTTGCTAAAGTAATTCATAGTCGTTTCGTGATAATAATCGGAAATGTTTTGCCAGCAATCGCTAACAAAATCACTCAGGTTATTAAACTGGCCTTGGAATGCCGCCGGGATTGACTCAAACAAGTGCCCTTTTACAGAGGAACCATAGGTTCCTATTCTATGTTCAACAAAATGACCGTATTCGTGAATAGTAGTATCAAACCGTTTATAATAATTATGTCCTATGAAGGATATAATATCATAACAGAAAGCATTATCATTAACTGTATCTACAAGATTCAAAAAATCCGATTCACTCATTCCTATGATTTCATACGGAATTTTAGTCATATCTCCTACGTAATAAACAAATAGCATTTCGTCGGTTTCCATTCCCATTTCTAATGCAAACCGTTCTCCGACAACCATACCTTGTTGAATGTATATCAAACGATAAGGAAGATTATCTTCGTCGTTTACTATCTTTCTATTAATGTTTATTTCCCGTGCGTCGGATGCAAAAACTAATGCTGTATTTGAATCAAAGTAATTAAACGGTGCCCAAAAAGGAAAAACAACCTTCGTAGTATAACTCTCTATGTATGTTCTTACAAACAAACTGAGTATAATATCCGGAGATACTTCCCATTCGTCTGGGTCAATAACAAAGCAGTAATCGCCATTTTCATCTGTATAAGTAGTTGCGATTGGTTCAGAATCAAATACCTCTCGTTCTCGCAGTTCTACCTTTGTATATCTCAACGGAAGCTCAGTATTGTTATCTGGTTCCCAAGTCATTTTGCCGGTTACGACTATATTTCCATCTGCAATAGCCGCCTCTACATCTACATTGTTTTCAACAGAAGCGGTTGGATTATCTTCAGAAAATGTCAGAGAATATGACGAATATTGTTCGTGCCACTCCTCGGTTGTTATTAGTTCGTTATTAACGGCATCAAGCTTAGCACTATGCCAAGCACTATCCTTAGACACATCGCTGACAAACACATCGCTGCCGTTACGATAAGTGTATAAGGTCTTATTGAAAATATTTCCGTCAATCCGCTCGGCCGTAATCTCAAATATTCCAAACTCATTGTTTGTTACAAGATCAAATTGCATAGGAACACTTTGATTCTCTACTACTGTCATACCCTCACTTTCAAATGAATAATCAACCACGTCGGACGCATCAAAAGCAACGCAGGTTGCTCCGGGCAAAGAAATAGACGGTTCAATTATAGAAAATGATATATTTGACCCACTGGTGCCAGATGTATTATTCATAGGTTCGGAAGTGATTTCCGGATGTTCAATGTTTGTTATTTCAGTATTTTCTGCATATTCCGATACGGAAAACACAGTTATCTTTACAAAAGCAAACATTTGCGTAATAATACAGATAGCAAATAATATTTTTGTTATTGGTTTTAGGTGTTCTTTCATGCTATTCTCCTTTTGCTTTTGCCAAATCAAGCTTTATAGTATCCAATATTACTTGATATTTGATCTCAAAATTATAATAATAGAAGTTATCACATAAATGGTGATCGGTTGCTTTGTTATGTAATAACCTTAAAACATAGACATATATATATCCGCTTGAAGAATTGAACAGTTCTTCGGGAATGGTGATTGTTTCCTTTTGTGAATAATTTACTTTCTTAAACTTAAAAAAAGAATCATTATCAACTGTTGTAGTATATCCATAATCTGTTCCAAAAGCTTCCTCAAAGCTAATGAATTTCCACAACATCGCATTAACCTTATTTTCATAATCAATCAGTTGACCGATTTCATCTTTTTCAAATACAAGTTCGTCATTGTTGCTTATATATATTGCATAATCAGACTCTGTGTGATAGAAACTGTCATTTTCAGAGGGGATAGAAGAAAAACGTGTCTTTAGATCATATAAAGATTCACCGCCTTCGCGAGAATACAAAGCGTAATAGAGATCCAATGTAACCGCATCAATATCAAATATTGTTTTATGCGATTCTACCTTTGCGCAAGGAATGCCCCCCTTTCCCCACTCATAGGGCTCGTAAAATGCACCACCGACATAAATAATATCATCGTTATGCACACACCCCGTCAGGGTGGAAATAAGAGTAAGTAAAATTAAAATTACCCCGACAGATTTTTTCACAATGTTTTTCATTTTTTTCTCCTTTCTGCTGCGGCGCAGCTGCACAAAAATAAGTGATAGAGCTTTTTTGCTCTATTATATTATTCTTTTTTCTTTCTTTTTTCTTCAAATTTTTAATAATTTTTTGAAAAAATATTTTCTATTGTACAAATCACTCTAAAATGTCAACGAATACAAGCAAGAAAATAAAAAAACGCAGAGGCTGGGGAATTACCCCACTTCTACGCTTGATGCTATTCTTTTTGCAGGGATTTTGCCCTTTTATTTTAGTATAGCAGATGGGTTATGCTTTGTCAATATAATCATTTTGATTTTTGCGACTCATAATTCAAAGGAAAGTGAGCAAAATAACTCTACCTAAAAAGAAAGGAGCCTGAAAATGAATAAAAAGAATGATAAAAAAACTATGGATAACACCGAAAAGCACAATGTGAAAAACTATCGCAAGGACGCCCCCGGCGCCGTATCCGGCATCAACACCCCCGGCATAGAGCTGCCTGCCTTTAATCCTCCCGTGCCCAACCGCGCCTGGACGGCTATGAGAGCAGGTATGGATATTGACAGTCTCACCGAGGAAGAAAAGCGTGAAATGTACTACGGCAAGGACGGACTTTTATAATAATATTTGTAGAAAAGGGCTCGGCATTCGGGCCTTTTTCGTTTTTTGGATTGAAAAATCTGCCGATGTGTGCTATAATAAGCAAAAAGGAGGAGATAAGCTATGATCAGAGAGCTGTCAGCAAAGCCAAAACCAACAAATAACAAAGCACGAGTCCTGTTTATCCTATCAATATGCATCGCATTCATATGCATTACCACCTCCACCCTTGTTACAAGCTATAAGGGTATCGTCAGCCTCTTGGGTGTGGCTGCCCTTATGGTTGGCGTGCTGACCTATACCAAGTATGTGAGCCCCCTGTGGTTTTACGATATTACCTTTGACTCCGACGGCACTCCGGTGTTCGTTGTCCGTCAGCAGATAGGCAGGCGTCATACCACCCTCTGCCGCATCAGTATAACAGAGATAGTTTCGGTGAATAAGGAGAGCGCAGAGCAGAGAAGGGCGCATAAAACTCCCGAGGGCGTCATCAGGTATTCCTATATGCCGACCCTTGATCCTGCCGAGAGCTACCGCATCACCACCTCCTCATATCACGAGAGGGCAGAGATACTTATAGAGTCCAGCGAGGGCTTTGCCGAGCTGCTCAGAGCCTACGCTGCAGAGGCGAGAGAGGCACGAGGCATTTCGGAGGAATAAGAAAAAAGGGCGAGGAGCCCTTTTTTCTATAACAAAATAAACATTATGATGCAATTTTTCTGCCTTTTTCTGTAATTTGCGGCAATATTTTCAGCGCGGCATATATCAGCATAAACAAGGGTATGATCAGCATAATACCTCGCGCGAGAATACTGTCGGTCAAGAAGGACATCCCCACGCCAAACGCGACACAGATCAGCATTACCCCACCAAGCGGAAGAGGGCGGAGCATTCTGACAAACCCTCCTCTCCGCAGCAGAAGGATACCTACAACGCAGCTGACCGCCTGACTCAGCAGCACCGAAAGTCCCGCTCCAAGATATCCCGAGCCTCTCGTCAAAGTATAGTTCAGCAGTATACAAACCGCCGCGCTGATCAGTGAAAGAATAATCGGATAGCTCCTTCTTCCCGAGTGCACCAGCCCGACAGTCACCACCGAGGAAATGAAAAAGATCGGACAGGACAGCAGTATGGGTATCAGCGCAGGATAGGCGTCAAGGTACTCTCTCGGAGCGAGCAAAGCTATCACCTCGGGAGATATTGTCATAACGCATAGCACCAACGCGGAATATCCTATACTGAGCGGCAGGATAAGGCTACCGATCCTTTCCTCCTCGCCCTCCGCGAGCCGCCTGACGATCCAGGGTGAGAGAGCCGAGCCCAGCGCCGTCACCAAAAATTGCATACCCACCCCCACAGAATAGATGACCGAGTATTTTGCCAGAGCCACGCTGCCCATCAGCGCCGAAATGATCAGCTTGTCCGCCTGTACGCTGACCGCGGTCCATATGCCGTGGGGCAGAAGGGGCAGGGAATATCTCACCACCTCGGAGAGCTTTGCCGCAGGCTTTCCACCGTCAGATATGAGTTTTTTGATATAGAATAGTGAAAATATTGCCGTGGTTACGGACACAAGCAGCAGCGAGTATATCCTCACCGAGAAGTCTGCGCCTATGAAAAGCATAATTATCAGCGACATCGTGGGCGGCAGAATGCCGCTGACAAGACCCACCAGGGAGACCAGCCTGTATTTGTAGTAAAAACGCATTATGCTCAGCATTACGGCGACGATTCCATCACATAAAAGCTGCAGGCAAAGAGGAATAAAAAATACCACATCCAGCTCTGAAAATGGGAAAAATGCAAACAATAATAGACAAATCAAGACATAAATCGCAAAATTAACCCTTAATACGCCCTTGAGATATCCTCCCTTTTTATCCTCGTTTTTCTTTATTCCCTCGTAAAAAGCGCTCCCCGAATTAAAGACCGAAAGTATTACCGACGCCCCTCCCAGCAGCGTCATATACAGGGTAAACTGACCGTATTCCTCGCCGTCAAGCAGCCTTGTGAATATCGGTGTGGTCACTACCCCCATAAGCTTGCCTACTGCACCGGCACCCATATACCACACAGATGCCATGGCGGGCACTCTGACCCTACGGGCAAGCTCAAAAACCGATTTTTTCACAACAATTCCTCTCTCGCTATAATCTTTTTGGCATAAATCCTGCCAAATCATCCTTTTAATTAATCAAAAAAGGCGAAAACTATTGATTTTTTTGCCCCTTTGTGCTATATTTTTGGTAAGTAAACTTGTTTTGGAGAAAAATTATGTTCAAATCATCCTATCTTAATGAGTTAATGGAAAGAGTAATCAAGCGCAATCCCGGTGAGCCTGAGTTTCATCAGGCAGTCCGCGAGGTGCTTGAGTCACTTGAGCCTGTTATTGAGCAGAGCCCCGAGTATGTGACGGGCGGCGTTCTTGAGCGCCTTGTTGAGCCCGAGAGAATAATAAAGTTCCGCGTGCCCTGGACCACCGACGACGGCAGAGTTGTGGTAAACCGTGGCTTCCGTATTCAGTTCAACAGCGCCATCGGTCCCTATAAGGGCGGTCTGCGCTTCCACCCATCGGTTTACGAGGGAATTATCAAGTTCCTCGGCTTTGAGCAGATATTCAAGAACTCTCTTACAGGTCTGCCCATCGGTGGCGGTAAGGGTGGCTCTGACTTTGATCCGAAGGGCAAGAGCGATGCAGAGGTTATGCGCTTCTGTCAGAGCTATATGACCGAGCTTTTCAAGTATGTGAGCGAAGACGTTGATGTTCCCGCAGGTGATATCGGTGTTGGCGCCCGTGAGATAGGCTATCTTTACGGCCAGTATAAGCGTATTACAAATCTCTACGAAGGCGTTCTTACAGGTAAGGGTCTTACTTACGGCGGCTCTCTTGGCAGAAAGCAGGCGACAGGCTACGGCCTCTGCTATTTCACCGATGCGATGCTGCGCGACAGGGGCAACAGCTTTGAGGGCAAGACCGTTGTGATCTCCGGCTCGGGAAATGTTGCGATTTATGCCTGTGAGAAGGCTACCGCCCTCGGCGCTAAGGTTGTTGCTATGTCAGACTCCAACGGCTATATTGTTGATCAGTCGGGTATTGACCTCTCTGCAGTAAAGGAGATCAAGGAGGTTCGCCGCGGAAGGATCAAGGAGTATATCGCTACCCATCCTACTGCCACATATACCGAGGGCTGCTCGGGAATCTGGACTGTAAAGTGCGACATTGCTCTTCCTTGCGCAACTCAGAACGAGATCAATGAGGAGAGTGCCAAGTCCCTTGTGGCAAACGGTGTGCTTGCCGTTGCCGAGGGTGCAAATATGCCCTCCACCCCCGAGGCTATCTCTACATTTATTAATGCAGGTGTGCTGTTCGCTCCCGCCAAGGCGGCAAATGCGGGCGGTGTTGCTACCTCCGCTCTTGAGATGACACAGAACTCCGAGCGTCTTTCCTGGTCCTTTGAGGAGGTGGATGCAAAGCTTCATAACATTATGGAAAGCATCTATAAAAACGCATCCTCCGCAGCCGAAAAATACGGTATGCCCGGTAACCTTGTCGCAGGCGCAAATATTGCAGGCTTCCTTAAGGTAGCTGACGCAATGCTTGCTCAGGGTGTGGTTTGATTTTTGCAAAAAGCTCCGCAAAACGGGGCTTTTTGTTATATTATGTTGACATTTTGACCATTCTATACTATAATATAAAAAAATGCGAAAAACGAGGAACACTATGAAAGACTATGACGTAATTGCCTTTGACCTTGACGGTACGCTCACCGATCCCGAGCGCGGACTTGTTGACGGCTTCATCTACGCCTTTAAGAAAATGGGCATTACCGACTACGGTGACCGCGACTCGCTCCGCAGATTTATCGGCCCGTCGCTCTATGTGGTCTGGCAGAATGAGTTTGGCTTTAACGAGATCACCGTTGTGGAGGCGATAGAAAAGTTCCGCGAGTACTATAACATTTACGGCTGGTGGGATAACAAGGTATACGACGGCATCCGCGAGATGCTGGCATCGCTGAAGGCTGCGGGCAAGACCCTTGTCCTCGCTACCTCAAAGCCGGAGGGAACAGCTCTTAAAATAATGCGTCTGTTCGGTCTTGATGTTTATTTTGACTTTATGGGCGGCGCCGCGGGTGATAACCGCGACCATAAGTGGCAGGTGCTTGATTATAGCCTCAATGCCGTAAATGCCAATCGCTCCCGTGCCATTCTTGTGGGCGACAGAATGTATGATGCCGAGGGCGCAGCCAGGTGCGGTATAGACAGTATGGGCGTCACCTGGGGACACGGTAGCAGGGAAGAACTGAACAACTGCGGCTTCACCTACCTTGCAGAGTCACCGACAGATCTTGCCGACTTCTTCACCGCTGAAAAATAAGAATATTATTCATATTGCACAAAACAGAAAAAAACGGGCGAAAGCAAAATCGCCCGTTTTTGCATTTTTTCTAACCGAAGAATGCAAAAAACACCCTAATAACGAACTTTTTTCACCCTTTGTCTGCATTTTTTGAAAAATGCCAAAATCAAAGGAAAAATACCCTTTGTGTACTTTTGACAAAAAAATCCAACTTTCCAAAACCTTATTGTAAAAAATAAATAAATGTGCTATAATTACATATAGCGTAAAAAATAAAATCTAAGAAAGGATAATTCTTATGAAAACAACGCGCAAAATTTCAATTGCATTAGTTATCGTAATGGTACTTATGATGGCTCTTGCAGTAATCCCCGCATCTGCGGCGACTGAAACCAGAACTATCTACTTCAATGCGGGTGGAAGCACTTTCTGGGATCAGGGCGGCGCATGGTTTGCTGCTTGGACCTGGGGTGGTTCAACAGGCGATGCATGGGTAACATTCTCTGATAATGACGGAGATGGCATCTATGAAGCTGAAATTCCTGCAGACAGAACAGGAATGAAAATCAACAGAATGTCTTCTGCGGCTACTGCGCCCAGCTGGACAAAGGTTGATGGAGCTAAAGATGGATATTGGAATCAGTCGGGAGATATTGCTATTCCCGCTGATAAAAACTGTTGTAAGCTTACTGCGTGGGATGGAGACACCGGTTCTTGGTCTACCTACACTCCCGCAGGTTCTACCGAGCCCGAGACTCCCGTAGAGCCAGATGCTCCCGCTACTTATTGCTTAGTAGGTACCATTGTTGGAAGCTGGGATGATAAGGAAGCAAATTATCTCACATACAGTGACGGTGTGTACTCTATTGTACTTTCAAATGTTGATGCTGGAGATTATGAATTAAAAGTTAAAAATCCCGGCACTTGGGTTGGCGCATACGGTGAAAACGGTGTAGCCGGTGCGGCAAATAACTATAAGCTTGAGGTTGAAAAGGCTGGTAGTACTGTAACGGTAATTATCTCTAATGGCAAGCTTTCCGTTGAGGTTGTTGCTCCTGCTTGTGACCACAACTACGAGTCTACTACAACCGCTACCTGTACCGAGGCAGGCAAGACTACATATACTTGCTCTGAGTGCGGCGACTCTTATGAAAAAGATACCGCAGCTCTCGGTCACAATTATGTAGACGGCGATTGCACAAGATGCGACGCTACTACCGAGTATGTAACCGTATATGTTAAGGATAGCAAGAACTGGGGCGCAGTTTACTGCTACACCTGGACTGGTGATCCTTACAAAGCTTGGCCCGGCGAAAAGATGACCTATGATGAGGAAACTCAGCTCTGGTCCTATCAGATCCCCGTTGAATATAGCAATGTAATATTCGGCAAGGGCGATGGCAACGATGCTAATAAGACCGGTGACCTTAAGGTTCCTACCGGTGAAACCGTATATAACAACATCTATGACACTTCTGAAAATAAGTGGTATCACGTTTGTGATTTCAGCGTTCCCGCTACCTGTGAGAAGGCTGTAAGCTGTAGCCTTTGCGGCGCAGAAAGCGAAGCTGAAGAAGATAAGGCTCTTGGCCATATCTTTGAGAATGATGAATGTACTCGTGAAGGCTGTGATGCACTTGATCCGGACCGTTGTATGCATGAGCACACCGAGCAGAGAAATACTGCTACTTGTACCGAAGGTGGTTATAAGTATACCTACTGTCTTGATTGTCATAAGGACATCACTCCCGAGGCAGACAGAGAGTCTTCTGACAAGCTCGGCCACGATTACGACGCATACGGCGCATGTAACAGATGCGACGCAGACCTTGTTTATACCGTTTCCGGTAGCGAAGGTCTTTGCGGCTCCAATTGGAATCCCGATGATGTTAAGAACAACCTCCTCTTTGATGCTGAGACCGGCAACTATTCCATTACATATGAGAATGTTAAGGGCGGCAACTATGAGTTCAAGGTTGTAAAGAACCACTCTTACACAGGCGCATTCGGTGAGAACGGTGCAACTACCGACAATGTTGGTAACTATAAGATCACCGTAGGCGAGGGCAGCGACCTTGTTATCAGCGTTGTTGATGGCAAGCTTGTTGTAACCGAGCTCTGCTACGCTCTTGAGTCCGATACAGTTTATTCTCTCGTTCCCGGTCCATGGGCATCCGACGGCGCAGCCTTTGGTATTTACTGGTTCGCTAAGAACACAGAGAACAGCGGTTGGGTAAAGATGACCCAGGTTGAGGGACATAGCTACTACTCCGCAACCGTTCCCGCGGGCGCAACTCACATCATCTTCGTAAGACTTGATCCTAAGGTTGATCCCAGCTGGGATGCAAAGTGGAATCAGTCCGCTGACCTTGCGGTTTCCGCAAATGGCGGCACCTACCTCTTCAAGTCTTGGGGCGAGGGAGATGATCCCAAGGATACTCTTGAGCTTCACACTCACGAATACGAGGCTGTTGTTACCGAGCCTGATTGTGTAAATCCCGGTTACACTACCTACACATGTAGCTGTGAAGACAAGTATACCGGCAACAATACTCCTGCAACCGGTGTTCATACCTATGTAAATTGCGTATGCTCCGTTTGTGATAAGGCTCTTCCTGTTATCAGCTCCGACGTAACATACGATTTCGGCGATGTTGAGAACTTTGACGGTAACATCGTTGTAAACGGTGAACTCAGAGACAATAACGGTTCTTATCAGTTCAGCGCAAACACCAATATTCAGTTCACTATTCCCGCAAGATCTACTCTTCTTATTGTAGGTCACGACAAGAACTACGGTCTGTTTGACTTCTACCTTAACGGTGTTAAGACCGATCTCGTTGGCGTTGAGCAGTCCAACGGTCGTTTCGCTTATACTCTCACCGTTTCCGAGGATACAACCGTACACATAGCTACCAGCGATTACGCTCACTCCTACATTGTAAGTGCAACCGTAACTACCTATAAGATCTTCACTGAGAGCACTGACCTTGAGTTCATCACCGACGGTAACTACAAGGATTCCTTCATTGATTTCTCTGGTATTCAGGTTGTTGAAAACGGTAATAACTGCCAGGTTAAGAACGGTTCCTTCAGCTTCAATGTAGCTGCTGGCGCATCCGTAACCTTCGTTGGTTATCCCGGTCTCTCCTTCTACACCGTTTCCGACGGTACTAACACCTACGAGTGCACCGATACCTTCGTATACTATGCACTTGAAGAGACTACTCTTACTTACTCCGTTGAGAGTATCGGCAACAACTATCTCAAGGCGATCAATATCGTAATGCACCTTGGCCTTAAGCTCAATGACGGCAAGGCTCCTACCTGCACTCTTGAGGGTTACAATGCATACTACACCTGTAACTGTCACGAGGGTGACCTCTCCGACAGAGGCAGCATTGCAAAGCTTCCTCACACCGTAGCTGAGGATTCTGCTTACACCGTTACAGCTCTTCCCACCGCTGAGGCAAACGGCCTTCTCACCACTCAGTGTGAGGCTTGTCACTGCGATCTTGAGATGGCTATCCCCGCTCTTTCTCCTATGTATCTGAGAATATATCAGGTACAGCTTGGCGACTGCGGCGATCCCACCGATCACTATGCAATCGCTCTTACAGATCTTGATCAGAAGATTGAGGGCATGATTTACGTTCAGTTTGATATTGAAGGCAACTATCCTCACTCTGTAAACGAAGATTCTGAGTACACCATCGTTACTCTTCCCACCGCTGACGCAAACGGTAAGCTTGTTACCAAGTGTGCCGGCTGTGACTGTGAGCTTGAGATGGCTATACCCGCTCTTTCTCCCAGATTTATGAGAGTTTATCTCATCAACTACGGTACCTGCGAGACCGATAAGGATACCTATTCTGCATACCTTACCGACCTCAACGAGCAGATCCTGGGCGGTATCTCCATTTCCTTTGAGGTTACTCACGTTTATGACCATACTCCCGTTACCGACGCTGCAGTAGCACCCCAGTGCGAGGCTACCGGTCTTACCGAGGGCTCTCACTGCTCCGTATGTGGCGAGGTTCTTCAGGCACAGACCATAGTTCCCGCAACAGGTCACGCCTTCGGCGAATGGAAGACCATCCAGGAGCCCACCGAGAAGAATCAGGGTATCAAGTCCCGTAGCTGTGCTAACTGTGAAAAGACCGAGACAGGCGTTATCGCAGTTCTTGGCCACGACCACTCCAGATGGGATGTTATCATTCTTCCTGCAAAGGATCCTACCTGTACCGAGACTGGTCTTACCGAGGGTAAGAAGTGCTCCGGCTGTAATGAGATCCTTGTAGATCAGGAGATCATTCCCGCACTTCCTCACTCCGAGAAGACCCTTCCCGCAAAGGCTCCTACCTGTACCGAGTCCGGTCTTACCGAGGGTAAGCAGTGTACCGCTTGCGGTGCAGTTACCGTTGCTCAGCAGACCGTTAAGGCTCTCGGTCACACCGAGGTAGAGGATAAGGCTGTTGCTCCTACCTGTACCGAGACAGGTCTTACCACAGGTAAGCACTGCTCCGTATGTGACGCAGTTCTTAAGGCTCAAGAGGTTGTTCCTGCTGCAGGCCATAAGGCAGTTACCGATTCCGCTAAGAAGCCCACTTGTACCGCTACCGGTCTTACCGAGGGCTCTCACTGCTCCGTATGTAATAAGGTTCTCGTAGCTCAGGAGACTGTTGCTGCAAAGGGTCACACCGAGGTTGTTGACGAGGCTGTAGCTCCTACCTGTAAGAAGACTGGTCTTACTGCAGGTAAGCACTGCTCCGTATGTGGCGAGACTCTCGTAGCGCAGGAGGTTGTTCCCGTAGTTCCTCACACCGAGGAAACTCTCGCGGCAAAGGATCCTACCTGTACCGAGTCCGGTCTTACCGAGGGTAAGAAGTGCTCCGTTTGTGGTGACACTCTCGTAGCACAGGAAGAGGTTCCCGCAACCGGTCACCTTTACTTCTACAATGCATGCTTGACATGTGGCGCAGCTAACCCTGACTTCATTTACAATATTGTAAACGGCGCAGGCGAGCATAAGATCGTATGTAACCAGTATCACCTTGTAGCAAACGGCGAGGGCGAGCACGGCAAGCCTTATCAGTTCACATTCTTCAATGTTGCTGAGGCAGGCACCTACACCTTCACCTATGATGCAACCAAGCTTACTGTATTCATCTACACCACTCCCGTAACAGCAGATAACGCTTCCATTTGGGAGCCTAATGAAGAGGGCTGGGATATCTTTGAGTATGACGGCAACGCAGATCTTCAGCCCGGTACCTACTATGTAGGCTACATCTTCCAGGCAGGCCAGGGCGAGTATGATCTCACCGTAACCAGAACCGACATCGTTCCTCCTCACGTACACAACTTCGTAGACGGCAAGTGCGAGTGCGGCGAGTCCGATCCTGACTACGTTGCTCCCGAGGAGCCCAAGCCCGAGGAGCCTAAGCCCGAGCAGCCCGAAGAAGAGCTTGGATTCTTTGAGTCCATCTGGGCAGCAATCGTTGCTTTCTTCACTGCTATTGGCGAGTTCTTCAAGAATCTCTTTACTCCTAAGCAGTAATCTGATTTAATATACCCGAGAGGGGCGCAAACGCGCCCCTCTTTTTGTACTTAATTAACATTAAGCACGATTTTGTTTGTTAAAAATGCACAAAAATGTTTTTTTGACGACTTTTATCTTGTAAAACTTATATATATATGTTATAATTATTTTAGCGTGACATAAAATTTAATTAAAGAAAGGAAATTATTATGAAAAACACACGCAAGATTTTAATCGCAGCCATCCTTGTTCTTACTATGATGGTTGGTATGACCGCAATCGTTGCATCCGCAGCAGATGAAGCGGCTTCCCAGATCGGCGAAACTCATGTTCTTGAGTCCAAGGACTTCGAGGTAGTTAAGTACACCGAAGATAACTCCAGAGTTCCTGCTTCCGACCCCTTCTTTACCGTTATCTTTAAGAAAGACGGTAAGGTTGACGATGCAAATGAGGTTACCTTCTCTGACGGTTATACCGCCACTCGCAGAATTAACTTTGGCGGCAAGATCAATGTTAAGGACGGCGTTGTAAACAAGTCCGCTATTGAGTTTACTACTGACGGTCCTGTAAATGTTAAAGTTTGGTGGGTATGTGGTTCCTCCAGCGATGAAAGATACATTGGAATTATCACTGCTGACAAGCAGGAGCATGCTGCAACCGAAAAGGGTCAGGCTGGCGAGCCTTATATTGACACCCTTACTCTTGAAGAGGCAGGAACCTACTATGTTGGTCCCCTTGGCAACGGCAGCTATATTTACAAGGTAGAGGTTTCTCCTGTTGTTGAAGAGCCCGCTTGCGAGCACGAGTATATGAACGCTTGTGACGCTCACTGCATGAAGTGTGGCGAGCTCACCAATCCTGATGCAGCTCACACCATCAAGCACGTTGAGGCAGTTGCTGCAGGCTGTGAGACTATGGGTAACCTTGAGTACTGGTACTGCGAGATTTGTGGCAGCGCTTGGACCGATGAGGCTCTTACTCAGGTAACTAATTTGATGAGTGTTAAGATTCCCGCAACCGGTCACTACTATGTATACAACATGTGCGCTATCTGCTACGGCCCCAACCCCCACTTCGTTGCTAACAACGTTGTAGCAGGCGAGAACAAGCTCGTAGTTAACGAGTATCACCTCGTAGCAAACGGTGAGGGTGAGCACGGACATCCTTATGAGTTCCCCTACTTCACCGTAACCGAGGCAGGTCGTTACACCTTTACTTGTGATAAGAATCTTACTGTATTCATCTACACCACACCCGTAACAGCAGATAATGCTGACCTCTGGGCAACCGGTGGCGATGGCTGGAATATCTTTGAGTTTGACGGCGATGCAGATCTTCAGCCCGGTCTGTACTTCCTTGGCTTCATTTATCTTGAGGATCAGGGCGAGTATAACCTTACTATTACCAAGTCCGAGATTCCCGCTCCTCACGAGCACAACTTCGTAGACGGCAAGTGCGAGTGCGGCGAGTCCGATCCTGACTACGTTGCTCCCGAGGAGCCCAAGCCCGAGGAGCCTCAGCTTGGATTCTTTGAGTCCATCTGGGCAGCAATCGTTGCTTTCTTCGGCAAGGTTGCAGCTTTCTTCGGCAATCTTTTCTCTAAGATTACCGGCAAGTAATTTAACATAATTATTCAGAGGGACGCTTCGGCGTCCCTCTATTTATGTCATAATAAATAAACGTATTTGTTGATGTTGTACAAAAAACATTTTTACTTTATTTTCTTATTGTAATATTTGTATTGTTGTGATATAATTGAATAACCAACTAAATAATAAAAAAAGAAAGGATTTTTTTATGAAAAACACACGCAAGATTTTAGTTGCTCTGCTTGTAGTTTTCACGCTCCTTGCGAGCTTGGCTACAATAACTGCAAGCGCGGCTTCTCAGCCCGAGACACTTTATCTTACTCCCAATGCAAATTGGAAGAAGGATAATGCCCGTTTCGCTGCTTATTTCTTCGGCAACGGTGAAACCTGGGTTGATATGAAGGATTCCAACTCCGACGGTATTTATGAGGTTGCTGTACCTACCGACAAGGTATATCCCAGCGTTATCTTCTGCCGTATGAATCCTAATGCTGCAGCTAACAACTGGAACAATAAGTGGAATCAGACCTCCGACCTTTCCATTCCCACAGGTGGCGCAAACCACTATACAGTTAAGGAAAATACCTGGGATAAGGGTGGCGGAACCTGGTCTACCCTCGGCTCTACCTGTGAGCACGTAGCAGGTCCTGAGGCTACCTGTACCGAGGATCAGACGTGTACTCTTTGCGGTGACACTATTACCTCCGCAACTGGCCATAACTATGACAGCGCATACAAGTGCGGCACATGTGGCGGACAGGCTACCTTTACCGTCGCTGGCACAGGCGCTCACCTCGGTACCGAGTGGGCTACCGGCAATACCGATAACGATATGACCTATGCTGACGGCGTATATACTAAGGTATATGAGAACGTTGAGGCTGGCACATATCTCCTTAAGTGTGCTTGTGATCATGATTGGGGCATTGCTTATCCCGATCAGAACAAGGAATATACCGTTGAAGAGGACGGCAGCACCGTTACCGTTACTCTTACCGGTACTACCGTTGCAATAGAGATCACCGCTCCCGCAGCTGACGATCCCACCGTAGATCCCGACGATCCCACCGTAGATCCCGATGAGCCCACCGTAGATCCCGATGAGCCCGCAACCGAGACCATCACTGTTTACTTTGAGAACAACTGGCTCTGGACAGAGGTTGCCTGCTACTATTGGCTTCCCGAAGATGGCGGTGACAACACCTGGCCCGGTACTGCTATGACAGTTGTAGGCACTCTTGACGGCCACGATGTATATTCTGTTTCTGTTCCCGCAAATGTTGCAGGTCTTATCATCAGCGGATTTAAGGACACCGATCCTACCAAGCGCGATCAGACTCCCGACATCACCGAGGGCATTGTTGACGGCGCAGGCTGGAAGATGCTCTGGAATGAAAAGAATGATGTTGAGGCGATTGAGTTCGCTCCTTCAACCGATCCCGACGATCCTACCGTAGATCCCGATGATCCCACCGTAGATCCCGATGATCCTACCGTAGATCCCGACGATCCTACCGACGATCCCAATCCTGCTCCCACCGACTATTATCTTATCGGTTACCTTAACGGCGCAAACTACGGCTGTGAGGAAGACTGGGAGAATCTTGGTGAGTACAAGTTCGTAGACGGCAAGCTTTCTACCTCCTTCTCTAAGGATAGCTATGTATTCATCAAGACCGGTGACAACGCTCATTGGTTCCTCTCCGAGACCTACTGTGAGGATACTACCGTAACTCTTAAGGAAAATCTTACTGAGAAGATGTTCGTTCCCGGCGGCGTAGAGCTTAACTTCACTCTTACCGTAAACGAGGACGGTAGCCTTACTCTCAGCTATACCACCGGCGCGGCTGTTGAGCCCGAGCCCGAGCAGCCCAAGCCCGCTCCCACCGACTTCTACCTTGTAGGCTATATCGGTGATGTTGACTATGACGGCAACGATTATCACTTCGTAAACGGCAAGCTTACCGCTACCTTTACCAGCGATACATATGTAGTTGTTAAGGACAACAACGGCGATTGGTATCTCGCAGCAGAGTATTGCCAGGATACCGAGGTTACTCTTGCAAAGGGTAATAGCGAGAAGATGTTCGTGCCCAAGGATGTTCAGGTTACCTTCACCCTTGAGGTTGATGAGGACGGAACCCTCTACCTCAGCTACACCACTCCTTCCTCCGAGCAGCCCAAGCCCGAGGATCCCAAGCCCGAAGATCCTAAGCCCGAAGATCCTAAGCCCGAAGATCCTAAGCCCGAGGATCCTCAGCCTGAGAATCCCCAGCCCGAGCAGCCCGAAGAGGAGCTTGGCTTCTTTGAGGCAATCTGGCAGGCAATTCTTGATTTCTTCAAGTCCATTGGCGATTTCTTCGCAGGTCTTTTTGGCGGCAACGCTGAATAATTGATATGTCCCCTGTGGCACACAGCCACAGGGGCTTTTTATTAAATAAAAATAACAAAATATTTTGTATACTTTTCACAAAAAATATTTAATGCCTAAAAAGATATTGTAATATTGTTTATGCTATGATATAATACATAAGAGATATAATATATTTTGAAAGGAATACATATTATGAAGAATATCAATAGCAAACTTCTTCTTGCCATCCTTCTTACATTCACTATGATTATCGGTATGGTATCGGTTACTGCCTTCGCAGCAGATGAGACTGCTGTATACCTTCAGCCCGGTGCAGAGTGGGAGTCTGATGGTGCGCGCTTTGCAGTTTATTACTGGGCTGGCGATACGGACAACGGTTGGGTTGATATGACCTCTGAGGGAGACGGCATCTATAAGGCGCTTATTCCCGCAGGATATACCAACATTATCTTCTGCCGTATGAGTCCCGATTCGGATTACAACGACTGGGATAAGACCATAATGTGGAATCAGACTGTTGACCTCGTTCTCAGCGCAGATGACACCTTTACCATTTCTGATCCCTGGGCAGCTCTTGCTTCCGGTACTTGGGCGAGCGGCGCTGAGGTTGGTGGCGGTAGCACAGGTGGTGACGGTGAGGGCAGCGGTGATGTTGTAATTGACAGCACCGATGGCGTTGGCAGCTATACCGTAGCAGGTGTTGCAGGTCTTTGCGGATCCGAGTGGAATCCCGCTGATACTGCAAATGATATGATTTATAACACAGCAACCAAGCTTTATGAGAAGACCTTTACAGGTATTCCCGCAGGCACCTATCAGTTCAAGGTTGCTGCAGATCACGGTTGGGACCGTTCCTGGGGTGACCCTGTAAACGGTGTTGGCCAGTTCGGCACCGACTATCAGATCATTCTTGAGGAGGAGCAGAATGTAACTATTACATTTGATCCCGTTACCGCAACCGTAGGTCACAAGCTCTCTGAATCCACAGGCCCCTCCGAGAATATTCCCGCAGCAGGCCTTGAGCAGGATACAATTGTTTATCTTGACAACGCAGCAGGCTGGGATACACCTTATATTTATTACTGGTCTGCCGATGGCGGTGCAATCGCTTGGCCCGGTGAGATTATGGATTATGATGAGGATCTTGGTCTCTACTACGCTACCGTTTCCGAGGGTACTATAGGCGTTATCTTCAACGATGGCAATGGCACTCAGACCAAGGATATCGTTGTTATGCCCACACCCCAGAACAGCCTTTACGTAAACGACGATCTTCAGAGCGACTTTGTTACCAATCCTCATTATTCCAATCCCACTCCTGAGCAGCCCGAGAATCCCCAGCAGCCCGATGGTGAGTCCGAACTTACCTGGCTCCAGGAGATCGCTCTCAGCATCCTTCTCTTCCTGAGAAGCATTGAGGACTTCTTCAAGGGTCTCTTCGGAGGCTAATATAATAAAAAAAAGCAGAGGCAAATCGCCTCTGCTTTTTTTGCTTTTCGGGAATTACTTTACATAAACCTTCTTCATTCTCATAGCGATCTTGGGTCTGTCGCTGTAATCTGTGGGGATAGAAGCTATCTCGTCAACAACCTCCATACCGCTCACAACCTTGCCGAATGCGGCATATTGACCGTCAAGATGAGGAGCATCCTTGTGCATAATAAAGAACTGAGAGGATGCGGAGTTGGGATCATAGGATCTTGCCATAGAAATAACACCGCGTGTATGCTTTATAGGATTGTTATGACCGTTGATCTTAAACTCACCCACGATCTTTTCCTTTGCACCGCCCATACCGTTGCCGAGAGGGTCTCCGCCCTGGATCATAAAGCCGGGAATAACTCTGTGGAATATAAGTCCGTCATAGAATCCCTCCTCCGCAAGCTTTATGAAGTTTGCTACGGTCTTGGGCGCTGCCTCGGGGCAGAGCTCCAGCTCAATTACGCCGCCGTTTTCCATTTCAATAACAACCATTTTGAAATCTCCTTCATTTTCGTAATTATTTTTTTATTTTTGTTTATAATTAAGTATATACGCATTTTGGAGGACGGATGAAAGAAAAAATAACCAACCTCGCCATAATTTCGGTAGGAACACTCTCGGCAGTAATACTCTTTATCTGCCTGATAAAATACATCCTACCTGTTCTTTTGCCATTTTTTATAGCTCTTATCGTGGTTTCAATAACCGTATCGCCCGCTCGTAAGCTGTCGGGAGTGATCAAGGCACCCGAGAGGGTGATACGCCTTGTTATGTCACTTTTGATAGCTCTGATTTTTGTCAGTGGCGCGATTTTTATAATCTGGCGCACGGTGAATGCACTCTGGAGCTTTCTTGCCGATATGGCAGAGCAAAACGGCCTTTACGAGCTGCTCTCCTCACTGACCAATTCCGAGATACCCATAATAGGTACGCTTTTGCCCGAGGAGCTTGCCAGACGGCTCAGCGGAGCATTGGAAAAGCTTTTGTCCTCGGCACTCACAGCAATAGCAGGCTGGATAACGAGTCTGGCGGGCGGTGTTCCTCAGCTGTTTTTGTTCCTTATTGTCAGCCTCATATCGCTGACCTATCTCGCCCTTGATTATGATAGGCTTAAGAGCTTCCTCAGTACCCATCTGCCTGAGAAGGTGCATAGGGTTATGACCGACTGCTATGGCGGTGTGATAACTGTATTGAAAAAGTATGTGATCTCATACGCCTTGATAATGGCTATTACCTATACGACGCTACTGATAGGCTTTCTCATATTGGGCATCTCACACGCCCCGATAATAGCCTTCTTTATCGCCCTGGCGGATATTCTGCCGATTATAGGGGTAGGCACGGTTCTTGTGCCCTGGAGCGTTTATGAGCTTGCTGTGGGCAATACTCTGCTTGGGGTAGGGTTGATCATCCTGTTCGTCATCAGCTCGCTTATCCGCCAGTTCTCCGAGCCTAAAATAGTGGGCAAAAATCTTGATCTGCACCCCATAGTCACTCTGGTGACGCTCTATATGGGATACTCGCTGTTCGGCATCTGGGGTATGCTTATTCTGCCTGTAATAGCCGTGCTGATCAGCCTGATGCTAAAGAGAAATAATTCCACCCAGGTCGCATAGCTCTCCGTCTGAGAGCGAGACGGGAGTATACCCCTCCTCGCGAATAGCCCGACAGATCATCTCGCAGTCGGGATGGGTTGATATGTCACCAAAGAAATACACCTTGCTTCCCACAACACCCGATGCACCGCCGATAAAGCCGTACTGATAAGGGGGCAGGGAAATACTGCCCTCACTGATAAGCGTAACCCTAATGCCGCATTCCGCCAGCAGAGAGCCAAGACCCGCATCGGCGGTTATTGCAGAGTTGCCAAAGCTCAGTACGGTACAGGCGGGGTATCCCTGGTTTGTGTGTACTATCTCATATCCTCTCCGTGCGGCAAGATCCCGTATAGCCCGGGATACCGTATCCGCCTTGCAGAAAATTCGTCTGCCGATAACAAGCGCGTTCATTATACAGTCAAGTGGATATTTATCCCCGCGCTCGTCGGAGGTAAAGGTTATTCTCGTGCCGGGACTCAGCTCTCTGATGTCGCTGAAAACATAGGCGGCATCATCGCAGTATTCTGCCGTCGTAACTATCTCTCCCGAGACAGAGAACATCACCGTATCGGGGTGGGAGGCTACCGCCTCGCCAAGTCTTTTGTCAGGTGGTAGCTTGATAAGGAGAAAACCCTCGCGCATCAAGGCTCTTTCGCACTTTTCGGATATTCTTTCGTCTACAATTAAAGCTTTCATAATTACTATATAAAACAAAAAAGTCAATATAAGTAAAAAACTCTGCCCCGAAAGCAGAGTTTTTTAACCTTTAGGCGCGCTCAACCTTACCGGAACGAAGGCAACGAGAGCAAACGGAAACGGTAGTGTTGGTTCCGTTAACTACAGCCTTAACCTTGCGGATGTTGGGCTTCCAGGTTCTGTTGGTCTTACGGTTGGAGTGAGACACATTGTGTCCGAAAGCAACGCCCTTACCGCAGATACTGCACTTAGCCATTTTGACACCTCCTAAAATCCCGCCCTTGCGAGCGTAATTTTATATAAATTAATTTGTTTGCATAAATCAGCGAGAATAATTATAGCACATATATTTGAAAAATGCAAGTGTTTTTTGGATTTTTTTTAATATTTTTATTTATTTCTTATCATATAATCATAATGAAGAAAAAAACCTGTGAAAAATACGGCGGTGAAGGCAAAATGAGTGATGCAAAAAGATTTTTTAGCAACGGTATATTGATGACTCTGGTAGGGCTGGGGATGAAAACCGCGGCAATGATGCTTGGCGCATATATATCGCGCAGCGTAGGTGCCGAGGGGACAGGACTCTATACTCTTATTATGACGGTTTATTCCTTTGCCGTCACCCTTGCCACCTCGGGTATCAGCCTTAGCGTCACCCGTCTTGTTGCCGCCGCCATAGGAGAGGGCAGGGAGAGGGATGTTGGCAGAATACTGAAGGGAGCCTGTCTGTACGCCGCTATATTTGGCAGCATTGCCACGCTGGGACTTTTCTTCGGTGCAGAGCTTCTTGGAGATGTGGTTCTGTCGGATGCGCGCACCGTCTCCTCCTTAAGAGTGCTGTCTCTCTCTCTGATACCCGCCTCGCTTTCTTCCGTCCTGTCGGGCTACTTTGTGGGAGTGAAGCGGGTAGGCTTCAACGCCGCCTCGGCAATCTTTTCCCAGATAGTCAGAATGATAGTCACCGTCGTCCTTGTAGCATATCTCTCGCCCTACGGTATAGTAGCATCGGTTGTCGGACTCTGCATAGGCATAACAGTTACAGAAATCCTCGGTTTTTGGCTAATTTTCTTTGAATTGTTATATGATTGGCGCAAAAACGGCAAAAAAACGGAGAACAAAAGACCCGAGCTTTCCTCGGTAGCAGCTACCGCTTTACCCCTAGGCTTTTCCGCCTATGTCAGATCGCTTCTGCTGAACGTTGAGCATATTCTCATTCCCAGAAAGCTGCGTGAGAGCGGAGAGAGTCCCTCCGAGGCATACGCTCATTACGGCACCCTGCACGGTATGGCTCTGCCTCTGATCACCTACCCTATGACACCGCTGTCATCCTTTGCTGGGCTCCTTGTGCCCGAGTTTGCCGAGGACTCCTCTGCGGGCAGGGAAAAACGTATGTCGGATATTGCCTCCCGCGCCACAGGCGCCACTCTGACCTACGCCTTTATCTCTGCGGTCTTTCTCTTTTCCTATGCCGAGGAGCTGGGCTACCTGGTATACGATTCCTATGACGCAGGCTACTACATAGCCACCCTCTCCTTCGTCGTACCCATTATGTACCTTGACCACGTCACCGATTCAATGCTGAAGGGAATAGGAGAGCAGGTGTTCTCTATGTGGGTCAATATTTCCGACTCTCTGCTGTCGGTCATACTCGTCTGGCTGCTCATACCCCGTATGGGAATAATGGGCTACGCGGTGGTAATATTGGTAATGGAGGGCTATAATTTTCTACTTTCCTTTATAAGATTGAGGAAGAAGATCCGTTTCCGCGTCTCGCTTGTCACCTCGGCACTATTTCCTCTTTTATTCGCCCTTGCGGCAGCATCTCTGTCTCACCTTTTGTTCAGATTCAGCGGCAGCACGGCGACCCCTCTCTGGATGACTATGAAGATACTCTTTGCCCTGTCGCTGACCGTTTTTTCTCTTGCATTGCTTAGACTAATTACCTCACAATTTTCACAAAAATCCAAAAGCGTAAAACAAAAACGGCAGCCGATTTGACTGCCGTTTGTTAATAAATTGTAAACTAAGATTTACAAAACCGTGATAAAACCCCGTTTTTTTTATTAAAATCAGAGGATTATCAATCGTCGTTTTTGTCGTCCTTTTCATCGTCGTCATCGTCGCTTCCGTCATCGCGCTTGTCAATGACGTGTACCTTTTCAACGCGGCGACCGTCCATTTCGGTAACCTCAACGGCAAGTCCGTATTCCTCAAAGCTGTCGCCAACCTCGGGGATCTTGCCCAGCACCTCCATAGCCCATCCGCCTACCGTGACAGACTCAATCTCTTCGTCAAGGTCAAGGGCGGAGAAGAAGTTTTCAATATTCGCGCGACCGGATACTTCGTATTCCTTTTCGCCGATCTCCCGGATCTCCTGAACGATCTCGTCGTGCTCATCCCAGATCTCACCGACGATCTCCTCAAGAATATCCTCAAGGGTTACGATACCTGCAGTAGAGCCGAACTCGTCGGTTACTACCGCCATATGCAGCTGCTTTTCCTGTAGCTCCTTCATCAGCTCGTTTACGGGCTGAGTGATCGCGACGTATATAACAGGCTTGATTATCTCGTGCAGGGGCACGCTTGCCTTATATGCCACGTTGTAAAAGTCCTTGTAGTAAAGAATACCGACGATATTGTCAATGCTCTCGTCATAAACGGGGAGTCTTGAGTAGCCCGATTCGGTAAATACCTTAGCCACCATCTCCTTGGTTGCGGAGGAGGGAAGGGCGGTAATGTCAATTCTGGGAGTAAAGATATCGCCTACCTCAAGGTCGCCGAATTCTATTGCGCTCTTGATAAGGTCGCTCTCCTCCTTGTCAATATCTCCGTCCTCCTCGGCCTCTTCAATAATAGAGATAAGCTCCTCTTCGGTGATACCCTGATCGTCGGATGCCTTGAATATTTTGGAAAGAAGTCTCTGCCAGGCGTTGAAGATAAAGTTGAAGGGGAAGAGTATTATTCTCATAACATTAATGATGGGGGCGGAGAACAGCACGAACTTGTCGGGTGAGTTCTTTGCCATCGTCTTGGGGGAGATCTCTCCGAAGACAAGAACGACAACTGTCAGCACCGCTGTTGATACCACCGCTGCCAGATCCTGATTAACAATCAGCTTGGCAAAGAGCAACGTGCTAATCGCAGACGCGAGAATATTAACGATGTTGTTACCAATAAGTATTGTTGAGATCAGCGAATCGTAGTCCTCAGACAGACGAAGCGCCAGCGCCGCCTTCTTATCTCCCTTCTCAGCCGCGTTTTTCATTCTGATGCGGTTGAAGGTGTTGAATGCGGTCTCGGTAGCCGAGAAATAGGCTGATAAAATTACGCACACGACTATAATCGCGGTATACGTTATGTGGATGTCCATAATAAGCTTTCTTTTAACTCTACCTTTCGTCAAAAAAATATGTTTTTTTAGATTTAACACTCGGAAAAAACAAGCAAAAAAAGGCATAACCGTACTCCCAAAAAGCGCGGCTAAGCCTGAAAAATCAATATTTTACGCCACTCATCTGACAAGTGTCCCCGTCTGTGCCGTCGTCCATGCTTCCTCCAAGATAAAATTGCCCGTAGGCATTATACCTTACAATAATAGCATATTTTAGCCCTATTGTCAAGGACTTTTGCCGAAAATCTTTGTTTTCTACCATTTTGCATAGCAATTTATTGACATTTTTTCTTTACTGTGCTAAAATTAAATAAATAATATGAGAGAGGAGAGAGCATATGGTCTGCGCTTTTACGGGACACCGAAATATTAAGCCCTCACATAAGTACGCTATGGCGGATATTCTTCGCCGAGCCATCAACTATGCATATAACAGGGGATGCCGGGAGTTTGTTGCGGGCGGTGCCGTTGGCTTTGATACCGAGGCGGCAAGGCAGGTGCTTCTTTTCCGCATTGACCACCCCGATGTTCGCCTTGTACTCTTTCTCCCTTGTCTTGACCAGGATGCCGCCTGGACCGCAAGCCAGCGCGACTCCTATGATTTCACTCTTTCCTCGGCTGATGAGGTGCGCTATCTCTCTGAAAGGTATGATCACAGCTGTATGCGTCGGCGCAATCAGGCTATGGCTGACAGCTGTGATATTATGATCGCCTACGTGGGTCACGGTCGCAGCGGAGCCTCCCAGACTCTCCGTATGGCACGGGAGGGAGAAAAGGAGTGCTATAACCTATATCCCGAACTTGAGAAAGGCTCGTATTGAGCCTTTTTTAATTTTTTGTAAATAATACAATTAAATGCGCGTTTTAAGTCAAATATATTTGTAAATACTCTAAATTATATTGACATTCGCGCTTTTTTATAGTAAAATATTGGGTAATAAGATTAATTAGGAGTGTTTTATGGAACAATCAAAGCAGCTGGCTCTTTCGCGTATTGCAAACAACATACGCATCAGCATAATTGAAGAGGTTTATAATGCAAAATGCGGTCACCCCGGCGGCTCTCTCTCCATTGCGGATATTATGACTTATCTCTATTTTGAGGAGATGAGGATTGACCCCCGTGAGCCCGGCCTTGAGATCAGGGACAGATTCGTTCTTTCAAAGGGACACACAGCTCCCGCTCTTTATGCTACTCTTGCCGAGCGCGGCTTTTTCCCCAAGGAGGATCTTAAGACTCTGAGAAAGACCGCCTCGTACCTTCAGGGACACCCGGATATGAAGGGAGTGCCCGGCGTTGATATGAGCACGGGCTCGCTTGGACAGGGTATCTCCGCTGCCTGCGGTATGGCTCTTTCCTCCAAGCTTGACGGCTCTCCCTTCCGCGTATATACCGTTCTCGGTGACGGCGAGAGTGAGGAGGGACAGGTTTGGGAGGCGGCTATGTTTGCCGCGCATTATAAGCTTGACAATCTGGTAGCTATCCTTGACCTTAACGGTCTTCAGATTGACGGCGCTATAACCGAGGTTATGAATCCCACTCCTCACGATGAGAAGTTCCGTGCCTTCGGCTGGCACGTCATTACCGTAGATGCTCACGATTTTTGCGAGCTTGAGGCAGCGTTTGCCGAGGCGAGAGAAATAAAGGGTAAGCCCACCGCGATTATTGCAAGGTCGGTCAAGGGCAAGGGCGTTTCCTATATGGAGAACGCTTGTGAGTGGCACGGCCAGGCTCCGAAGGAGGATCTCTATAAGGTAGCCATTGCCGATCTTGAGAAAATCGCTGAAACTCTTAGATAAGGAATAGTTGATATGGCAGATAAGAAAGCAACCAGAGAAGGCTTCGGCGCGGCACTTGCCGAGCTGGGCGAGAAGTACGATTTCCTCGTTCTTGATGCTGACCTTGCAGCAGCAACCAAGACGGGTATGTTCAAGAAGAAGTTTCCCGAGAGATTTTTTGACTGCGGTATTGCTGAGGGCAATATGCTGAGCGTTGCGGCGGGTCTTGCCGCCACCGGCAAGAAGGTGTTCTGTGCGTCCTTCGCTATGTTTGCCGCCGGCAGAGCATTTGAGCAGATCAGGAACTCTATCGGTTACCCCCACCTTAATGTAAATATTGTCGGCACTCACGCCAGCATCACCGTTGGCGAGGACGGCGCCACTCACCAGTGTAATGAAGACCTTGCGCTTATGAGAACTATCCCCGGTATGACAGTCATCTGTCCCGCCGATGTTACCGAGGCATATGCGGCAGTAGAGGCTGTGCTCAATCACGACGGCCCCTGCTACCTTCGCTTTGGAAGATACGCGGTTCCGAATCTCACTCCCGAGCTTCTCCCCGACTATAAGTTTGAGATAGGTAAGGGCGTTGTATACCGAGAGGGAAGTGATGTGACCATCGTTGCCAACGGCTATATGGTTCACCTCGCTCTTGAGGCGGCAGATCTCCTCGCGGCAGAGGGCATCTCCGCTGAGGTTATAAATATCCATACGGTAAAGCCTCTTGATACAGAGCTTATTCTCGCCTCTGCGAGAAAGACGGGTGCGATCGTCACCGCCGAGGAGCATAACATTATCGGCGGTCTCGGTGCCGCGGTTTGTGAGAGCCTGTGTGAGAGCTATCCCGTTCCCGTGCTCCGCGTCGGAGTGGAGGATAAATACGGCAGGAGCGGTCAGGTTCCCGAGCTGCTTGAGCTTTACGGTCTTACCGCGGCGAGCATTGCCGATAAGGCGAGACGCGCTCTGTCTATGAAGAAGTAATTTGCTATCCAAATAAGCTGAAAAAGAGAGGACATTAATATGAAGCGTATTTTACTTAAGCTGTCCGGCGAGGCACTTGCAGGAGATAATAGAGAAATATATGATATGAGCTTTGTTGACAGTGTTGCTGCCGCTATCAAGGAGTGCGGAGATAAGGGTCACGAGCTTGCCGTTGTTGTCGGCGCAGGCAACATCTGGCGTGGCAGAGCGGGCGGTGAGATGGATCGCACCGAGGCAGACCGTATGGGTATGCTTGCTACCGTTATTAACGCAATTTGCTTAAAGGAAGCGCTTGTACGCGCGGGAGCTGAGGCAGTTGTAATGACCGCTATCCCTATGCACCCCTTCGCTGAGGTCTATTCCTCCCAGGCGGCAAAGGCGGCGCTCTCCGCAGGCAAGATCGTTGTGTTCGGCGCGGGACTCGGTATCCCCTTCCTGTCCACCGATACCGCGGGTGCTGTCAGGGCTGCCGAGATTGAGGCAGACGCTATCCTTATGGCTAAGAGCATAGACTATGTCTATGATTCCGATCCTAAGAAGAACCCGAAGGCAAAGCCCATCAAGGAGATCAAGGCATCCGAGGTCCTCGCGAGAAATCTGCAGGCTATGGACGCTACCGCCACCGCCTTCTGCCTCTCCGCAGGTATGCAGGTAAAGTTCTTCGGTCTCAAGTCGGCTGAGGATATTGTCAGCGCAGTAACCGAGGGCAAGTGCGGCACCGTTATTCTTGCGGAATAATCGGGCGAATAAAATTGAGAATATTTTTAATATAATATAAATAACTGAAAGGTGAAAACGATATGAAACTTGACACTAAACCTTATGAAGAAAAGATGAAGAAGACCATCCACTCCTATTCGGAGAATCTTTCTACCATCAGAGCGGGCAGAGCAAATCCCGACGTACTTAAGAAGATCGCCGTTGATTACTACGGCTCTCCCACACCCATCTCCTCCATCGCAGAGATCAAGGTGACCGACGCTCGTACCCTTACCATTACCGCTTGGGATAAGTCCATTATGAAGGGTATTGAGAAGGCTATTCTCACCTCCGATATCGGAATTAATCCTCAGAACGACGGTACCTGCATCCGTCTCCTCTTCCCGCCTACAACCGAGGAGCGCCGTCGCGAGCTCTCGAAGCAGATCTCGAAGATGGGCGAGGATGCCAAGGTTGCTATCCGTAACATCCGCCGCGATGCTACCGATACCATCAAGACGATGAAGAAGAATTCCGAGATGACCGAGGATGAGGCAAAGCAGTCTGATAAGCTCGTTCAGGATCTTACCGATAAGTTTATCAAGGAGATTGACAGTGTCTCCGCTGCAAAGACTAAGGAAATAATGGAGATTTAAGTCTCACGAAAGAGGGTTACTCGT
>JAZSIK010000020.1:0-6246 GCA_045533775.1 Eubacteriales bacterium
CACGTTGAATTTACGTTGGCCCGCGGCGACGGTTACCTTGCCGTTTCTCTTGCTAACTACGGTATGGATGCATCCTTCGTAACCAAGCTTCCCGCACACGCAATCGGTCAGGCAGCAATTAACTCTCTCCGCAGATACGGCGTTGATACTACCAAGATCGTTCGCGGTGGCGACAGAGTAGGTATCTACTTTAACGAAAAGGGCGCATCACAGCGTGGCTCGGTTTGTATCTACGACAGAGCAAATTCTGCAATTGCAAAGGCTTCTACCGCAGACTTCGATTGGGAAGCTATCTTTGAGGGCGCTGATTGGTTCCACTTCACTGGTATCACTCCTGCACTTGGTGCAAACGTTGTTGAAATTTGTAAGGAGGCTTGTAAGGCAGCAAAGGCAAAGGGTGTTAAGATCTCCTGCGACCTTAACTACCGCGGCAAGCTTTGGACGAGAGATGAGGCAAGGGTAGCTATGACCGACCTCTGCCAGTACGTTGACGTTTGTATCTCCAACGAGGAGGACGCAAAGGACGTATTCGGCATCGAGGCTGAGGCTACCGACATCTACGGCGGTAAGCTTAACCACGAGGGATATAAGTCTGTTGCAAAGCAGCTTGCTGACAAATTTAACTTCGAATATGTTGCAATCACTCTCCGCGAGTCTCACTCCGCGTTTGACAACGGCTGGTCTGCGATGCTCTACAACGTTGCTAAGGACGAGTACTGCTTCTCCAAGAAGTACAACCTCCACATCATTGACCGTGTAGGCGGCGGTGACTCCTTCGGCGGCGGCCTTATCTACTCTCTCCTCAGCGGCAAGGATACCCAGGCAGCAGTTGAGTTTGCAGTAGCTGCATCCGCTCTTAAGCACTCTATTGAGGGCGACTACAATATGGTTACTCTCGCAGAGGTTGAGAAGCTTGCAGGCGGCGACGGCTCGGGCAGAATCCAGAGATAAAAAGACTAACAAGGGACTTGCTCTTATAATGATAAAAGGTGGGGCATCACGCCTCACCTTTTGCTTTTTTCTCAAGCAACATCGGGCTCTCTCCCGGGAGCCCCTGAATGCAGAAAATTATTTTGAAAACAAAAACCGACCCGGGCGTTCATCCGGGGTCGGCGGCTGCTATTTTTTGTATTCAACTATGTCCGAAACATCACAGTCAAGAGCAGTACAGATCTTGTCAAGCACATAGCTATCATAACGGACAACCTTGTTCTTATAATACTTGTCAATTATCTGGAACGAAATGCCTGTGCGCTTCGCAAGCTCGTATCTGCTTATTTTCTTTTCGTTAATATACCTGTCAATAGTTAATTTAATCATAATATCATCACCTCAATATATATTCTAATTAATATATACATTATTGACAATTCTTCTATTTAAGTATATAATTAAATAATGATATATTTATGGCGGGGTAAAATATGAAAGTATTAATCGCAGGGTCAAGGAGTATCAAGAGCTTTGACCTTGAAAATCTCATTTCAAATGACACAAGCCTGATCATCTCGGGCGGAGCTGCGGGGGTTGACTGTCTGGCAGAAAAATACGCCGACGATCACAGGATCTCAAAGCTGATCCTGCGCCCGGATTACGCAAAATACGGCAAAGCGGCGCCCATTATACGAAATCGCAAAATGGTTGACCTTGCCGACGAGATAATAATTATATGGGATGGCAAATCCCGCGGAACGAAGCAAACGCTTGATTATGCAAAAAAGCAGGCAAAGCCCCTGAAGCTGATTATTCTGACAAAAAATAAAGATGAATAAAAAATCCACTGCATATATAGGTGCAGTGGATTTTTTGCTACACGAACAGCGGTCTTAACTGTTTTCCCTCTCGCATAGCGGCGAGCGCCTCGGGCAGACGGGAGAAATCTGCCACTAAGGAATGGGGCTTGCCACAGGGGTCATCCTGTCGCATCGGGAGAAAATACACTCCCCGTCGGCTGATAAGTCGGCTGATGCTGCCGAGATTCTGCGACATTCCGTCGTTGGTTGCCAGGGCGATCAGCAGCGGGCGATCCTGTCTGAGATGTGCCTTTGCCGCCATCGTGACGGCGCTGTCGGTGATACCCAGCGAGAGCTTTGCCAGGCTGTTGCCCGTGCAGGGGCAAATGATCAGCGCCTCCAGCGGTCTTTTGGGTCCCAGGGGCTCGGCATCGGCAATGGTGTGAATGATCTCTCTGCCACAGACCGTCTGCACCCGCGAGGCAAACTCTGACGCCAGCCAGAAGCGTGTGTCGGTGGAAAAGGCTCGCTCGCTCATTATGGGCTGGACATCCTCACCCAATCCTACCAGTCGCACAAGCTCCGCAAGAGATGCCGAGAAGGAGCAGAAGGAGCCCGAGATAGCATAGCCTATCATAGCGACTCACCGTAGAGGGCAGACATAGCGCCCTCGGCATACAGTCTGCCCGCCGTCAGCGGATAGTACCTCTCGGGCAGAGACATCAGCCGCACTACCCTGTCCGACTCGGCAAAGATATTTCCCGACGCAAGATCAATTATCTGCACGCTCTCGGGGATCTGCTCGGGGTCAAGCTGTCTTGCAGGAGCGGTGTTTATCAGCACATCAAGATCGGAAAGCTCTGTCCCCTCCCCGACTATACGGGCGTTTATCCCCGACTCACACAGCTCCATCGCCAGCTCTCTCCGTCTGGTAAGCACCACCACTCGCCCACCGAGTAAAAGCAAAAGGCGGCACATCTCCGCGCCTATTCTCCCATAGCCCACGACCCCGACCGTAAGCTCGGCAGCATCCCTCTCCGAGTGAGTAAGGAGATAGCCCAGCGCGCCGCGGGCGCTGAGACGGGCGTTCGCCAGGACAAAGGCATCGTCACAGGCGGCGTCATAGCATCTCACACCGATCCCCGCGGCAAAATCCCTGAGCGACACAGGCAGATCGTAGCCTACCATATCATCACCCGGGAGGAGCGCGCCGCACAGCTCCTCTATACTGACACCGCCACTAATGTATATACCGTCGCGCGTGGTGGGTATGGGCAGCAAGATCAACCTGCCCTCTCTGCCACAGAGTCGGCTGCCGAGCAGCCTCTCGCACTCAAGTAGCCGCCCACCCGCGCCAAAGCGTCTAATTTCCATATCAAATCCTTAAACAAGTAATTGTGCAATACCGCACACCATCATTATATGAAATCCAACGCAAAAAGGGAGAGCAATTTGGTAACGGATCAAAAGCAAAACAAAGTATTATGTTTCCCGTTCATACCAAAAGACTCTTTTTTCTCCTTAATTTTTCATTTTTGCAACAAAAAAAGACCGCAAAAGCGGTCTTTTTGTAATGTTTGGTTGTCATTTCGCTTATTTTACCTTGATTCCGCGAGCGGCAAAGGCTTCTGCGATTGCGTTTGTCATGGGAGAAAGCTCCTGCTTTGTCAGGGTTCTCTCACGGGAGAGGAAGGCGAAGCGGAGGGTGGTTGCATAGCCCTCGTCAGCTGCATAAATATCCTTTACCCACATATCCGAGAGGATGTCGCCGCAAGCGGTCTTGGCAGCCTCGGTGAGCGCGGGAAAATCAAGGGTAGAGGGATCCGCCGCGAAGGTGAGGTCAATCTCAATTGCGGGGAACTTAGAGGGCTCGGAGTACTTCTGCGCTGCCACGGGGGTGGAGGCAAAGCACTCGGTCTTTATCTCAAAGAAGGCGATGGCGCACTTCTTATCCACATTCTCGCTGACGGTGGGGTGAGGCACGGCGATAAAGCCGATCTTCTTGCCGTCTACAAGGAGGTCAAAGGAGTTTACGGGGTGGCAGAAGTCATAGTCACCCTCGGTGGATGCGAACTCAAGGGGGCGGTGGAGAATATCAGCCACAAGCTCGCGAGCTGCGTCAGCGGCGCGGGTAAAGAGCGCCTCCTCAGACTGAGTCTTGGAGTAAAGCACAACGCCAAGCTTATTCTCCTCGCGGCACTCGCCATTCTCACGAAGGCAGTCAACGGTGTGACCGATCTCAAAGATGCCGAAGTCATCGGCATAGCCCTTATTCTCCTTAGTAAAGGAAAGGAGAGTGGGGATCATGGTGCGGCGGATGATGGCGTGGTCGGGGGTCTGGGCGTTGATAATTCTCACATTCTCGGGGGTCTTGATGCCAAGCTCCTCGTTCTTCTTGATGTCAGACCAGATATAGGAGTGTACCTCGTGGAGACGGTAGCTCTTTACGAGCAGATCCTTCATTCTGTCCTCCTCGCTCTTCAGTATTTCCTTGCGTACGGGGAGAATGGGGCTCTCTGCGGTAAAGATGTCAAAGTTGTCATAGCCGTAGATACGGGTGATTTCCTCAATGATGTCCGCCTTGATGGTAACGTCCTTGGTAGCTCTCCAGCTGGGAACGGTGGCAGAGAAGCTGTCGCCCTCTACGCTAAGACCGAAGCCGAGGCTGGTCAGAGTCTTTACGATGGTCTCGGTGGGGATATCAATACCCGTGTATCTGTCAACAAATCTCTTGTCAAAGTCAAGGGTGATGGTGGGATATCTTCTCGCATACACATCGGTGAAGGAGGAGATAACGCGGCTGTCAGGATCAAGATCAAGAATAAGCTTCAGCACTCTCTCGGTAGCAACGCGGCAGAGCTCGGGGTCAAGCATCTTCTCATATCTCTGAGAGGCGTCGGTACGGAGGCCAAGACGGGTGGTGGTCTTTCTTACAGACACGCCGTCAAAGGTAGCCGACTCAAGAAGGAGAGACGTGGTATCATCATCAATCTTGGAAGCGTCGCCGCCCATAACACCGGCGATGGCAACAGGCTCGTCGCCTGAGGTGATCATCAGCATATTCTCGTCAATATTTCTCTCCACGCCGTCAAGGGTGGTGAACTTAAGTCCCGCGGGGAAGGTCTGCACCTCAATTTTGTCCACCTTCGCATTGTCAAAGGCGTGCATAGGCTGACCCAGCTCCATCATAACATAGTTGGTAAGATCGGCGAGGAAGTTGATGGCGCGGCTGCCGCAGTAGTAAAGACGGATTCGCATATTCACAGGGCTGATCTTGCGGGTAACATTCTCAACCTTGATAGCAGAGTAACGGTAGCAGAGCTCGGTAGCCTTTACATCCACGAGTACGGGAGGCAGGCTGTCAAACTGAGATGCGTCAAGCAGCTCGGGGCACTTAAGCTCTCTGCCTGTAATGGTGGCAAACTCACGGGCAATGCCGTAGTGGCTCCAGAGGTCGGGGCGGTTGGTAAGCGACTTGTTATCAACCTCAAAGATTATATCGTCAATATCGTATACCGACTTGATGTCTGTACCGAGAGCAATGTCATCGGTGATCTCCCACAGACCGCTGTTGTCGTCGGAGATGCCCAGCTCTGCCTCGGAGCAGCACATACCGTAGGAGGTATAGCCCGCCAGCTTTCTGGGTGCGATGGTGATGTCGCCGATATGACCGCCGAGGGTGGCGAGAGCAACCTTCATACCCTCTCTTACATTGGGAGCGCCGCAGACGATGTCCACGACCTCATCGCCCTTGTCAACCTTAAGCAGATGAAGCTTCTTTGACTCGGGGTGATTCTCAACCGAGAGGATCTTAGCAACTACTACACCACTGATGTGGTTGCCCTTCTCAATAATATCCTCTACCTCAGCGGTAGAAAGAGTAAAGTTCTTGATAAGTGACTTTTTGTCAAGGCCGGAAAGGTCAACAAAGTCGCCTATCCAATTCATAGATAAAAACATATGTCAGCCTCCCTTTCTTATATAGATCTGAACTGCGAGAGCGCCTTCAGATTACCCGAGTTAAAGTCGCGGATATCCTTAACGCCGTATTTCATCATAGCAAGTCTGGTAAGACCGAGACCGAAGGCAAAGCCGGAGTACTTCTCGGTGTCAATGCCGCCCTCACGAAGCACGTTGGGGTGGATCATACCGCAGGGGCAAAGCTCAAGCCAGCCCGAATTTTTGCAGGACGGACATCCCTCGCCGCCGCAAATCTCACAGTTTATATCAAGCTCAAAGCCGGGCTCGACAAACGGGAAAAATCCGGGACGAAGTCTGACCTTTACGTCACGGTTGAAAACCTCGAAAAGCATCGTCTTCATAAAATAGATGAGGTTTGAGATAGAGATATTCTCGTCGATCATCATACCTTCCATCTGGAAGAAGGTGTTCTCGTGGCAAGCATCGGTGGACTCGTTTCTGAAGCAACGTCCGGGGAAAATCGCGCGCAGAGGCGCACCGTACTTCTTCATAATTGCATTCTGTGCCGCAGAGGTATGAGTCTTAAGAAGCT
>JAZSIK010000064.1:0-40950 GCA_045533775.1 Eubacteriales bacterium
AAAGGTGACCAGACCTTTGTGGTCATGTCCAGTGTCGCCGCCCTCTCTGCGGGCAACGGCACCACAGGCAAACATATTCCAGACATGTGTTGCCCAGATATACTTTCTGGTGAAGAGCTGCTTGATAAGCTCCTCGTGGTAGTATGCCTGATACTCCTCGGTGTAGTCGCCCTGACGGGGATCGGAGGTGTGCCAGTTGAGAGCCTCACAGCCATACTCGGAGCATCCGATGGGAATGCTGGGATGTGTAGCGTGGAACTTGTCAAACCAGGGGCCGTTCATAGAGGTGTCGCCACCGTACCAGCCGAAGTAGTGGTTATAGGAAACCACGTCGGGAATCTGGAGATAAGGATCGTCAATCTTAGCCATAGAAACGGCTGCAATGGTGGTAAGACGGGTCTTGTCCATCTTGTGACAGAGATCGTTGAGAATGTTGTGGTTCTCAAGGAGGTCTGCGTCAGAGCCGCCGATGGAGATCTCGTTGGAGAGACCCCAGACTACGATAGAGGGGTGGTTATAGTTCTGAGCAACAAGCTCGGTCATCTGGCTGATGGTGTTTGCACGGCCGGTGGGCATATGCTTGGAGATGTAGGGGATCTCTGCCCAGATTACCATACCGTACTCATCACAGAGATCATAGAAGTACTGGTCGTGCTGATAGTGGGCAAGACGGATGGTTGTGCAACCAACCTCCCAGATGTACTCCATATCCTCCTTGTGATGCTCGGGAAGGAGAGCGTTACCAAAGCCGAGTCTGTCCTGGTGACGGGATACACCGCGGAGGGGATACTCCTCGCCGTTAAGGAAGAAGCCCTTTTCGGGATCAATCTTAAATGTACGGCAGCCGAATCTGGAGCAAACGTTGTCCACGATCTCCTCGCCCTCAACGATCTCTGCCTCACAGCAGTAGAGGTAAGGATCACGGCGTCCGTGCCAGAGGTGAACACCCTCAATCTCAAATACTACCTTTTTGTCGGTGGTAACGATTTTCTGAAGCTCGTTTTCTTCCTTGTCATACAGGGTGTATGCTATCTGCTGACCAGCCTTAAGGTCGGTGGTATAAACCTCAACCTCAACCTTTGCGTTCTTACCCTCAACAGCAGGGGTGATCTTGATGCCGGGGGCACCGAAGTAATCAAGGTCAAAGTGGTTGTCGGCAACTGTTACGATATATACGTCACGGTAGAGACCGCCGTAGAAGGTAAAGTCTGCCATCTGGGGATATACTGTGTCATTGGGTGCGTTGTCAACAACGATAGCAAGATCGTTGTCACCGCTGGTGAGATCGGAGGTAAGGTTAACTCTCCAGGTGGAGTAACCGCCATCATGGTGTGCAAGATGCTTGCCGTTCAGATAAACGTCTGCCGAGGAGTTTGCACCGCGGATCTCAAGGTAATGATTACCCTCGCCCAGCTCCTCTTTATTTATATTTCTGTGATAAACACAGCTGCCGCGGAAGTATGTACCGCCGTCATATCCGTCCTCGTTGTTCCAGGTATGAGGGAGAGTAACGTCAACCGCACCTTCGGTCACGGAGAGATCGCTGCAGTCCTTGATAAACTGCCATCCCTCGTTGATCTTAAGTATCTTTCTCATATTTTCTCCTTTTATGATTTTACTTTTATCGCTACCTTATATTATAACAAGTTTTAGCTTGTAAAATCAATAACTTTATGTTAATTATTAAAATATTGCGGCGTCCGACGCACTTTTTGTCGGACGCCGCAAAAATCACTCGTCTGAGTTAGTTTTAGTTGAATGATTATTCCTCAGATGCTACTACATGATGACGAGCAGCGAGCTCCTTTTCCATAGTAGCAAGAGTCTTCTTGTCAATGTTGTAGATAAGTCCGATACCGATAAGCTGCATAACTGCGCTGAAGAGGTAAAGGGCTGCTACGAGCCAGCACATAGCATGAGCAGTCTGTGCGCTCTGACCTGTAATACCATTATCGGAAATGTAACCGATCCAACCCATTATAAGAAGAACCATAGAAGGACCTACGCCCTGAGCGAGCTTTCTGAAGAAGGAGTGGATAGAGTAAATGGTTCCGGATTCCTTCTTACCGGTTTTCCATTCGGTGTAGTCAATAGCGTCACTGATCATAGCCCAGGAAATGCAGGTGTATGCGCCAAGTCCGAGACCAAATACTACAAGAGCAGCTATGTATGCTACAAGTGCGATGGTAGGATTACTGATCATGGGGAAGATGAACATCAGCAAACCGCCTACAACAGAAACACATGTACCAACAACAGCAACTTCCTTTTTACCATACTTGGAAACAAGCTTCTTGATGAAAGGAATGAAGATAATCATAGGAAGATAACCGATTATCTGAACTATACCGGACATCTCACCCATACCGAAGTAGGTAACGAACATGATCTGGTTAGCTGTTCCTGCAGACTGCATACCAAGGAACATACCCATAGCTGCAACGGTTGCGCCAACTGCGGGACGGTTCTTAAGGAATGTGCCGAAGGACTTGATAACATTGAACTTTTCGCCGTTTCCTTCGCTTGCTCTTACAGAGTTCTCATCAACACGAATAGTGATGCTCTTGATCATAAACATAAAGGTAATGAAGCCAAGAACACCCATAATAAGAGCTGCTAAAAATACTCTGTCGCCAAGAAGAATCTGGAACTTGCTACCGGTTTCGGGATTGATGATATTATCGCCGATTTCATAAGGAGCATTGTTCTTCAAGGGGTTGGTGTGGAATATACCATCAACGTCGGGAACCAAGCCTGTGCCGTCATACTTAACATCCTTCCAAATAATCATAGGAAGAATTATGCCGGGGATCATACCACCAACCATAGCGCCGATAGAACGCCAAGTGGAGAGCTGAGCCTGCTCAATCTTGTCCTCGGATACGAGAGAAAGCATTGAACCGTAGGGAACGTTAGCTACAGTATAACAAGCATCCCAAATTATATAAGCGATGATGAATACAATAGACTTGATAACAACATTTATGGTATCTTGGCTAACTCTCAGTGCTTCAGGAAGGGGGAGAAATACTACCGCACCGCCCAAAAGCAAGCCGCACGCACCGATGAATATATAAGTTTTGAACTTACCTAATCTTTTGAAGAATGCGTTCTTGTAATTGCCCTGGTCTCTGTCTATCATTGAACCAATAAGCGGATCGTTAATTGCGTCCCAAATCTGAACGAGAAGAAGTAGGATTGAGAGCAAACCGGTTTCCATATACATATAAACCAGCCAGAAAGTCTGAACGGTGCCCTTGAGAGCAAAGCTCATATTACATCCAAAGTCACCGGCAGCGTATGCAACCTTGTCAAGCATACCAAACTTACGCTTGCCATTTGCATCAAGTTGAACTTGTTTTGCCATTTTGAATTTTCCTCCAAAAAATATTATTTTATTTTTGCACAATAACATTATAACAGATTATAAATAATATAAGCAAGACCCAAAAGTGCCACTTTTGTGACACCGCCATACAAAAATATTAAAAGATTTTTGTATATTATATATAAAAAAATAATTGATTATTGTTCACTTTAATAATAATCATGCAGAAAATATTGACTATTTTCGTAAAATATTGTATAATTATCACAATAAACAAATGAGGTGCCAAAATGTACAAACTTTGTAAAACCGACCAATCTGCAAAAAGACAGAGAGAGGTTGAGAACTGCCTTTTTGAAATTATGAAGACAAAGACATATGAGGATGTTACCATCACCGAGCTGTGTGAAAAAATGAATATGCCGCGCAAGGCATTTTACAGGTATTTTGACAGCAAGGAGGATGTACTGATGGCTATGATAGATCATTATCTGGGTGAATATCAGGGCTTTTCGGTAGACAGGAGCGCGGAGACCCGTCGCTATCTTGTTTCTGAGCTTGAGGAGTACTTTGTTTTTTGGAAGGACAGGCGGGATATGCTTACCGTTCTTGACCGATCGGATCTGCTCGGAACCCTTACCAACAGAATTATCAATTTTCCCTTAGAGGACAGAATCATTGCGGCAAGGTTTTTACCTAATGATAATGAAAAAGTGAGAGAGATGGTGTTTAAGTTTGCTCTGTCGGGACTTATGACGACTATGATTTATTGGTACCGTGGAGGGTTCAGAATATCAACCAGAGATATGGCTGAGATGGCATGTCGTATGCTGCGCGAGCCCCTGTTCCCAAACCTTAAAGATCTTGGAATTGAGTAAAATATTCTGAAAATGTAAATAAAAGGTTGCAAAATGTACAATTTTGCAACCTTTTTATATAAAAAGCGAGTTATTTGTTTTTGAAATATTGGTACAGATAGCAGGGCAGCATACCGTTATAAAGCTTCCTTACCTTGTCCGCCTTTTTGCCGTAAAAACGCTCAAACGCGGGGTGGGAGGTTATGATATATACCTGCCAGGGAGAGAGCGAGCGAAAATGCTCGCCAATTTCGCGGTACAACGCCTCCACCTCTCTCAGAGTGCCGAGTCTCTCGCCGTAGGGAGGATTGCATACGATGGTACCGCGTCTGCCCTCGGCAGAGATTTTTCTGGCATCCATTTGGAACACTTTTATCACATCGTCAACGCCTGCAAGACGGGCGTTTTTTTGTGCAAGAGCCACCGCCGACGGATCAATGTCGGAGGCAAAGGCGCAGAAATCGGTCTTATGCTCCCCCTCGGTCGCCTCCTCGCGGGCATCCTTCCATATTTTCTTGTTGATAAAGGCAAACTCCTCTGCGGCAAAAGGCCTGTTTTTTCCGGGTGCAATGCCCTTCATCAGCATAGCTGCCTCTATGGCTATGGTTCCGCTACCGCACATAGGGTCCCAAAGCAGTACGTTTTCTCTGGGGCGTGCGGTTGCCGCGATTGCCGCTGCCAAAGTCTCGCGTATGGGAGCGCCGAGAGCATCCTTGCGGTAGCCTCTCTTGTGCAGAGCGATGCCGGATGTGTCAATCATCAGCGTAGCTATGTCATTCAGTATAAAGAACTCTATCTGATATTTAGTTCCGCTCTCCTCAAACTGCTCTATGCCGTATACTCTGCCCAGCGAGCGCACCACCGCCTTCTTGACTATGGCCTGGCAGTCGGGGATAGAGTGGAGCTTTGACTTTATGGCGTGTCCCTTGACGGGAAAAGCGTCCCGGCTGCCGATAAAATCCGACCAATTCAGCGCCCTTGTGCCCTCAAACAGCTCCTCAAAGCTCTCGGCTCTGAAGGATCCCAGCTTAATGAACACCCTCTCCGCATATCTGAGGAAGATGTTTGCAAGCGCAACGGCCTCCTCGTCACCCGCAAAGGTCACTCTGCCGTCTATGGTTGATATTATTTCGTATCCGAGGGCGTCTATCTCCTCGCCGAGAAGATGCTCTAATCCGAAAAGACAGGTTGCAACAAGCTCAAGTTTCATTTCTTGTCTCCTAATTTATTTCTGTGCATATTATAACATCAAAAAAATCTGCCGTCAAGCCAAAAAAATATTGACACAGGGCAGAAAATGTGTTAAACTAAAATAAAAACCGGAGGTGCTAATATGAAGCCCGTATTAACCAACAGCATTTCAGTCCTCGGATATATCGGCCTGCTTTTGCTTTTCAATCTTCCTTACATAGGCGTTCCCGCGCTGATCATCTGCGCTGTTTTTGTGAAAGATAACAGTGTACGCAGCTTTGCCCGCGCGATTATTCTGATTGAGCTATTCATTGTGGTTGCGGCGGTTGTGCTTGCAATGATCGGATTTGCCAGCTTCGGTGAATGGTTCGGAGATTTTAACTTTGACTTCTCGGGTGACGAGGGCAGCGCCTTTCTTAACAGCGTAAGATTTTATCTCGGCGTGTAAGCCTCTTGGGGCAGACTGTACGCGCAAAACAAATTGCATATTCAGAGGTGGGGTGCTCTCCACCTCTTTTTCTTTTATTGATATTGATTTTTTTCTTTCTTTGTGCTATAACAGAGGTAGTGACTTTATGCTTAGGAGAAAACCTTATGAGAGTTTATCTTAATAACGATTGGCGATTTGCCTTTGACTTTGATTCTGCCGATACGGTGGAGGTCAGGATACCTCACACGATAAAGGAAACGCCCTTTAACTACTTCAGCGAGGAGGAGTATCAGACGGTATGTCGCTATGAGAGAAGCATTTTTGCCGACGAGTCCTGGCGCACAGAGCGGGTTCTCCTTACCTTTGACGGTGTGGCGCACTATGCTGAGGTGTTCCTCAACGGCGAGAGGATAGGTGAGCATTACAGCGGATATACCGCATTTACATTTGACATTTCGGACAGGCTGATATTTGGCGGAGAAAACAGGCTGGTCGTAAAGGTTGACTCCCGCGAGAGCCTGAATATTCCGCCCTTCGGTAATGTGATTGACTATATGACCTACGGCGGCATCTACCGTGATGTATATATTGACGTAAAGAACAGGACATACATCTCCGATGTGTTTGCGAGAGCAAAATCAAGCGGCGAGCTCTCCTCCTCTATCAGCGTTTTTGGTGAGATCGCTCCCGATATGAGAGTCAGACAGAGCCTTGTTGTAAACGGAAGGGTAGCAGAGGTTGCGGATATGGAGGCTGCTGAGTCGGTAACGATGAGCAATCTTATCTTCGCCATAACCCCCTGGGATGTTGACAATCCCGTACTGTATACTCTCAGAACAGAGCTTTATCGGGGCGGCAGTCTGCTTGACAGCCACGAGGTGAAAATCGGCTTCCGCGACTGCGAGTTCAGGAAGGATGGCTTCTACCTCAACGGCAAGAAGCTGAAGATACGCGGTCTTAACCGCCATCAGTCCTATCCTTATGTGGGCTATGCTATGCCCAGATCCATGCAGGAGATGGATGCCGATGTGCTGAAGCTTGAGCTTGGTCTTAACACCGTACGCACATCACATTATCCCCAGTCGCATTACTTCCTTGACCGCTGTGACCAGATCGGTCTTTTGGTTATCACCGAGATCCCCGGCTGGCAGCATATAGGTGACGAAAAATGGCAGGATCAGGCGGTGCAGAATGTGAGAGAAATGATTACTCAGTACCGCAATCATCCGTCAATCATCCTCTGGGGCGTACGCATAAACGAGTCCCGCGACAACGAGGCTCTTTACAAGAGGACAAACGCTCTCGCCCATCAGCTTGACCCCACCAGGGCGACCTGCGGCGTGCGTAACTTTAAGAGAAGTCAGCTGCTTGAGGATGTATATACCTACAATGAGTTTGTCCACGACGGTAAGCGACCCGGCTGCGAACCCAAGTCTGCCGTTACATCGGATATAAATAAGCCCTATATGATCACCGAGTACAACGGACATATGTATCCCACCAAGGCGTATGACTGTGAGGATCACAGGGTAGAGCACGCCCTCCGCCACGCGAGAGTTCTTGATGCGGTGGCATCCTATGATGACATTGCGGGCAGCTGTGGCTGGTGTATGGCTGACTATAATACCCATAAGGACTTTGGCTCAGGCGACCGTATTTGCTATCACGGTGTGATGGATATGTTCAGAAATCAGAAGCTTGCCGCGGCGGTATATGCCTCTCAGGGAGAAGCGCCCGTGCTTGAGATAAGCTCAAGTATGGATATCGGTGAGCATCCCGCCTGTATCAAGGGAGACATCTGGGCATTTACTAACGCCGACAGCATTAAAATGTATAAAAACGACAGGCTGATAAAGGAATATCTGCCTTCGGATAGCGCGAGCTTTGATCATATGCCTCACAGCCCCATTCTGATAGACGACTTTGTGGGTGACGCGCTTGTGATAGAGGAGGGGATGAAACCGAGACAGGCAGCTCTGCTCAGCGGAGCTCTCAATTACATCGCCCGCCACGGATACGGTAATCTTCCGCCCAAAATACTCTGGCGCGCGGCTCAGTGCATACTCTTCTACGGTATGAAAATAAACGATATCGTTGACCTTTACACCAGGTACGCAGGTGATTGGGGCGGCGTTTCTACCGTCTACCGCTTTGATGCAATAAAGGGCGGACGGGTGGTTAAATCTGTAACCAAGGCTCCTATGACCCGAGCGCACCTTGAGCTTGATTGCTATAAGAGTGAGCTGTGCGAGAGGGAGAGCTATGATGTGACCGCCATACGCATCCGCGCTCTTGACGAGAACCAAAACACCCTCTATTATTCCTCTGCGCCTATAACCGTCAGTGTTGAGGGCCCCGCAGAGCTTATCGGTCCGAGCGTTATCTCGCTTAGCGGCGGAATGGGTGGTATATACATTAAGACTGTAGGTAAGACGGGAGATGTGACCGTTACTTTTGACGGCGGCGCTCTGGGTGTGAAAAGCATAACTCTCAGCGTAAAAGAGTCTTGATTTAACAAACTAAGCTATTGACATTATAATTATTTGTGTGATATAATTAGATGTTTAATATATTTTTAGGAGAAATATTCCAATGAAATGGACTTCACTTAACGATTTAAGAGAAAAATATCTCGCTTTCTTTGAGAGTAAGGGACATATCAGACTTCCCTCCTTCTCTCTTGTACCCAATAATGACAAGTCGCTGCTTCTTATCAACTCGGGTATGGCACCTATGAAGAAGTTCTTCACAGGTGAGGAGCAGCCTCCCAGAAACAGAGTTTGTACCTGTCAGAAGTGCATCCGTACTCCCGACCTTGAGAGAGTTGGTCACACCGCCCGTCACGGCACGTACTTTGAGATGCTGGGCAACTTCTCCTTTGGAGATTACTTTAAGGAGGAGGCTATTCCGTGGGCGTGGGAGTTCCTCACCGAGACCCTTGAGATACCCTCCGACCTTCTCTGGCCCTCTGTATACGAGCAGGATGACGAGGCATATGCCATCTGGCGCGACAAGATCGGCGTGCCCGAGGAGCATATTGTAAAGCTCGGCAAGGCAGATAACTTCTGGGAGCACGGCTCAGGTCCCTGCGGCCCCTGCTCTGAGATATACTTTGACCGCGGTATCAAGTTTGGCTGCGGCAGCCCCGACTGTAAGCCCGGCTGTGACTGTGACAGATTTATGGAGATATGGAACAACGTATTCTCTCAGTTCAACAACGATGGCAAGGGCAATTATACCGAGCTCGCGCAGAAGAACATTGATACAGGTATGGGACTTGAGCGTCTTGCTTGCGTAATGCAGGGCGTAGGCAATCTCTTTGAGGTTGATACCGTGCGCGCTCTCCTTGACAGAGTATGTGAGATTTCCGGCAAGACCTACGGTGCCGAGTGGGCAGATGATGTTTCTATCCGCGTTATCACCGACCACGTTCGCTCCGCTACCTTTATGATCTCCGACGGCGTTATCCCCTCCAACGAGGGCCGCGGCTATGTTCTTCGCAGAATCATCCGTCGTGCCTGCCGTCACGGTAAGCTCCTAGGTATAAACGGTATGTTCCTTCGCGGTCTTTGTGAGATCGTTATCTCTCAGAACGAGGGCGCATATCCCGAGCTTAAGACCAAGTATGACTACATCCTCAAGGTAATGACTCTTGAAGAGGAGAGATTTAATGCGACCATTGACGCAGGTCTCGGTATCCTTAACGGCCTTGTTGCAGATGCAAAGGCAAAGGGTGAGACCACTCTCTCGGGCGCAGATACCTTCAAGCTTTATGACACCTTCGGCTTCCCCGTAGATCTCACTCGTGAGATCGCAGAGGAGGCAGGACTCTCTATTGATGAGAACGCTTTCAAGGCTCTTATGGAGGAGCAGAAGCAGAGAGCGAGAGCAGCAAGAGGTAATATCTCCGGCTGGTCTGATTCCTCTAAGTCTCTTCTTGAAAATCTTCCCGCAACCGAGTTCCTCGGTTATACAGAGGTTACCTGTAAAGGTAAGGTTCTCTCCATTTTCGTTGATAACGAGGCTGTTGAGTCTGTTTCCGAGGGCGAGTGTACAGTAGTTACCGACAAGACCGTGTTCTACGGCGAGGGCGGTGGACAGGTTGGTGACACGGGTGTGATCATCCTTGGCGATACCAAGCTTACCGTTGTTGATACAAAGAAGACAAACGGCGTTTACCTCCATCAGTGCCGGGTTGAAAATGGCTCTGTAAAGGTAGGCGACGAGGTAGCTCTTGCTATTGATACCGCTCGCCGTGACGCTATAAAGAGAAATCACTCCGCAGCACATCTTCTTCAGGCGGCTCTCCGTTCTGTTCTCGGCACTCACGTTGAGCAGGCGGGATCTTATGTTGACGAGCACAGAGTTCGCTTTGACTTCACTCACCTGGCCGCTATGACCAAGGAGGAGATTGCAGAGGTTGAGGCTCTTGTAAATATCGCCATTCTCAAGTCCGAGGGCTGTGAGACTATCGTTACCACACCCGATGAGGCAAAGAAGATGGGCGCTATGGCGCTCTTTGGTGAGAAGTACGGCTCTGAGGTAAGAGTTGTTAAGATCGGCTCATCCTCCACCGAGCTTTGCGGTGGTACTCACGTTCAGAGCACCGGTAACATCGGTCTCTTTAAGGTTATTTCCGAGTCCAGCGTTGCCGCAGGCGTGAGAAGAATTGAGGGTACGACAGGCTACGGCGTGCTTGAGCTTCTCGGTGAGAGAGACGCGCTTATCCACGATACCGCAAAGGAGCTTAAGTCTCCTAACGTGAATGCTATTGCCAAGAAGGCTGAGTCTCTTCAGAATGAGATCAAGGAGCTTCGCCGTGAGCTTGAGAGTGCAAACTCTCAGATCGCAAATGCAAAGGCAGAGGCACTCCTCTCCGGTATTAAGACCGTAGGCAAGTTCAGACTCCTCGCTGCTAAGGTTGAGATGCGTCCCGACCAGGCAAGAGGCCTTTGCGACACCGTTAAGGAAAAGTATTCGGATGCGGTTGCAGTATTTGCCGCTGTCTCCGACGGCAAGCTAAACTTTGCGGTTGCGGCAGGTTCCGATGCAGTTAAGGCAGGCGCTCACGCGGGTAATATTCTCCGCGAGGTTGCTGCTATCTGTGGCGGTAAGGGCGGCGGACGTCCCGACTCTGCTATGGGTGGCGGACGCGACATTGATAAGGTTTCCGAGGCGCTCCTTAAGGCTGAGGAAATACTTAAAAATATTTGATTTGTAAACCAAAACTTACAAAAATAACAAAAACAGGAGGGTTTGAGATAGCTTCATAGCAAATCTTGAGCCCTCTTGCGTTATAAAAGAGGAAATAAAAATGACTGTATATGAGAGATTTTTGAAATATGTTTCTTATCCCACCACCTCTGACGAGAGCAATGAGTGCTGCCCCTCTACCGAGGGACAGAGAGTTCTGGCAGAGGAGCTTGCAAGAGAGCTTCTTGAGATTGGTGTGAGCGATGCAAGGGTTGATGCAAACGGCTATGTTTACGGCTCTATTCCTGCAAACTGCGAGGGTATGCCCGCCATCGGGTTCATTGCCCATATGGACACCGCCTCGGATGCTCCCGGTGAAAACATTAAGGCAAAGATGATAAGCTATGAGGGCGGCGATATTCTGCTTAATGAGTCGGAGGGTATCGTTCTTTCGCTCGCCGACTACCCCTATGTTGCCGATCTTAAGGGACAGAGGCTTATCGTTACCGACGGAACGACCCTTCTTGGCGCAGATGACAAGGCCGGTGTTGCTGAGATCATGGCTGCTGCTGAGAGACTTGTTAATGCCGACTTTCCCCACGGCAAGATCTGCATCGGCTTCACTCCTGATGAGGAGATCGGCAGAGGCGCGGATCTCTTTGATGTAGAGGGCTTTGGTGCAGAGTATGCCTATACTCTTGACGGTGGCGGGCTCGGTGAGATTGAGTATGAGAACTTCAATGCCGCATCCGCTACGGTAAAGGTCAACGGCAGAGCCATTCATCCCGGCAGCGCTAAGGGCAAGATGATCAATGCCGCCCGTCTGCTCTGTGAGTTTGACTCTATGCTTACACCTGATGAGATTCCCGAGCTGACCGAGGGTCGTGAGGGCTTCCACCATCTTATTTCCATTGAGGGTGAGACCGAGGTTGCTGTGTCAAGATATATTATCCGCGATCACTCTATGGAGAAGTTCCTTTCCAAGAAGGCTGAGCTTGAGTCTGTGGCGGAAAAGCTCAATGAAAAGTACGGCGAGGGCAGAGTAGAGCTGACTCTGCGCGACTCTTATTATAATATGAAGGAAGTTCTCCTTGATAAGATGTATGTTGTAGAGCGCGCCACCGATGCTATGGCAAGACTTGGAATGAGCGCGCACTCTGTTCCCATCCGCGGCGGTACAGACGGCGCCAGACTCTCCTTTATGGGTCTGCCCTGTCCCAACCTGCCCACAGGCGGCGGCAATTATCACTCCCGCTTTGAGTATGTGTCTGTTGACGCTATGGAAAAGTGCGTGGATATGATCATTGAGATCGTAAAGGGCTAAAAAAGAAAAAACACCCGAGAAATCGGGTGTTTTTATTTGTGATAATCAAGCCTCTTCAAAGAGCTCCTTGCCAACTCCGCAGATAGGACACTCAAAGTCCTCGGGCAGATCCTCAAACTTAGTTCCGGGTGCGATACCCTGCTCGGGAAGCCCGAGCTCCTCGTCATATTCCCAGCCACAGGGGCCACATACATATTTTGCCATATTTGTTTTTCCTTTCAGTTAATCAATTTTGTTTTGTGATCTCATTATACTATAATTTTATCCCTTATTCTGTGATTTAGTCACGAAAAAAGCCCACCTTTTAGAGTGATACTCCAAGCGGAGTATCACTCAGTCAAATCCGTCTTTGACGAATGAAATCCACCTATGGTGGATGAAATCTCTTTCGCGGTGAAATCCTGCTTTGCAGGGTTGTATTTTAGACGGATTTGGTTTCATCCAAGGCGTGTCTTGGATTTTATCTGAGCGAAGTGAAGATTTCATCGTTGCTCTGCAACGATTTCATTAAACAAACAAAAAAGAGATAACATTTTGGCTGCTAACCGATTTGTTATCTCTTTATGTCGTTATAAGGGTTTGGGCTTAGCCCATTTGCATTTGACTAGTCAAATGTGATACTTGCACTTTTATTAAAGTGTTAATTATCCGCTAAGAACATCACCCATTTATTTTGTCAGCTCCTCTGCCAGAGCCTCTATTTCCTTTATACTACTGTCATTAAGAGCAGAGGTGATCCTTACCTCTGTTTCGGCATAGAGCAGGCCCTGGCTCTTTTCAAGCAGGGACTTCATCACCTTGGTTGCCATAGGTGCCCAGGAGCCGTTTTCTATAAACGAAACCCGTCTATTCTTATATCCGCGCTCTGTCAGGTGACCGATAAAGTGCTTCATAAAGGGGAATACATCCGCGTTGTAGGTTGATGCCGCCAGAACGAGTCTGTCATATCTGAAGGCGTCCTCAACAGCCTCGTGTATATCGCATCTTGCCAGGTCGGAGAGAGCGACCGTTACTCCGCGCTCTGTCAGCCTTTCTGCGAGCAGCTTTGCCGCGGCAGCTGTATTGCCGTAAATAGACGCATATGCTATGCAAACGCCCTTGCTCTCGGGACGATATGCCGACCAGGTGTCATAGAGACTGATATAGTGATCAAGATTTTCGCTGAGGATGGGGCCGTGGAGGGGACAGATGATCTCTATGTCAAAAGCGCTAACCTTTTTGAGCAACGACTGCACCTGTGCGCCGTATTTTCCGACTATGCCAAAGTAATATCTCCTCGCCTCGCACTCCCACTCATCAGGAACATCAAGGGCGCCGAACTTGCCGAAGGCATCGGCGGAGAACAGAACCCCATCAGCCGCGTCATATACCATAATAACCTCGGGCCAATGCACCATAGGCGCTGTGACAAAGCTGAGCGTGTGTCTGCCCAGGGCGAGAGAATCTTCCTCTGTGACGGTGATGCGCCTATCCTCAAAGTCTGTACCAAAAAATCCGCGCATCATAGCAAACGCCTTTTGTGAGCTCACTATCCTTGCCTCGGGAAAGGCGCTCGCAAAGCGCATAATGCTTGACGAGTGGTCGGGCTCCATATGTTGAACCACCAGATAGTCGGGGTGCTTTCCACCGGTTGCCGCAAGTATATTTTCTATCCACAGATCGGCAAAGCCGATTTCCACGCTGTCCATTACTGCGATTTTGTCATCAAGTATCACATATGAGTTGTACGCCATTCCCTCGGGCACGGCATACTGTCCCTCAAAAAGATCTAATTTGTAGTCATTGACTCCTACGTATTTAATGTCACCTGTGATTTTCATCTTTACCTCTTTTTTGATAAGCTACTTAAAGCGATTGCAAATATGCTCGTGCATCAACATATCACTAAGATCATTATTTGCGAGAGCCCCCGGATATATTTAATGCTTGGCATAATTTTTGTTATATCTGATAGAGAAGGGCGCTCCCGGAAAATCCTGAAGCGCCACCGTTATTACTGTTGTATATATTCAGCAAATCCGCTTGAATAATGCTTTGCTTCATCCTCTGTTACCCAGACGGCCTCAACACCCTCAAGTGAGTTGACAAGAGCCATTCCGTCCTCCACACTCATACAGAACAGTGCGGTGGAAAGTCCGTCACCCATACCCGAGTCAGCGCAGATAACCGAAACGGATAGCAGTCCTCGGTCAGAGGGCATAAGAGTTTCGCCGTCAATTATGTGATGCAGCTCGCGGGTGATCTTTCTGATCCTCTCACCGCATAGGGGACAGGGGTTCTCGCTGGGTGTAAGGTTTGTTGGGTGGGTGCCGGGGGCGATGCCCTGCTCGGGTATGCCCGCCACTCTGTCGTATCTCCAGTCACACTCAGAGCATTTTGCGCCTACAACGGCTGTGTAATATCTCTGATAAGAGCCGCTGGTGACGATAGCCTCGGTTGAGAGATAGACATATTCAATGTACTCCTCCGTGTCGGCGGGGTTTTCAATGCCTGTGGTCCACTTTGTACCGTCGGGCTTCATTCCTGTGATACGGATATTTCCGCCCACGTTGACAACATAGCTATCCTTGCCCTCGGCCTCCAGCATTCTTGCTACCATCTCAACCGCATAGCCCTTTGCAAACGCGCCTACGTCAAGCTTCATCTGGGGGTCGGCAAGATAAACCGTGCAGTTTTCCTCGTCAATGATAATGTCATTGATGTCGGTGTGCTTTGCTGCCTCGGTAAGCCTATCCATCGGGGGAAGATCTGCGTTTTTGGGGTCATCAATACCCGCCGTGCGATAATCGTGCCAGATTGACAGCACGCTACCCATAGCTACATTCATTTTTCCACCTGTAAGAGTGTACATCTCCTTAGCCATAAGCAGCATATCTATTATTTTTCTGTCTACCTTAACTACCTGATGCTCCCCGTCGGTCAGCTTGTTGACGGTGCATAGGTTGTTTATACCCTCATACTCGTTGTAAATATCAAAGAGTCTGTGATACTCGCCGAGGGAGGCAAATATTTTTTTACACACCTCAGCAAAGTCATCGTCAGAGCTTTCATATCCGACTATGGTGGTTATGGTGTCAAAGTAGTTAAAATCATAGGTTTTGTGAGCCGTCTTATTCTTCTCTGTGACACAGCCGCAGAGCAGGGACAGAACAAGCGAGATAAGTGCTATCAACGCCAGAGCTTTTTTCATCATATATACCTCGGTTAATCAAAAAGGGAGGATGCCCTCCCTTTTGATATGTGTTTGTTAGTTAATTAGCGAGCTGCTTCAACAGACTCAGCAACAACTGCCTTGATACCGGTGATCTGGATAGTGCAGCCTGCGGAGAGGAGAGCCTCGTCAGCAGAGATCACATAACCGTCATCCTGGACCTGGGTAGCCATATTAGCAACCTCGGTGCCGGAAAGACCGATAACGTGCTTAGAGAATGCAGCGGACTGCTCGTACCACTCAAGAACCTTGCCGTCGCCGTTTCTATCCTGGTTTGCACCCCAGTCAGCCATATGATAGTCGCCCTTGAGCTCTCTCTTGGTCTTGAATACATCGTTGCCCTTACCAACACCCTTTTCGGTGAGAACATCACCGTACTCGTAGATGATCTGAGGCTGGATAGCGTCGTTAAGAGAAGCAACGATCTTACCGTTCTCAACAACGGAAGCTGCAAGCTCAACGTTCATCTTGATGGTAGCAACGTCGTCAGCAACCTTAGAGCCGTTATCCTCGCTGTTAGCTGCGAGACCGAGGGTGAAGTTGCCCTCAGACTGGAAGGATACCTTGAACTCGTCGTTGCAAGCCTTAACTACTGCTTCCTTGAACTCGCCGATCTGGATGGTGCAGCCTGCGGAGAGGAGAGCCTCGTCAGCAGAGATTACATAACCGTCATCCTGGGTCTGGGTAGCCATAGCAGCAACCTGCTCTGCGGTCATACCGATAACGTGATTCTCAAAAGCCTCAGCCTGGAGGTACCACTCAAGAACCTTGCCGTCGCCGTTTCTATCCTGGTTTGCGCCCCAAGTAGCCATGTTGTAGCCTTCCTTGAGCTCTCTCTTGGTCTCAAGTCTGGTAAATGCAAAAGAGTCGTTGTCAAAGTCAGCAGAGAACTTGTTCTGAACTGCGTCAAGTCTGCAGAGAACGATCTTGCCGTCCTTGTCAAGTACAACGGTAGCGAGAGTCATATTAGCCTCACCAACCTTGAACTCACCAAAGGAAACACCAAGGCCAAGGGTGTAATTATTGAGAACGGGGCCCTCACCGCCGTTGTCGCCGTTGCCGCCGTTATCGGGGGTCTCTGTGTTGCCACCAAGCACAAGAACAAGTACAAGCACGATTACAAGTACAGCTGCAACTGCGCCGATGATAATGCCGAGAGTCTTCTTGTCAAGAGGCTTCTTCTCAACGGGAGCCTGCTCGGGCTCGTTATTGAGATTCTTCATTTCTTCGCTCATTTTTATTTCTCCTTTAAATAATAAAATATTTTGAGTTTTTTACTCCATCGGTCATTATAACACAAAAGAGGTTAATTGTCAATATTTTACCAGATAGTTATATTTTTAACATACTTTAATGTATATTTATTATTCTTTAGGAAAGAAAAAAGGCAAACAACTTGACAGAAAGCTATAAAAATGTTAAAATAAAATGTTAAAATATACTGTTTTGTGGAGATTAATATGAACGTAACCGCCGATTTGATATATAACGTGGCACTGTTATTTATTATGATGCTTCCCGGATTTCTTATGAAAAAGTGTAAGCTTTGTGATGACAGATTTGGCAAAGGACTCTCAAACCTTGTGCTTTACATAGCTCAGCCTGCGCTCACTTTTCTTGCATATCTTCGCCCCTATGACCATAGCATAATGATAAATGCCCTGTATGTGTTCGCCTTCTCGGTCATCCTGCACGGCTTGTTCGCTCTGGCGGCTATGCTTTGCTTTAAGAAGGCTCCCGATTCTATGAGACGTATGCTGAGATTTGCCACCATTTTCTCAAATGTAGCGTTTATGGGCATTCCTCTTATTGCCGCGGTGCTTGAGGACAAGTATCCCGGCGCTACCGTATACGCCCTGCTTTACAGCGTTACCTTCAATATCTTCCTCTGGTCGCTTGGTGCCTGGATATGCACAGACGGTAAGGATAAAAATAAAAACGGTGTTGATGATTTTACCGACCATAAGAATAAGGTGTCCATTGTGACCGCTCTTATTCATCCCACCACCATCGCTTCTGCCATAGGCCTTATCTTCTTCATACTTCCCATTGAGGGATATGTTCCCGATCTGGCAAACGAGGCGTTTGATATGCTGCGCGGACTTGTTGCGCCTCTCTCTATGGTCGTTATAGGTCTTCGCCTTGCGGATATGAGCTTTAAGGGTATGCTGGGGGACAAGCATATGTATATGTTTATTTTCCTTCGCCACATTGCTCTCCCTCTGCTGACCGTAGGTATAGTAAAGCTTGTGGGTCTGGTAATTCCCCTTGACCCTGCGGTAGAGCTTGTAACGGTTATTCTCGCCGCCGCCCCTGCGGCAACCTCGGCTACTATGTTTGCCGAGAAGTTTGATTGTGATGCAGTTTATGTATCAAGGCTTGTCACCGTTTCAACCCTGATTTCCATAGTGACTATTCCCTTGGTTCTGCTGCTTGTATAACGAGGTAAATAATGGATTTTGCAAAAAATATTCCCGAAATAGAAAAGAAAATTGCATACACCTTTAAGGATAAGAGCCTTATCACTCAGGCGTTCACCCGATCAAGCTATTGTAACGAGCATCGTGGCGTCGGTGGCAAGGAGTATATATCCAACGAGGTGCTGGAGTTCTTCGGTGACAGCGTGCTTTCCACATCCATCATCAGTATGATGCTCCGCGACAAGACCGAGAGATACGAGCACGGTGTATATACACGTCTTGATGAGGGCGATTTTTCCAACATCCGCTCAAAGCTCAGCGACAAGCGTAACCTTTCAATGAGTATGGCGGCTCTCGGCCTGCAGAAATATCTGCGTATGAGCGAGGGAGATAAAAAGCTTGGGATAGAGAACGAGCCCTCGGTTATGGAGGACCTGTTTGAGAGCATTGTGGGCGCGGTATATATTGACTGCGGTATGGATATGCCCCGTGTGATCGCCGTGGTGTCAAGGATGCTTGATATATCGGTTTATTTTTCGGCATCCCAGCCTGCTATTCAGAGCTACAAGAACGCTCTCCAGGAGTGGTGCGCTGACAAAAAGCACCGACTTCCTCCCCCTGTATACAAGACCCTGTCCCAGTCGGGTCCCGAGCATAAGAGGGTGTACGAGAGAGCGGTCATTATAGGCGATCGTCTTGTAGCGACAGGAAAGGGCAAGAATCAGAAAATTGCCGACAGCGCCGCGGCAGAGGCAGCCCTTGAAATACTGAAAAAAGAGTCTCAAAACAACAAAAATGTAAATATAAGTTCGCTTTCTGAGCTGAAAAAGCTTGCGGTAAAGAACAAACAACCCTCTCCCGAGTTCAGAGATCTTGGCGAGACTGCAGCCTCCACCCCCACGTTCAGGGAGTATCGCATAGAGTGTCGCTGTATGGGAGAGGTCGCAACCGCCGAGGGAAAAAGCAAGCAGGAGGCAAGAGCTCTGGCGGCAGAGCGGGTGCTGGCTGCTCTTTCTCCCAAGAAGGAGGCTCCCGCAAAGAGAAGGACTAATAAGCCCTCCGGCAGGAAGCTGGGCAGAAAAAAGCCCGAAGCAAAGGCGAAAAAAACAACAAAGACAAAAAAGAAGGCTGAAATATGAAGAAAACCTATCTTGAAGGTGGAAGGATCTGCACATCTCACGGTGTGAAGGGTCTGATGAAGGCAGAGCATATGTGCGACAATGCCCGAGTTCTGCTTGATGTTGAAAAAATATATTTTTTAGAGCGCGACGGATCCTATACCGAGAGGCGTGTTCATAGCTGTACACCTATGGGTCAGTTCGTGCTTATCGGTGTTGACGGCATCTCCTCCCGTGAGGAGGCTATTGCTTACCGCGGCAGGATATTCTATCTGCACCGCGATGATATTCCTCTCTCCGAGGGAGCTATGTTTATCGCCGATATGATCGGCCTGCCCGTTTATCACGTGGAGAGCGGTGAGAGCCTTGGCAAAATCTCCGAGGTGAACGAGATCGGCGGCAGAAGAATATACAGTGTAGATTACAACGGACAGCAGGTTATGATACCCGATGTTCCTCAGTTTATAAAGGAGATAAGCGAGGAGAGGGGTATGGCGGTTCTGCCTATACCCGGTCTTTTTGGTGGCGCAGATGAGGTTTGATGTATTGACTCTTTTCCCGGATATGGTAAAAAACGTGCTTGGCGAGAGTATAATCGGCAGAGCGCAGAGTGGCGGTCTCATTGAGATCGGCTGCCATAATATCCGTGAGTTTTCCAAGGATAAGCACAGAAAGACAGATGATACACCCTACGGTGGCGGCGTTGGTATGGTTATGACCTGCCAGCCCATCTATGATTGCTACGAGAGTGTTGTGAGTGCTATTCCCGAGGGAAATAAAAAACGCGTTATTTATATGTCGCCAAAGGGCAGAATATTCTCTCACGACATAGCGAGAGAGCTGTCTCGGTATGACAATCTGATCTTCCTCTGCGGTCACTACGAGGGAGTTGATCAGCGCGTGCTTGACGAGATAGTGGACGAGGAGATATCCATTGGTGATTATGTTGTCACCGGCGGAGAGATACCCGCCTGCATTGTTATTGACGCGGTGTCCAGACTCATAGACGGCGTGCTTGCATCCAGCGAGTGCTATGAGGGAGAGTCGGTTGCCTCGGGTATACTTGAATATCCCCAGTATACAAAGCCCCGCGAGTTTCGCGGCAGAGAGGTGCCTGAGATCCTTTTGTCAGGCGATCATGCAAAAATTGACAGATGGCGTCTTGAGAGAGCGGTGGAGATCACCCGAGAGAGACGGCCGGATATGCTTCTCAGACATCCCGAGATAGAGGAGTCGCTGAAGCCGAAAAAGAAAAGGAGGGTGAAGAATGTCTAAACCGTCCATTTGGGAAATACTTTTTGACAAGGATGAGATAAACGAGGCGAAAAAGAGAAATCGCGAGTTCAGATCTCAGGAGCTTTCGGGTTCAATAAGTCCGAAAATGAAGAGAATGCTCTCCTCCAGGTTTTTCAGATTTACCAAGGCGGCGTCCTATCTGTTTTCCCACATTTCCACCAAGGTCTACGGCGCGGCTCTGCTGTGCTTCGGACTTCTTGGCAGTATAATCTATTTTCTGGGCGTCGGTGCCGATGACAGTATTGCAAACCCGATTATCGGTCTGCTCTGCGCACTGATATCCATACCCTTGCTCCTGTCGGATAAGCCAATGCCTATTTTGCTTCAGGACTTCCGCCCGACAGACTACATTTTCTTTGATTTCTTCTGTATAAAGAGACACACGGTCAGAGAATGTGACAGGCGTGTGCCCATCTGGCTTGCCACCGCGGTAGGTCTTGTGCTTGCGCTCCTTTCGGTGCTGATACCTCTTTGGGTGGTTGCACTGATCATCGGTATTATAGTTCTTGTTTATCTTGGAATGGAGTCGCCCGAGTGTATTTATATTCTCACACTCTTCTCGCTCCCCTTCCTCAGATATCTCCCCTCCTACGATATTATTCTTTCGGCGGCACTGCTCTTTGCGACGATTTCCTTTGCAGTAAAGGTTTCGCACGGCAAGCGAGTTCTGAATATAGAGCAGTACGATATGCTTCTCGGTGCTATGCTGATACTTATTCTTATCAGCGGCATCTTCGTTAAGGGCATAGAGTCCTTCTCGGGCTCGGTGAGAATGATCACCCTTGCTTTTGGCTATACTCTGGCGGGTAATATTATTACCAACCGCCGACTTGCCGAGCTGTCGGCAAATGCCATTGCTATCTCAGGTGTTGCCGCATCTGTTGTCTCTCTGATACAGCTGGTGATAGCTCTCTCGGGCTCTGACGGTGAAATTACCAATGAGATACTCTCTCCCGTGCTTTCCCGTTCTGACGGTGTGGCGGTATTCCTTATGGCGTCGGTGGTTTTTGCCGTAGGCTTTGCGGCTCAGCACACCCACCGCAGACGCGTTCTGTATATTATTGCGGCGTTTATCTCGCTTGTGGGACTTATACTCTCGGGTGAGGTCTTTGCGGTGACGTCTCTTCTGCTCGGCCTTGTTGCCTATGCGGTTATTAAGACAAATAAGCTGCCCTGGCTCTTTATGCCCATACTGCTTGTTCTGTCGGTTGTATTCCTGACTCTGCCATACGGTGTGCTTGATGCTCTGTTCAATTTCAGCCCCTCAATCGTTTCGGCAAAGGAGCTGTTCGCTCTCTGGAACGGTAGTATAAAGGCGTTTGCAAATAATATGCTGGTCGGTATCGGTATCGGTAAGGAGAGCTTCGCTATGGAGATGGAGGGTCTGGGTATATTCGGTTATCCCGATTCCTCAAACCTCTTTATTGAGCTCGGTCTTGAGGCGGGCATATTTGCCCTTATTTGTTTCGTGCTGCTTCTGATCTGCCGCCTCCGTCACAGAGCGCTTCATTACAACTATGTGAAAAACTCTGAGCTCGGCAGAATGGCAAATCTCAGCGGCGTATGCATCCTTTCGCTGCTGGCATTCGGTATGGTGAACTATATCTGGTCAGAGCCCTCGGCATACTATCTGTTCTGGTGCATATTCGGTATCGGCAGCGCATCCCTGCGCGTTGCAAAGAATGATTATAACGACAGAGTGGTATATTATGAGGAGAGCAGTGCATACGACTCCTCGGTAATTGATATTGAAATTGGATAATTATTCCCAAAAAATGATAGATTATTCAAAATATAATATATTATTTTAAGAAAAGGTATTGATTTTTTGCCAAATATTTGTTATACTTGATAAGAATTAAGAAAATCTAAGGAGAAAAACTATGATTTCTCGTGGCGTTACTATACGCAACAGCGTTGGTCTTCACGCAAGACCTGCGACATTCTTCGTGCAGAAGGCTAATTCCTTCAAGAGCTCTATCTGGGTTGAGAAGGAGGATTGCCGTGTAAATGCAAAGAGCCTGCTCGGTGTTCTTTCTCTCGGCATTACCAAGGGTACAAGCATTACCCTTATTGCTGACGGCGTTGATGAGACAGCTGCTATTGACGGACTTGAAGAGCTTGTTGATAGCGAGTTTGGTGAGAAGTAATTGAGTTGCCCCGTAATATCGGGTTAGCTCGTATGGGGTGACGGTATTCCTTGAGCCACGGCTTTTGGTATCGTCTCCCCTTTACTTTTGCAAAAAAAGAAGGGAGGGCAGAGAGATGTCTGTGTTATCTCGTCTCAGGGACAAGGCAAATTCGCTGCCTACGGTTCCCGGAGTTTATATTATGAAGGACTCGGCAGGAGAGGTCATCTATGTCGGCAAGTCCAAGAAGCTGAAAAACAGAGTCACCACCTATTTTACAGGCAACAACCATACGCCAAAGACGGCAAAGCTGGTGTCGCTGGTGTGCGATTTTGATTATATTGTCTGTAAGACCGAGATTGAGGCGCTTACTCTTGAGAATGTGCTGATAAAAAAGCATATGCCAAAGTACAACATTCGCCTGAAGGACTCCAAGTCCTATCCCTATATCAAGGTAACAAACGAGGAGTATCCAAGACTCCTTGTTACAAGAGAGAGATTGGGAGATAGGGCGAGATATTTTGGCCCCTATCAGAGCTCATCCTCTGCATATGCCGCGGTCAGCGCGGTGGTAAAGGTCTTTGGACTCCCTACCTGTAAGCGTTCTTTCCCAAAGGACATAGGCAAGGAGCGCCCCTGTATTTATAAGGATATGGGCAGATGCATTGCCCCCTGTACCGGCTGTATTACTCCGGAGGAGTATGCCGACAGGATACGATCTGCAGAGAGAGTGCTTGACGGAAATACCGCCGAGGCAAGAGAGCTGCTCCGTCTTGATATGGAGAGGGCGGCTGATATGCTTGAGTTTGAGCGTGCCGCCGCTATCCGCGACCAGCTTGTTGCCCTGGAGCGTCTGTCCGAGAAGCAGAAGGTGGTGGCTGATGTCAAGGTAAACCGTGATGTTTTTGCCATCTGCTTTACCGACGGCGTAGGCGTTATGTCTCTTTTGTCTGTCAGAGGAGGCGCTCTGGTTAATAAGAACCAGTTTATGCTCTCTGCTGCAGACGGTGTCACTCCCGATGAGGCTGTGTCGCTGATCGCCTCTCATTACGATGCGGGCAGCAGTCTGCCGAGAGAGGTTATGCTTGCCTTTGATGCTTCGGAGGAGGATATTTCGTTGCTTTCGGAGTATCTCACGCTTCTCGCAGGCAAAAAAATAACCGTTAAGATCCCTGAGCGCGGAGACGGTAGAGCTCTGTGTAATATGGCGATTGAAAATGCCGCCGAGGCAGCCCGGCAGTACCGTCTTGAGGGCGAGAGGGAGGATAAAAATATCCGTAGGCTTGCCACCCTTCTCGGTCTGCACGAGCCACCAAAGCGCATAGAGGCATACGATATTTCCAACATTGGCAACGAGAACATTGTGGCATCTATGGTAGTGTGGTCTGACGGAAGGCTGAAGAAGAGCAACTACCGTCTTTTCAGCATAAAAACTACCGACGGCGCCGACGATTACGGCTCTATGAGAGAGGCTCTTACCAGACGTCTTGGTCATATCGGTGACGGCAGCAGTTCTCTCGGTGAGATGCCCGACCTGATTCTTGTTGACGGCGGTGATGCTCATGTGGGTGTGGCAAAGTCTGTCCTGAGCGCTCTCTCGCTGGAGATTCCTGTGTTCGGAATGGTTAAGGATGATTTCCACAAAACCCGCGCGCTTACTGATGGAAAAAATGAGATTTCAATAGCAAAAGAGTTTGATATGTACGCTTTTGTTTACAATTTGCAAGAGGAAGCCCATAGATTTGCGGTAAAATCCTCCCAAAAGGGTAAAATAAAAAGTATGACACACTCCTCTCTTGAGAAGATAGAGGGCATCGGACCCGCAAAGGCAAGGGCGCTGCTTTCGGCTATGCCGCTGGGTCAGATACGCACCGCAGAGGTGGAGGAGCTTGCAAAAATCAAGGGCATAGGCAGAGCCGATGCCGAGAAAATTGTGAGCTATTTTAAGGAAAAACGAGGTAAAAAGAAATGATGAGAATAATTACGGGTACTGCCAAGGGCAAGAAGCTGGTCTCTCTTGAGGGCGAGGCTACCAGACCCACCTCCGAGAGAATAAAGGAGGCTATTTTCTCCTCCATTCAGTTTGATGTGGAGGGCAGATGGGTGCTTGATCTCTTTGCCGGCTCGGGTCAGATGGGACTTGAGGCGCTCTCCCGCGGTGCTTCCCGCGCCACTTTCATTGATCTCTCCAGAGAGGCTATGGAGATAGTAAAGCAGAATTGCCGTCTGTGCGGTTTCTTTGATGACAGTCATTTTCTCGTCAGCGATTGGCGTAACTATATCAGAAAGGCATCGGGCAGAGAGCAGTTTGATCTTGTTTTCGTTGATCCCCCCTATGCTATGGAGTGTTGCGCAGACGCGGCAAATTACCTGGCTGAGAAGCAGATGATCATTCCGGGCGCTATCGTCGTGCTTGAGTCGGGCGAGGAGGAGATAAGTCTTGACGATCCCAGACTCTCGGGATACAGAGCGATAAAATCCACCCACTACGGCAAAAAAACCTTTGTAAACATCCTCTTCTATGATGGTAGGGAGGCAGAGTAATGAGCGTAATTCTCCCCGGTAGCTATGACCCTGTAACCAAGGGTCATCTTGATATTATCCGTCGCGCCGCAGAAATGTATGACGAGGTATATGTGGTCGTTTTCACCAATCCGAAGAAGCAGTATATGTTCTCGGTTGAGGAGAGGGTGCGTATGCTTATGCTCGCCACCGACGACCTTGACAACGTGCTTGTCAGCTATTCTAACGGACTTGTAATTGATTATATGACCGACCACGAGATATCTAAGATCATCAAGGGCTATCGCACCGAGGACGATCTTAAGTGGGAGCGTGAGCAGGCGCAGTGGAACTATCAGCACGGCAGATATGAGACCGAGCTATGGAAGTGCCGCGAGGGTCTTGAGGGCATCAGCTCCACCGCTGCCAGAGAGGCAATTTTGGAAAACGAGCCCCTTGATATGCTTCCAGACAAGGTAGCGGAGTATATACTCGGTATGAAAAAGCAATAATAAAATCGGGCTGTCTTGCCTCGCATAAGGGCAGCCCGAAAAAAACTTAAAAAAACTATTGACTTTTATAAATCGTTATGTTATAATAGCAAAGCGAGGTTTGACTTATGTCATCTTTGGCGGATTAGCTCAGTTGGCTAGAGCGTCCGGTTCATACCCGGCAGGTCGTTGGTTCAAATCCGACATCCGCTACCACACCTCGGCCCGTTGGTCAAGAGGTTAAGACACGGCCCTTTCACGGCTGTAACATGGGTTCGATTCCCGTACGGGTCACCAAACCCGAGAAAGCACCACGAAGAGTGGTGCTTTTTCTTTTCTCGGGTTTGGCGACTCGTATGTCTCGAACCCACTCGCACACGCAAATTAAGCATCACATAGCTATGAATTGCTAATTTTGTAAATCATCACTTGTGCGAATTGGGTTCGAAACATTGCTCCGCCGCTTCCGTGTCGGAAGCCTTGCGGGGCGGAGCAAATTCCCGTACTTGTTTGCCGCTCGGGATATAATCTCTACTGATTACACTTTCTGTACTAATTGCAAGTACCATCTCCTCGCCAGGCAAGATACTGCTTACGCAGTATGCGAAACATTGCTCCGTCCTTCTCGCTGCGGCTCGGTCACAGAACGGCTCTGGTGTTATTAACACCATTCACTACCGTTCTGCCGCTTCGCTACCCGTGGGAAGCTTGTCAGACGGAGCAAATTCCCGTACGCTCATCAAACCCAGCACCGCCGCGCATCGCATCTGCGGTGCCTTTTTATTTTTTAGCTCCGAACTATCTTGCCCACCAAACCGCTCTGATGCCTATCTGAACCTTTCTACATTTTATATGAATAATTTCTGACACACAAGACAATAATTCTGGAAAATGGACCAAGGGGGAATTGGCGATGGGCGAGCTGCTGGGAGTAGATTACGGCAAAAATATCGCTATGTTGAGCGGTATTTTGCGCACTCGGGAGAGCTTTGATATGATAGAGCGGCATATGACGGTTGCAGATCGGGATGTCTGCTTCTTTTATATAGACGGCTTTGTGAAGGATGGCGAGATGCTGAGGATAATGCAGTATCTTCTGTCACTTAAGTCGCTGGGAGACGCGTCAGAGCTTGAGCGAGTGATGCCCTATGTGGAGGTGGAATGTACCAACAGTGCTGAGGCTATCGTACACGCGGTGATGTCGGGACAGACGGCTATGCTTACCGAGAGCTTTGGTGGGGCAGCACTGCTGCTTGATTTGCGAACATATCCCTCAAGGCCAACCTCAGAGCCCGAGAGCGACAGGGTAATGCAGGGCTCGCGTGACGGATTTGTGGAGACACTGGTTGTAAACACCGCTCTCATACGGCGGAGAATACGGGATGTGCGGCTTACTATGGAGCATTTTTCTCTGGGCGGTGCGTCGGGTACCGATGTGGTGGTCTGCTATATGGATGGAGTGGCAGATGGGGAGCTGGTGGATGAGATCAGACGAAAGATATCTTCTATGCGACCAAAATCGCTGACGCTCGGCTATCAGAGTCTTGCGGAGGGGCTGATAAAGTCGGGGTGGTTCAACCCTTTCCCGAAAATACGGACAACCGAGCGCCCGGATACTGCCTCAGCTCAGCTAATGGAGGGGTCGGTCATAGTCCTATGTGACACCTCTCCGTTGGCAATGATATTGCCCACTTCCTTTTTTAACTTTCTTGAGGAGACGGGAGACTACGCCTTCCCGCCTTTGACGGGCAGCTATCTCAGGCTTGTGAGGATAGGCATACTGATTCTGTCGGTGATAATAACACCGCTCTGGTATCTCTCTATTGAGTATGCCGACCGCTTGCCCGAGACACTTGCCTTTCTTGTGCCAGAAAACTCGGGAGCCTTGCCGATAATCCTTCAGCTTTTTCTCGCGGAGCTTGCAATTGACGGACTCAAGATTGCCTCAATGAACACTCCCGATATGCTCTCAAACTCGCTGTCGGTTGTGGGAGCTCTCATACTCGGAGACTTTGCCGTAGAGGTAGGGTGGCTATGCTCTGATGTGATTTTATATATGGCCTTCGTGTCAATTGCAAACTTCGCTCAGCAGAACTACGAGCTGGGATATGCCTTTAAGTTTACCCGTATGATGATCCTCGCCCTGACCTATCTTTTGGGCATATGGGGATTTGTAGCAGGGCTGCTTCTCTTTATCCTTCTCGTTGCGACCAACCGCACAGCTACCGGCAAGCAACATTATTTATACCCCCTGATACCCTTTGATGCCCGCGCGCTCAGCCATCTGTTTGTTCGCAAAAGGAAGCGGGATTTTGAAAAAGAGAGGTAAAATGTAAACTATAATTAGAAAATAGCTCGTTTTTATATCAGATTTATGCTAAAATGCCATACTTTTATAATGAAAAATGTTTTTCACTTTTTCCGAAAATGTACCAAGTAGCCTTTTTCTTATCCAATCCAAATCGTCTCTGCCGCTTTTTCTTCTCATAATCGCAAAGCCGTATGATAATCAGCCGACAAAAGGGGTGAAAAATGAGCATTAAATATAGGGAAAATAAGAAAAAATAAAAAATATATAAAAAACTATTGCATTTTCAAAAGCTTTATGGTAAAATACCTTTGTTAACCATACTCGCTACGGCGAAAACATTATGAAAGGAAGCATAAATATGGAAATCCTTGAAATCGTACTTCTTGTACTGCTTCTCGTATCTGCTGCATTTATCGTTGTTGCAGTTATTCTTCAGAAAAGTAATGAGGACGGACTTTCCGGCACTATCGCTGGTGGTTCCGAGACCTTCTACGGTAAGGATAAGTCCGCTGGCGCAGATAGAGCTCTTTATAGATGGACTCTTGTTGCAGCAATAATCTTTGCTGTTGCAGTTCTGGTTGTATTCATTATTCAGCCTGACTATGCAAAGTCTTATTCTGTTGACGCTTGGAAGGATCTTATTGATTACCCCAACGCAATTAAGTAAAACACTAAGGGCGCTGTAAGAAACAGCGCCCTTTGTTTTACCGACGCAGAGGGGGGGAGGACACCGAACCTGTTGATTTTACAAGCCAAGCAACCTTTGAAGATCAAAGGATTATATGATGAAAAAGAAAAGAGATTTTACTAAGTTTACAAAACGAAATACACATAAGCGCAGATCAAAGGAGGCGGCCCGTCGCGAGCTGCTCGCCGCGGTAGAGGCGGTTAATGTACAGGCATCCGCCCTCAAGATACGCGACAGCGTAGACAGCGGCTATTCCGGTCTTGACCGTTACGGCGGTAAGCTCTCTGCCAGAGGCATCTACGTGGGTACAAAGTACGGCTACGGCTTTCTCTCCGTAGAGGGGGAGGAGAAGGATATATTCATCCCCTCGGGTAACTCTCGGGGAGCTATTGACGGCGACTATGTTGATGTGACCTACCGCAGATACAGAGATCCCGCCGGTGAGGAAAAGACCGAGGGCAAAGTGGTGCGCATCCTTGAAATGGGCAGAAAAACCATAATCGGTACGCTCTCTGAGGAGCTCCGTCGCCACGGCAGACGGTATTACCGCGTTTTCTGTGTTCAGCCGGACGATCCGCGCCTGTCCTTTGCTCCCTATGTATCCGATCTGGGCGGCGCTCGTCTTGGCGACAGGGTAGAGGCTTTGCTCCGCAGAGACGGCAGTGACAATCCCGAGTGTGACATTATCCGCAGCTTTGGTAGAGACGGCACAAGGGAGGCGAGCTATGAGGCGATCCTTGCCGAGTGCAGCATTACAACCGATTTTACTCCCGAGGAGCTTTCACAGGCCGAGTCGGTGGCATCCGAGCAGGTGTCCTGCGAGGGCAGAGAGGATCTGAGGGGAGACGTGATATTCACCATTGACGGTGAGGGAGCAAAGGATCTTGACGATGCCATCTCTCTGCGCAGACTTCCCGGCGGTGGCTTCAGACTCGGTGTGCATATTGCCGACGTCTCCCATTATGTCAGAGAACGCACTCCTCTTGACAGATGCGTTATGGCGCGAGGCACCAGCGTGTACTTTACAGATAAGGTCGTGCCTATGCTTCCGCCCGCCCTGTCAAACGGAGCCTGCTCGCTGAACGCGGGAGAGGATAAATATGCCCTCAGCGCCTTTATTACCCTTGATCCCGAGGGAAGGATACTTGGCGTTCGTCTTTCGCCCACCGTTATCCGCAGTCGCGTGAGAGGTGTATATTCCGAGGTCAACTCGCTCTTCTCGGGTGAGGCGTCCTCCGAGATAAAGAAAAAATATTCTGCGATTGCTCCCACCCTCAATAAGATGCGTGAGCTTTATGAAATACTCCTTGCAAAAAGCGAGGAGCGTGGAGCAATAGACTTTGACGGTGAGGATACGGTCATTCTGCTTGACAAGGAGGGTATGCCCCTGTCGGTTGAGCGCCGAACGAGAGGCGTGGCGGAGAGAATGATAGAGCAGTTTATGCTGGCGGCAAATGAGGCGGTGGCGATCCACCTGACCGAGCGTGCCATACCCTGTGTTTACCGTATTCACGAGCCTCCCGCTCCCGATAGCTATGCCGATTTTCTCGGCTATTTGGAAAGCCTGGGCTTTGATGTGAAAAAATACCGCAAGGCATCTCCCACACCGAAGGATATGGTGCGTCTGCTTGAGATTGCCGAGGCAAAGGGCCTTATTGAGCCGGTTTCCTATACGATGCTGAGGGCTATGTCCAAGGCAAAATACTCTGAGGAGAGGGTAGGGCACTTTGGCCTCTCAATAGAGAGCTACTGCCACTTTACCTCGCCCATAAGACGACTCTCAGACCTGGCAACTCACAGAATTATTAAAAGGGTAATTTTTGAGGGCAAGAGGGCAGAGCTGTATAGCTCCTATGCCCGCAGAGCCGCTGCCGCTGCCACAGAGGGTGAGCTGCGCGCACTTAATGCCGAGCGTCGCATTGAGGATCTCTATAAGGTTCTGTATATGCAGTCGCATATCGGTGAGATATTCACCGCCAAGATAACCTCAATCACCTCCTTCGGTATGTTCTGCACGCTGGAAAATACCTGTGAGGGACTTGTACCGATCAGCGAGCTTGATGGTGTTTTCACCTTTGATGAGAGAAATCTCACTCTCCGCTCCTCCCGCAAGATATATCGCATAGCAGAGACGGTCCGCGTGCGAGTTGAGGAGGCAAATATTACCCGCGGCAAGCTTCGCTTCTCGGTTGTAACCGACTAAATGACAACTAAACATTACAAAAAATAGAGAAAGGGGAATGAAATGACAAAGAAACTGAATATTCTAACCGGTGCTTACATGCTGTTTTTGGTTTTGCTCCACCTTTCGGCATTGCTTGACGGTCCTCTTTCCGAGGCGGCTTATTATCTTGCCTTTATTCTACCTGTCGCTATATGCCTTTGGACAACACGAGGCGATGAGTTGAAGTGGAAAGAGCATTTTAGAATTGATATAGACGACATAAAGCTTGTCGCTCCTATTGTTTTTCCTACCATTTCGTCAATAATGCTTGTGTCATATGTCACCTCGGTGGTGATTTTCGCCCTTACGGGCAGGACGAATTCGGTGGAGATTGGCGATTCTTACCTTCTCGCTATTATCACCCACGCCTTGCTTCCCGCGATTTTAGAGGAAGCACTGTTCAGATATGTACCTATGCGTCTTCTTGCGCCTCACTCTCCCCGTTATGCGATAATCGTGTCGGCGGTATTTTTTGCGCTGGTGCATCAGGATCTGTTCACCATTCCCTACGCACTCCTTGCCGGCTTTATATTCATGTCGTTAGACCTTGCAACCGACAGCGTGATTCCCTCGCTAATTATTCACTTTTTGAATAATGCTCTGTCGGTCAGCCTTATGTTTATTTCCTATGAGGGAACCTTCATTATAGTATTACTCTGGCTCTTTATGGTCACCATAGCGTCAATTGCTCTGATAGTCAAAAATAGGGAAGAATACGAGATACCTCTTATGATGATTTTTGACAAAGGCGAGGGTATGCGTCTCACTCCTCAAATGGTGTTCTTTGCACTATTTACGCTGGCTATTGCGGTATTAAACCTGCTTTAAGGAGGCAAAATGGATAATATTAATCTTACAGATGACGAAAAATATATGGAGGAGGCAATAAAGCTTGCCCTCTCTGCCGCTGAGCGTGATGAGGTGCCTGTGGGCGCCCTGATCGTCAGGAACGGCGAGATAATCGCCTCGGCATCCAACACCCGCGAGATGTCAAAATGCGCTACGCATCACGCCGAGATACTTGCTATTGAGGAGGCCTGCTCTGTCCTCGGCGGCTGGCGTCTGCCGGGCGTGACCCTCTATGTTACTATGGAGCCCTGTGTTATGTGCGCGGGCGCGATTATTAATTCAAGGATAGAAAGAGTGGTCTATGGTGCAAAGGATCATCGCTTCGGTGCCTTTGGCTCTGCTCTTGATGTTAACGCGGCGGGACTGAACCACAGACCCGAGGTCGTAGGCGGCGTTCTCGGCGAAAAATGTGCCGAAATCCTCTCGTCCTACTTCAAAAACAAGCGAAATAAGTGACAAAATGCCGTACATATGTATAACAAAACCTCCATTCCTTGACAAAATAGTATAATTATGTTATTATTACTATGTTTGGACTTATCCAGATAAACTCTTTCACGGTCTCTTACAGGACTGATGTAGCATTTCCCGACATCCCCCGATCCTGGCGGGCTGCTATGCTGACACCGTTTGCTTTGATCTGTGAAATTAATTTGTGAAAGGTATTTTTAATATGAAAGCAAAAGCACTTAGAGCAAAGGTTGAATATCGCGATATGCGAGAGGCGATTGAGGCCTTTGGTAGTCTTTACGAGGGCAAGGTTGCATATCGCTACCGTCTTAAGCCCCACGATAAAGAGGCAGTATGTGTTACCTATGACCAGATGCGCGACCACGTTCGTTCTCTTGCTACCGAGATCGTAGCGAGAGGCTATCAGGGTAAGAAGATCTGTGTTATCGGTAAGCACACCTATAACCTTATCCAGACCTATTACGCCACTATGGCGGTTGGCTCTGTGTGGGTTCCCCTTGACAGAGACTGGGCAAAGGAGGATCTGCTTGAGACCGTAAAATCCGGTGAGTGCGATCTCCTTATGTGCGATCTTGACATCAGAGAGAAGGGTGAGTTCATCACCACCGAGCTCGGTATGCCCGAGCCCATCTTCCTTGACGGATCTGATGACAACAGCCTCCTCGCTTGGCGTGAGGCAGGTAAGGAGAAGTTTGCGGAGAATCCCTCGCTTTACTACGATGCACCCATTGATCCCGACGCACTTGCAGAGCTTGTGTTCACCTCGGGTACTACCGGTCAGGGTAAGGGCGTTATGCTCTCCCAGCGCAACTTTATGTCCGACCTTGCCGATGTTATTCCCTTCATAGACTTCTCGGTTAAGTGTATGAACGTGCTTCCTCCTCACCACACCTACGGCTCATCTGTTTCCATCTACGGACAGAACTCCATCGGCTGTGATGTATACATCTCCTCGGGTGTTAAGTATATACTCAAGGAGCTGAAGGAGCATAAGCCCGGTCACCTTGTAGCCGTTCCTCTCTACGTTGAGACCTTTTACAGAAGAATACTTAAGGGTATTGATGACAAGGGCAAGTTTGTCGGTGGCCTGGTTAAGCTCCTTATCAAGCTTAACAAGAACTGTCACAAGATCGGTCTTAAGCCCTTTGATAAGCTGTTCAAGAAGATGATCCTCTCCAACTTCGGCGGTGAGCTCAATATGATAATCTCCGGCGGCGCTCCTCTCAATCAGGAGATGGCAGATCTCTTTGAGGGACTTGGCGTTAAGGTTCTTAACGGCTACGGAATCACCGAGTGCGCTCCCATTCTTGCCGTAAACCATAATAATTATATCATTCCCAAGAGCGTTGGTCCCGTTCTTCCTATCGTTGATTGCCGTATCGCAGATATGGATGAAAACGGCGAGGGCGAGATTCAGGTTAAGGGCTCCAATGTTATGATCGGCTATTATAAGAATGATGAGGCAAATGCCGAGGCATTCACCGAGGACGGCTACTTCCGTACAGGTGACGCAGGTAAGATGGTTGTTACCAAGGAGGGTGACCGCATCCTCTATATCACAGGTAGATTCAAGAACATCATAATCCTCTCCAACGGTAAGAATGTTTATCCCGAGGAGATTGAGGACGCTCTCAGCGCGATCCCCGGCCTCGTTGACATCGTAGTATATGAGGGTAAGAGCCGTCGCGGCATCGCCTTCAATACCATCGTTGCCGAGATCTATCCCGATAGAGCCATCCTTGAGCAGAAGGGTATAGTCACCGCAGAAGATGAGCACGCATACTTCCAGAAGTTTATCAACGACTATAACCACAACAAGAACACCGTTCCCTATAAGAAAGTCGGCCTCCTCAAGGTTCGTAAGGATGAGTTCCCTAAGAATACTCTCCGTAAGATACTTAGGAGAAAGATGGATATGACCATTGACTAACTTTTGAAATGTAAAAAAACGGTTAAAATCGTCGTTTGCAAGGCTTGACGTAGGTAACTACGCCTGTCGCCCCGCAAGCGGCGATTTTTCCTCGTTTTTTCCTATCTCAAAAGCGCGCATTTGAAACGTAAAATCGGCTAAAAGTCGTTCGCTCCCACTCGCAGTAGTTTTCTACAGCATCGGGTCGCGAGCGGCTTTTTTATCTCAATTTTTCCTACTCTAAAACTGTGGGTCTCTTATATGATTTTGGCTTCTCTCGCCTCTTTAATCCTTCTTCGGCTAAGCATATAGGGGTAGGTAGTGAAACGGCAAAACGATAGCGAATGGCGTTGATAACACCAGAGCTGTTCTGTACCGAGCAAATTGCTCGGTCTTTTTTCCTGTTGACAAGTAACAAAAATAATGTATAATAAAAGTAGAAGTAAAATAAAGGAGACTTGTTATGAAAAAGATCATTTGTTTATTACTTATGTTTGTTATCTTCATTTCTCTTTTTGGATGCAACGAAGGATCAGCTTTTGAAACGTGGTCCTGCTTTGCCGAATACGATGGCATCGTTTTTGATCCCGAGGGATATATTGCTTCAATAGAGGAAAATGGCGGCAGGATAGCACCTCTTACGGAATGGTATCCATTTGATGAGGAAAAAACCAAAGGGATTTATGTAGTAGCAAATTCCGATGCCCCTTTTTTCCTTGCTATATTTGAGGATGTGGATGCTGCTAAAACGGCTCATAAAGAATACATAGAAATCAATGCTTTTGAGAAAGCATATAATCCTTATGCTCTCGCGATTCGTATAAATAACACAATTGTATTTGGAGGATCGGATAAGGAAAACCAAGGTATTATTGCCCTTGCAAGAGAGATCGGTATACCTGAGGATCAGATAAAGCTTCAAAAGAATAATGGCTCATGGCGATTTGTTCGCAGAGATACGGATAAATCAATAGAGGAAATGATGCAGTGCATCAAGGATAAGGGATACACCATATTACACGAGTATGCGATTAATGATACTATTAATGGAGACCCGATTCAATCGGCAGTCTATTGCATCGCTTCCGAGGATTATAGTGCGGTATATAATGTGTATATGATTAGCGGTAAGCACGCAAAAGGGCTTTGCTATACCACCATGGCTGCTCTTTTTGAAACATATCCGATAATTGAGAATGCCTGTCATGTTTACTATTCATTAAACGATGGCTGCAGCATGTTTATTTTAGGCGTTTCTGCCGAAACACGCACCTTTTGGGATGAGATAAGATAAAGTCAATAAAACAATAGTAAAAGACCGAGCAAATTGCTCGGTCTTTTACTATAAGGAAATCCAAAAGAAAAAAATGCCCTGAAAAAATCATTTACTAAAGGCGCACAAAAAGCTATCGCAAAAATAAAAAAATAACACTTGACAAGCAGAGATTCATATAGTATAATAGACACAAAAGTAAATTGTATACAAGTATACAAAATCACCCAATGCACAATAGGGCGGCGGACAGAGGTCCGCTGTTCTGTTAGGGAAGAGAGGGAAAACTATGTTAAACAAAAACCGACACTCAAATCTCCTTGAGCAATCGCAGTACAAATACTCGCTTCAGGATGTTGACGAGCCCAATCTCTATCGTGAGATATACCCCTATGACGAGATACCGAAGGTTGCCTTCAACCACCGTCGCGTACCCCTCTGTATGCCGGAGGAGATATGGATAACCGACACCACATTCCGCGACGGACAGCAGTCCCGCGCACCCTATACAGCCGATCAGATCGTAGATCTGTACAAGATGCTCCACCGCCTCGGCGGACCCAAGGGCATTATCCGTCAGTCGGAGTTCTTTGTATATACCAAGAAGGACAGAGAGGCGCTGTTGCGCTGTATGGATCTTGGCTATGAGTTCCCTCAGGTGACCACCTGGATCAGAGCAAAAAAAGAGGACTTTATGCTGGTACACGATCTTGGCATAGAGGAGACGGGTATACTCGTGTCCTGCTCGGATTATCATATCTTTAAGAAGCTGGGTCTCTCCCGCAGAGAGGCGCTTGACCATTATCTCGGTGTTGTAAAGAGTGCGTTTGATGCGGGCATCCGTCCCAGATGTCACCTGGAGGATATTACCCGCGCCGACTTCTACGGCTTTGTCGTTCCTTTTGTAAATGCTCTCCACGAACTGTCGGCTGAGGCGGGTATCCCGGTGAAGATCAGAATGTGTGACACCCTGGGCTACGGTGTTTCTTATCCGGGTGTGGCTCTGCCCCGCAGTGTGCCGGGTATAGTTTACGGTCTTCACCACTATGCAGACGTTTCCTCGGATATGCTGGAGTGGCACGGACACAATGATTTTTATCATGGTGTCACCAATGCGGTAAACGCCTGGCTCTACGGCGCCTCTGGTGTAAACTGCTCGCTGCTCGGCATTGGCGAGCGCACGGGCAACATTCCGCTTGAGGCTATGGTTATGGAATATGCCGCCATCCGCGGCACCACCGACGGTATGGATACCACCGTCATAACCGAGATAGCAGAGTACTTTGAGCGCGAGCTGGGATATAAGATCCCGCCTATGACACCCTTCGTGGGCTCGGCGTTCAATCTGACCCGTGCGGGCATTCATGCCGACGGAATTATGAAGGACACCGAAATATACAACATCTTTAATACAGACAAGATACTTAACCGCTCGGCTGAGGTGGCAATATCCAACACCTCGGGTACGGCGGGCATCGCCTATTGGATAAACAAGCATCTGGGACTTCGCGGTGAGGCAGAGATGACAAAGCGATCTCCTCTGGTAATAGCCGTCAAGGATGAGATAGATAAACTCTATGATGACGGCAGAACTACCCTTATGGGTAATGATGAATTGTTTGAGATAATTGACCGACTTGCTAAAAAGTAAGGAGAAATGTAAATGATAGTTGACAAAAATGCTAAATCTCTTGAGGAAAATGTATTTTTGACCTTGGAGGATGAGATTTTATCCGGCAAGCTTAAGAGGGGCGACACTCTGGCTGAGACTGCTCTGTCTAAGAGGCTGGGCGTCAGCCGTACACCTCTGCGAGGCGCTCTCCACCGTCTGTACGAGGAGGGGTTGATAGATATTACGCCAAATCGCACCGCGGTGGTTGTTGGTATCGGCAGAGAGGAGCTTGTTGACATCTACAAGATGCGTATTCGCCTTGAGGGGCTTGCATCGGCTGAGGCAACTGCCAGAATATCAGGTAGCGACCTGGCGAGATTGCGCGAGCTTGTAGAGCTGTCGGACTTCTATATTGCAAGGCGGGATGCCGAGCGACTTAAGGAGCTGGACTCTGAGTTCCATAGCATCATATATCGCGCCTCGGGCAACCGACTTTTGAACAAAACTCTGTCCGAGCTGCACAGGAATATTCATTTTTACAGAAAGCGCTCTCTGGCAGTTGAGGAGAGGCTTGAGAAATCTGCCGAGGAGCATAAGCTCATACTCGCTGCTATTGAGCGGGGGGACTCTGCTGAGGCAGACAGACTGACCTCTCTGCACGTTGAGGCGGCGCTGAAAAATCTACTCGCGGTCAGCGATCTATAAGAGGAAATTATGGGATACACAATAGTTGAAAAAATAATAAAAAATCATCTTTTGTCGGGCGAGATGTCGGCGGGGAGCGAGATAGCTCTGCGCATTGATCAGACTCTCACCCAGGACGCTACGGGTACAATGGCATATCTGCAGCTGGAGGCGATGGAGCTTGACAGAGTAAAAACCGAGCTTTCGGTGGCTTACATAGACCACAATACTCTGCAGTCGGGCTTTGAAAACGCAGATGATCACCGCTATATACAGACGGTGGCAAAAAAATACGGCATCCGTTTCTCAAGACCTGGCAACGGCATCTGCCATCAGGTACACTTAGAGCGCTTCGGTATTCCCGGCAAGACACTTATCGGCTCTGACAGTCATACACCTACCGCCGGTGGCATAGGTATGCTCGGTATGGGTGCGGGCGGTCTTGACGTGGCTGTTGCTATGGGCGGCGGCGCTTATTATATAACTATGCCCAGGGTCATCAGGATGAATCTGACGGGCAGACTCCCGGACTATGTGTCGGCAAAGGACGTTATTCTTGAGGTTCTTCGTCTCCTCGGTGTCAAGGGTGGCGTCGGCGCAGTTATTGAATACGCAGGCGAGGGTGTCAGGACCCTCAGCGTGCCTCAGCGCGCGACTATAACCAATATGGGTGCCGAGCTTGGCGCGACCAGCTCCATATTCCCCTCCGACGGGCAGACCCTCGCCTTTCTCAAGGCGCAGGGCAGAGAGAGTGACTACACCGAGCTTTCGGCAGATGAGGATGCTACATACGCCGAGGAATACACTATTGACCTTTCCTCTCTCAGTCCTCTTGCCGCCTGTCCTCACAGCCCGGATAATGTTAAGACCGTAAGCTCGCTTGCGGGTATGAAGATAGACCAGGTCTGCATCGGCTCCTGTACCAACTCCTCGCTGTCGGATATGCTGACCGTGGCGGCAATGCTGAAGGGCAAGACCGTTCACCCCGATGTTTCGCTCTCCATCTCCCCCGGCTCAAAGCAGGTGTATACTATGCTTGCCCAGTGTGGCGCGCTGGCAGATCTTATTGCAGCAGGTGCCAGAATACTTGAGTGTGCCTGCGGTCCCTGTATTGGTATGGGTTTCTCGCCTAAGTCGGCGGGTATCAGCCTCCGTACCTTTAACCGCAACTTCCTCGCCCGCTCGGGCACCCGTGATGCGAGCGTTTATCTTGTATCTCCCGAGGTTGCGGCGGCATCTGCTATTTCAGGTGTATTTACCGATCCTACTACTCTCGGCGCGGCACCGAAGATCAGCATCCCCGAGAGCTTTACCGTAAACGATAATCTCATTGAGCTGCCCGCATCTCCCGATGAAGCGACAGAGCTGACCGTGGAGCGAGGCCCGAATATAAAGCCTATTCCCAAGGGCACACCCCCAGAGGATAATCTCGCCTGCAGCCTGATTCTCAAGGTGGGCGATAATATCACAACAGATCATATTATGCCTGCCGGCGCAAAGATTTTGCCCTATCGCTCCAATGTGCCAAAGCTCTCGGAGTTCTGCTTCACCGTCTGTGACAAGGACTTTCCCGAGCGAGCGAGGGCTCTTGGTGGAGGTATAATTCTCGGCGGACATAACTACGGTCAGGGCTCCTCCCGCGAGCACGCCGCTCTCGTGCCTCTGTATCTGGGGATAAAGGCGGTAATAGCTAAAAGCTTTGCCCGTATTCACGTGGCAAATCTGATAAACTTCGGCATCCTACCGATGACTCTGGTAAACGAGGCCGATTACGATCGTATTCCCGAGGGGGCGTCGCTTAGAATTGACGGCTTCAGCTCGGCTATCAGAGAGAGCGATGTTGCCTATCTTTCGGTAGAGGGGCTTGATGAAAAAATACCCCTTTCCCTTGCATTGACCGAAAGGCAGAGAAATATACTTCTCGCCGGCGGAATGCTCAATTTTGTTAAAAATGCAAAGTGAGGTTTACAAAAATGATTGATTATAATAAAAATCTTGACGAGGCGTGCCAAAGATTCAGAAAAATACTTGAGAGTCAGCTCTCTCGCGTTGAGGATATGAAGAGCCAGGGCGACTTTACCGATTATGCCGCTCTTGACACCATAAAAATAGGTGTGTGCGGCGGTGACGGTATCGGCCCGATCATCACCAAGGAGGCAGCGAGGGTGCTCGGCTTTATGCTCTCGGATCTTGCCCAGTCTGGCAAGGTGGAGTTCAGAAATATTGACGGGCTCACCATTGAGAACCGCATTGCAAAGGGCAAGGCTATACCCGATGATGTTATGGCAGAGCTGAAGGCCTGCGATGTTATTCTTAAGGGACCCACCACCACACCTCAGAAGGGTGATGGTATGCCAAATATTGAGTCCGCAAACGTGGCGATGAGAAAGGCTCTTGACCTTTTTGCCAATATCCGACCTGTCAAGGTGCCGGAGGAGGGCATTAATTGGTGCATCTTCCGTGAGAATACCGAAGGCGGATATGCGGTTGGCTCCAGCGGCTTTAATGTGACCGATGACCTGGCGGTTGACTTTACCATAACCACAAGACAGGGATCTGACAGGATCGCCCGCATCGCCTACGATTACGCGAGAAAGAACGGACGCACCCGCGTTTCGCTGGTTACAAAGGCAAATATTATTAAGACCACCGATGGCAACTTCCTTGAGGATTGTCACAAGGTGGCCGCCCTCTATCCCGAGATCACTACCGACGAGTGGTATGCCGATATTATGACGGCAAAGCTGGTGGACAAAAAACGCCGCGCCGACTTCCAGATCCTTCTCTTGCCCAATCTCTACGGTGACATCATCTCCGATGAGGCAGCCGAGTTCCAGGGCGGTGTCGGTACCGCAGGATGCGCCAACATCGGCAAGAAATACGCTATGTTTGAGGCGATTCACGGCTCGGCGCCCAGAATGGTGAAGGAGGGCAGAGATATTTATGCCGACCCCTGCTCTATGCTCCGCGCCTGCGTGATGCTCCTCTCTCACATCGGCTATCAGGATCGTGCCGACCGCCTTGAGCGCGCCCTTGACATCTGCACCTTTGAGGAAAAAAAGCTTATCATAACCGGACGTGACACAGGCGCAACCTGTCGCCAGTTCGGCGATTACGTGATGGAAACGCTGAAAGGACTGTGAAAAAATATGGGGTGGTTGTAGTTTACAGCCTCCCCTTTTTCATAAAAAATAAAAAAATAAAAAAATACCCCTTGACAAACTAAAAAATGTCTGCTATAATGTTATAGCATTTGACGGAAGGTTAGCTCAGTTGGGAGAGCATCTGCCTTACAAGCAGAGGGTCACAGGTTCGAGCCCTGTACTTTCCACCAAGGCTTGGAGCGTAATGCTCCAAGCTTCACTTTTAACTGCTCGGCTTGGTAGCTCAGTTGGTTAGAGCGCTAGCCTGTCACGCTAGAGGTCGTGGGTTCGAGCCC
>JAZSIK010000004.1:0-30242 GCA_045533775.1 Eubacteriales bacterium
CATAGAAAATCATCTCAAAAAAGCCAAAAAATACGCACCGAAAAACGCCGAAAAAAACGCCTGTAAAAAGCTGAAAGAGATAAGAAAAAAAGCCAAAAAAACAAGTCAAAAAGACAGAAGAAAAAGCATAAAAAAAGAGCAAAAAAAGCAGAATAAAGAAGCAAAAAAACCACGCTAAAACAGCAAGAAAAAAAGGGGGATCTACGCCGAAAGCAGCAAGAAAAAAAGGAGAAAATCCACGCCAAAAAGCAACGAAGAAAACGGTGATAATAGAGTGATTTGCTAACCCGACCGTTCGGTCAAAAAAACACAATTCTAAAGAAGAAAGTACGAGGGGAGAGGGCGAACAAAAACGCAAGTGAAACAGAGGTGTAAAAACGCGAAAAATCGCAGCAAAAGGCCCCTAAAAAAAGGCAAAAAAAGGCTGAAAAACAGCAAAAACAGCCTTGGTTTTGGGCAAAAATCGGTAGCTTTTGCCCATTTTCGCATAAACTAAAGTTTACATTAGTGAAAAATCGAGGTTTTTCAACAAATAAAGAAAAAATCAAAAAAAATCGCTGATTTTTTGAAAAAATCAGCCAAAATTAAGAAAAAATCAAGATTTTTTCGCTTATTTTCAAATTAAATCTTCAAAATAACGAAAAATCAAAGCCCAAAATAAACTTTTTTGGTGTTTTTTTGGACTTTTCCAAACGCATGTGGGCTGGGCATTTGACCGTTTTTTCTTCCAATATACCTTTTTTCTGTCCCCCCTGAACTCCGTGGCTAAATCAAGGTCGCCCACCGCTCCTCTTTTGCGGGTGGATTTTCCACCTTTCCCCCTTGATTTTTCGTCATTCAGATGCAATTTCAGAACCTGAGCTTAGCATTTTTTTGACCCAAAAAACCTCTTTTATTGCCTGTTTTTTTTGGCGCGCTTAATAGGCTTCTTCATTCTGATTTGTCTTTTTTTGAAGCTCCTCTTTTCCTTCTTTTTTGATTAATTCAGAGGGCTGTTTTTGAGATCTTTTTCCGGGCGTTTAATAGCAAAAAAACGGAGCTTTTTATACCCCAAAAGCAGAGCACGCTTTTAAGCCAAAAACTGCCCTTTTAAGAGAGCCTTTTGGGGCTCTTTTTTTGAATAAAAATTGCTGTCTTTTTGGTCCTAAAACACCTCTTTTTTTACCCCGGATTTTTTGGCATATTCAAAGCCATTTTACAGAGAGATTTTTGCCTGCTTTTCCTACTAATAAAGCCTATGTATTTTTACCTATATAAACACAAAAAGGATGCTCTCGCATCCCTTTTGTAAGGTTATTTATTTCGCTCTTTGGAGCTTAGTCAAAATACTTTTCATTCCCCGCGAAAAGATCGTTCACCGATACCTCAAGAACTCGGGCGATGGCGAGCAGCTCAATATCGGTGACCGTGCGTACACCGTACTCAATTCGTGAAACCGAGCCGCGACACACATAGACACCAAGCAGCTCAAGTCTGTTTGAGAGCGCCTGCTGGGTCATTTTTCTCTTTCTGCGCAGGATTCTGATGTTTTTGCCTACAATATTCGTGTTTTCACTGTCAATTATGCGTGCCATACAATTCTCCAATCCTTTCCTCAGATCGGTTTTCCTTGTTTCTTTGCAAAACTTGCTGAAAATACCCTAACCGAGCCAACTTCTACAAGTAAAATACCGTTTTGCCGCCGAGTAAGGATATGTTCCCCTCCGATTTTGGGGCAAAACGGACCGAACTACCACAAGCAAGTGCTAATTTACACCGAGCAAGGATATGTTCCCCTCCGATTTTGGGGCAAAACAGACCGAACTCCCACAAGCAAGTGCTAATTTACACCGAGTAAGGATATGTTCCCCTCCGATTTTGGGGCAAAACAAACCTGACTACCACGAGCAAGTGCTAATTTGCCGCCGAGTAAGGATATGTTCCCCTGCGATTTTAGGCTCAACCGACCTTTTGAAAAAGTTTTTCCTTATTTATCAGTATATTCGTCTCAAAAATGTCTTGACATAGGACAAATTATATGATATACTAATTTCACCAAGATTTTGTCTTATGATAGGACAGAATACGAGAAAAACTATAAAAAAGGATGTTTTATGAAGGTTTTCCTAAGAATATCGTCTGTGTTGGGTATTATTGCCGCACTAATCGGTGGATATTATCTCCTTATGGAGGAAACTACTACCGGACTTTTCCTGACTTTAGGCGGACTATACATTGCGGCATTCCCTGAGGATATTTTCTATCCTATATTTATTGGGATAGGCGTTTTTCTCTACGATGTATTAGACCTCAGTGTGCAATCGGTTGCAAATATTATAATGGGTCTTGTAATTTTACTATTGATAATAGTATCTTGTTGGGCGCTATCAAGAAAGTTTAAGGCACATAAATAGTGTTTTACCACAAAAAAGGACTTTTACAGATGATTAGGAGATTGAAATGAAAAACTTTATAAAAATTGCTGTTGGAATAACCTTACTGATTGGCGCGTTTATCTATTTATTTATGTTTTTCACAGGAAATGACCACGCCTTCAAACTGGAGAATTATCCCTTTGTTCTTGTAAACGGGATTTGTCTGGTAGGTATTGGCTGGGGATTTTTGACATCCTCATCCACAGAGGAGATTGTCAGGTTTGGAGTCATCGGTGTCAGCCTTTTTGTCTTTCAAAAAGTACTTGCCGCTTTCTTCCCCGACTACATGACCTGGTTTGACGAAGAGTTCTTAAATAGCGTATTAGAAGCGGTCTTCAAATAAGGGGATACCTCTTGGGGATCTCTTATCCGCCGCAGTGCTGCGTGGATATAATTACTCTGTTATAATAGAAAAAGCGGACGAAAAGTCCGCTTTTTCTATATATTTTTGATGATAAATATTTGTTTTGTTATAGTTTTGGCGTGGGTTTTATCTGTTTTTGCGCAAAAAAAGAGCCTGTTTTCCGGGCTCTTTTTTTGTTTGCCTCGTCTTATACAGAGGCAAAATCTGCATTATGCATATGGGCTCCCTCCCGAGGGAGCTGCCGAGCAAACGCGAGGCTGAGGGAGTAGTCTTATTCTGCATTATGCATTTTGCACTTTTTTACCACCTCTCCACGAGGGCGAGGGTGAGCCTTGTGGAATTGGCAGCGGCAAGCTGCAGGAAGGTGGGATAATCCATAGTTGCCTCGCCGTCAGCCGAGTCAGAGATGGCGCGGACAACCGAAAAGGGTGTGCCGTTCACATAGGCGGTCTGGGCGATAGCGCAGCCCTCCATCTCACAGACGGATGCCGAGAAGGTCTCGGCTATGCGGCGCTTATCCTCCGCGGAGGCAATAAACCTGTCGCCTGTGGCAATGCTGCCGCTCTTCACCGAAAGGCCGAGGGCGCTACCCTCGCGGAGCAGGAGCTCACGCGCGCGAGTGTCGGTATCAAAGTAAATCATATTTATACCCGAAACGAGTCCGACGGGGTCACCGATGGCAGAGGTGTCCATATCGTGCTGGCAAAGTCGGTCTGCCACGACCACATCACCGCAGCGGAGTCCGCCGCCGATGGCACCGCCCACACCTGTGTTCACCAGCAGGTCGGGAGAATAATTCATAATCATAGTCTGGGCGCAGATGGCGGCAAACACCTTGCCAATGCCACATCTGGCAACCGCCACGGTCTTGTCACCTATTTTGCCGCAGTAAAAGCTGATACCGCTGACCGTCTCGCACTCAGGGTCGCGCAGGGCGGCAATGATAGCCTCTACCTCGGGCTGCATAGCGCCGATAATTCCTATATCTACCTTCATATTTTCTCTCCTTTATAGAGGAAGTCGTTGTCCTTGCCCTCCAGGATAGCAAGATATCTCTCGCACTCCCGCTTTGCCGCGGCAAGATCAAGGTTCTTATAGTTTCCGCACTCGCGGCGCACCGCGCCGAACATCTCACCGTCGTGGGAGACGATCTTTGCCAATGTATCCTTCACCACCCTGAGCGTCTCCTCATTATCCGCAGAGCGCACCAGAAGGTAAAAGCCGGTCTGACAGCCCATAGGGCCAAAGTATATCACCCGATCTGCAAGAGAGGACGCGCGGATGTAGGTGGCGAACATATGCTCCACCGAGTGCATAGTCAGATTATCCATATAGTCGCCGCTGTTGGGGATACGGGTACGGAGGTCATAGGTGGTCACATCTCCGTCAATGCGCGACACATAGATGCCCTCGGTGAGCAGGTCGTGATCAACGGTGAAGGAAGCGATCTTGCTGATTTTTTCCATAAAATGCTCCTTGTATATAATAATAAGGAAGAAAAGCAGTCACAAGGGAGGGTATTCCCCTCCCCTGTCTATTAATTAAAATCTGATTTTTTCAGCGATATAAGCCTTAACCTCAGAGAGAGGAATACGAACCTGCTCCATAGAATCTCTGTCACGAACGGTTACGCAGCCGTCATTCTCGGTGTCAAAATCGTAGGTGATGCAGAAGGGAGTACCGATCTCATCCTGGCGGCGATATCTCTTACCGATAGAGCCTGTCTCATCAAACTCGCAGTTGAACTCGCGAGCCAGCTCGTCAAAGAGGTCAAGCGCCTTCTCAGACAGCTTCTTGGAGAGAGGAAGCACCGCGCACTTAACGGGTGCAAGAGCGGGATGAAGGTGAAGCACGGTACGAACATCGCCCGCAGCGATCTCCTCCTCGTCATAGGCGTCAACAAGGAACGCCAGCGCAACTCTGTCTGCGCCGAGGGAGGGCTCAACAACATAGGGCACATAATGCTCGTTTGTCTCCTGGTCAAAGAAGGTCAGATCCTTGCCGGAGTGGTTGCCGTGCTGGGTAAGGTCATAGTCGGTTCTGTCCGCGATGCCCCAAAGTTCGCCCCAACCGAAGGGGAAGAGGAACTCAAAGTCGGTGGTCGCCTTGGAGTAGAAGCAAAGCTCCTCGGGATCGTGGTCACGCAGACGAAGATTCTCGTCCTTCATACCCAGGTTAAGCAGCCACTGGTGGCAGAAGTTCTTCCAATATGCAAACCACTCAAGGTCGGTGCCGGGCTTGCAGAAGAACTCAAGCTCCATCTGCTCAAACTCACGGGTACGGAATACAAAGTTGCCGGGGGTGATCTCGTTACGGAAGGACTTACCGATCTGGCAGATACCGAAGGGCAGCTTCTTACGGGCAGAGCGCTGTACCGCGGGGAAGTTTACAAAAATACCCTGGGCGGTCTCGGGACGGAGATATACGGTAGAGCTGGACTCCTCGGTTACACCGATGAAGGTCTTGAACATCAGGTTGAACTTCTTGATGTCGGCAAAATCCTTGCCACCGCAGATAGGACATACAATGCCCTTCTCCTTGATGTAGTCAGCCATCTGCTCAAAGCTCCAGCTGGCAGGGTTGTCATCAAGTCCGTTCTGGAAGGCGTAATCCTCAATAAGCTTGTCTGCTCTGTGACGAGCCTTACAGCCCTTGCAATCCATCAGAGGATCCGAGAAGCCGCCCACGTGACCGGATGCTACCCAGGTCTCGGGATTCATAATTATAGCAGCATCAAGACCCACGTGGTAGCGGGACTCCTGCACAAACTTCTTCCACCAGGCTCTCTTTACATTGTTCTTGAACTCAACGCCAAGAGGACCGTAGTCCCAGGAGTTTGCCAGACCGCCGTAGATCTCGGAGCCGGGGAAGATGAAGCCTCTGTTCTTACAGAGAGCAACAATTTTTTCCATTGTCTTTTTACTGTTTTCCATATTATCTCCATTCTGTCGCCTATCGGCGACTGTACAAAATGTTAACGAATTTTTAGTATCGTGCCACGCACGACGATTTGAAATCAGGCGCAAAATCGCGAAAAATCTCGGTGCGAAACACACATAATATAAAGTCAGATATTGCAAAACTTTCGCACCTGAACCCTCTATTTACCGAGCATTTGCAAACTTATGTTGTCATTTGGTGGTATTTTCTATGATTTTGCCATAGATTACGCCATCCTTGTGGTGCTCGGGCTTAACCAAAACAAGATTGCCCGAGAGCCCTCTCTCGCCCTCAACTCTCATCTCAATATAGGAGTCGGAGTGGGCGGTATAGACACCGTTCTTATAGCTCTCAAGTATACAGGAGAGCCCCTCGCCCCTCTCGCAGACGCGGCTGAGAATCTCATCTCTCACCCTGTGACATTCAGCGATGAGCCTTGCGGAGCGTTCCTTTTTCACCCGCTCATCAATCTGTCCGTCATAGTCCCTTGCAGGAGTGCCCTCTCTCTTTGAGTAGGCGAAAACATGAGCGTCAAGCAGCTCTGCCTCACGGACAAATCTGAGCGTATCAAGGAAGTCCTCCTCGCTCTCACCGGGAAAGCCCACCATAAGATCGGCGGTAAGCATCACATTCGGCATCAGGCGGCGGATATGGGCTATATTCTTCAGCGCCATTCCCCTGTTGTATCTGCGGCGCATTCCCCGCAGCACACTGTCCGAGCCCGACTGCATTGAGATATGGAAGTGTGGCACCATAATTTTTGTCGCTGCCACCCTCTCGGTAAAGCTCTCTGTAAGAAGCTCGGGAGCCATAGACCCAAGTCGGATCCTGCGGCAGCTGCCCCTCTCATCAAGGGCGCATATCAGATCGGCGAGATCGTATTTTTCATTAAAATCGGCTCCGTACGAGCCTGTCTCAATACCCGTCAAGACGATCTCAAGGGTGCCGTTTTTATACAGTCCCTCAACCTCAGAGATAACATCCTCCGGTCGCTTTGAGCGTACGGGACCGCGGGCGGAGGAGATGGCACAGTAGCTGCATTTACACTCGCAGCCGTCCTCAATCTTCACATAGGCGCGTGTCCTGGGCGCGCTCTTGACACACATAGGCTCAAACTCTGCGCCCTCAAGGTTCGTGACATAGATCTCTGCGCTCTGTGCTCCGCACTCGGACGAGCAATGCTCGCCCCTACGGTTGCGTATACCTTCAGCGATCTCCACGCACCTCAGCTTGTCCGCCGTACCAAGCACCGCGCTGACACCCTCAATGGCAGCAGCCTCACCCGGCGCGCGCTGAGAGTAGCATCCGATAACGATGACCACCGCATCGGGATTTTTCCTTACGGCGCGACGTATATACTTACGCGACTTTGCATCGCTCTCGGCGGTAACGGTACAGGTATTTATCACATAGACATCACAGACCTCATCAAAGGGACAGACCTGATAGCCCGCCGCCTCAAAGGCCTCACCCACAGCCTCGGTCTCATAGAGCGAAACCTTGCAGCCCAGAGTGTACAGTCCGACCTTACGCATCTTCGCCGCTATAAACCTCGGGCTTAAGAACACCGACATAAGGCAACGCACGGTACTTCTCATCATAATCAAGACCGTAGCCAACCACAAACTCGTCGGGGATCTCAAGACCTATATAATCGGGTGTAAACTCAACCACACGGCGCGAGGGCTTGTCCAGCAGAGTGCAGGTTTTAACGCTCTTTGCGCCCTTGTTGAGCAGGTATTTAGTAAGGTAAGCAAGCGTTCTGCCGCTGTCAATAATATCCTCAACAATAAGCAGATCGCAATCGCGCAGATCAGAGCGCATAATATCCATAATAATATTAACATTGCCGGAGGAGGATGTGCCGGAGCCGTAAGAAGAAACGCGCATACAGTCTATCTCAAGCGGAACGCATATCTTTTTCATAAGGTCGCCCATAAAAACGATAGAGCCCTTCAAAATACAAAGCAGCACAAGGCGATGATCCCCACCCGCGTAATCGCGGTTGATCTCCTCTGCGAGACGGCTGACGGTAGCGTCAAGCTCCTTCTCCGAAACAAGTACCTTGCCTATGTCCTTATTAATCATAAACGCACACTCCCCATTTTACTATAATATTATATTTTAACAGAAAGATAAGAAAAAGTCAATAGAATAGACTACCATTCTTCCCGCTTTTTGTGAAAAAGATAGCTCAGCCAAGACAGTCGGCAAAAAAACTCTCCCGACTCATCGCCACAAACCATAATGCCGGCGCAGGCTCTTGACAAAAGCTTCGCCCCGAAACATAATGAAAATACCAAATAAAAGTACTAATTAAGATTATTTTATATAAATAATGTTAAAAAAGCAAAAGTTTTCAAAAATGGCTTGACAAAATGCGTAATTTAAGATATAATGTATTCTGCTTTCGTATGAATACGCGAAAATAGGGCGTTTTGCCCTGACGTTAATCTAATTTTTACAAGGAGGTGCGAGTCGTGAAGAGAACATACCAGCCCAAGAAGAGACAGAGAAAAAAAGAGCACGGTTTCAGAAAGAGAATGGCAACTGCTAACGGCAGAAAGGTTCTTAAGAGAAGACGCGCCAAGGGTAGAGCTAAGCTCACCTATTAATTGATCGGCCAAGCCGACCGTCGTCACGGACGACAAGAAAATCCTCCGATAAAGCGCGAGTTTGACCTTTATCGGAGGATTTTATACTACACGCGTGTGTTTATTTTAGGGGGTACGGATATGAAGCTTGTCGCAATTAAAGAAAACCATCTGTATTCCAAGGCGTATTCCAAGGGCAAGAGAGCGGTGACGTCGGCTCTCGCAGTTTATGTACTGCCCGACTATTCAGCAAAAAGGCTGGCGAAGGCACACCCACAAAAAAAGGTGGTAAACCGCATAGGTCTAACCACATCTACAAAGCTCGGAGGCGCGGTTGTACGCAGCCGCACACGCCGTATTTTGCGCGAAGGACTCAGGGCACTTGAGAGAGAAAAGACTCTCAAGGTTGGCTTTTTAATAGTTATCGCGGCGCGCTCTGCGGCGGTTGATCTCAAGAGCACCGAAATCAGAGATCACCTGGATCTCGCTTTCAAAAAGCTCGGTATGTATGCCGAAAAAGAAGGACAAGTATGAAGCACGTAATGATATGGCTCATACGCCTTTACAAAAAATATATCTCACCACTGAAACCGCCCTGCTGCAGGTTTACACCGACCTGTTCGGCCTATGCCATTGAGGCATTTCAGAAACGCGGCTTTTTCGCCGGCTTTATCCTTATGGTCTGGCGCATATTGCGTTGTAACCCCTTTGGTAGAGGGGGCTATGACCCGGTGCCCGAGCGAGGATTCAGAAGCTACGGAGGATGCAGGGAAAACCGTGAGAAGCACAAGCATACCGACACAACAAAAGAAAAGGAAAACTAAAGTATGGAATGGCTATTTGGATGGCTTTATGAACCTATCGGAGCTATGCTCTCCTGGTTCTCAAGTTTATTTGGCGGATACTATGTCTTCGGACTTATTCTTTACGCCCTTCTGTTCAAGATTCTCTTCCTGCCCTTCTCTATCAAGCAGCAGAAGAATCAGATCAAGATGGCAAAGCTTACACCCAAAATTGAACTTATCAAAGCAAAATACAGAGGAAGAACCGACCAGGTAACTATGCAGAAGCAGCAGGAGGAGATCCTTGAGCTGCAGCAGAAGGAGGGTTACAGTCCCTTTGCCGGCTGTCTGCCTATGCTTCTTCAGTTCCCTATTATTATCTTCCTTTACGGCATTATCAGAGGCCCTCTCAGCTACATCTGCGGTCTTGATGACACCGCTATCAATGCGATCATCTCTACCGTTGGCTACGACGCATCGGCAGGCATTGACCAGATCAAGCTCGTCGGAAGAATCAACGAGTATCTGGCGTCTAACCCCGACGGTCTTGCCGACTATGCAGACCAGCTGGCAAAACTGCCCAACCTGACCCTGTTCGGCACCAACCTTGCAGGCACGCCCTGGGATTCGCTTACCACGAACTTCTCCTGGGTAGTGATCATCCCCATCCTCGCGGCAGTATTGACATGGCTCTCTATGTTCCTCTCCCGTAAGTGGAACGCAAACCCCGCAACCCAGCCTCAGAACGACCAGGCAAACTCATCTATGAAGATGATGGATCTTATGATGCCTGCCATGACGCTGTTTATGGCATTCCCCCTGTCCTCTCTGATGGGTATTTACTGGATATACCAGTCTGCTCTCGGTATTCTTCAGTCCTTTATCATCTCCCGCGCTATGCCCCTGCCCAAGTACACAGAGGAAGAGCTTAAGGAAATGAAAAAGCAGCAGAAGGAAGCAGAGAAGGCTGCCAGAACAGCAGCAAAGAACGCGCCCAAGGTACGCTCGCTGCACTACATTGACGATGAGGATTACGAGACTCTACCCGACGCCCCCACCGACAAGGATGGCAAGAAGAAGGATGACGGCGAGATGTCTATCCCCGAATATTTAGATTAAAAAAGGTATTAAACGGTATGATAAAAAAAGAAGTAACAGCTGCCGGCAAGGACATACTTGAGGCCAAGGAGCGCGCCGCGCTTACGCTTGGTGCAGATGAGCTTGCTGATGTGCAGTTTGAAGTTATTGACGCGGGCAGCAAGGGTATCTTCGGCATCATCGGCGTCAGACCCGCCAAGGTGAGAGCCTATATTGAGATTCCCGACGCACCCGAGAAGCGTCGTAAGAACGACAGACCCAAGAGAGAGAACAAGCCCCAGGAAGGCAAGAAGACCGAGAGACGCGACGACAGAAAGCCCAAGCAGAAGAAGGCTGAGAAGAAGAACGACGAGCCTAAGGAAAAGGCAAGCGCGCCCAAGTCTGAGGTTATCCCCGAGGCTGAGCTTAAGATGGAGCGCCGCACCGTATCCGAGGGCGAGGATATGTCCTACGATTTCGTTAAGACTGTTATCGCCGACATCGGACTCTCCGCCGAGGCAGAGCTTTACGCCTGCGAGGACGGCACCAGAAGAATCACCATCGTTGGTGATGACGCCTCTGCTCTTATCGGTCACCACGGTGACACCCTTGACGCTCTGCAGTATCTGGCAAACCTTGCCTCTGCGAGAAAGAATATCCACGGCGAGCGCGACAAGAGCCGCGTTACCATTGACATTGAGGGTTACAGAAAGAAGAGAGAGGAGACCCTCCGCGCCCTTGCCAGAAGAATGGCGGCAAAGGCACAGAGAAACAGAAGAAGCGTTATGCTTGAGCCCATGAGCGCATACGAGAGAAGAATCATTCACTCCGAGATTCAGGGCATTGAGGGCGTTTCTACCAACTCTATCGGCAACGATAACAACAGAAAGATAGTTATCTTCTTAACCGACAAGAAGCCCAAGGAGCTCTTTGAGCAGAATGACTCGGTTGAAGGAAATGATGAGGAATAATGAATAATCTGATGCAGGTAATTGCGGCAGTTTCAACCCCACCCGGCAAGGGTGGGGTTGCCATTATCCGCATGTCGGGTGAGGGCGCGTTTGAGATTGCCGACAGAGTATTTTATCCTATCTCGGGCAGGAGATTTTCCGACTGCAAGCCGAGAGTACAGGTGTACGGACATATAGTTTACGAGGGCGAGAGGCTTGACGATGTGCTTGCCACACGCTTCCCCGCTCCCCACTCATATACGGGCGAGGACACGGTGGAGATCGGCTGCCACGGAGGAATGCTTGTCACCTCTCTCGTGCTGGAGGCTCTGCTCTCGGCAGGCGCAGTACACGCAACCGCCGGCGAGTTTACCCGCCGCGCCTTTATAAACGGCAGACTCAGTCTGACCGAGGCGGAGGCTATCTCCGATCTCCTTGAGGCTATGAGCCGCGAGCAGCTTCGTCTGTCGGGCGGTGAGGCAAGGAGCAGACTGTCCTGTGCGGTGGCAAATATACGGGCGTCACTTGTGGAGCTGATGAGCTCTGTCTACGCGAGAATTGACTATCCGGATGAGGATCTGGGCGACTTCTCCGACGGGGAGCTGCTCTGCCGCCTTATTAATATAAAAGAAGACTGCGAGAGGCTTCGCACAAGCTATCGCACAGGTCACGCCATCAGCGAGGGTATAAAAACAGTTATCTGCGGCAAGCCGAATGCGGGCAAGAGCAGTCTGTACAATCTGCTGCTGGGCGAGGATGCTGCCATTGTTACCGATATCCCCGGCACTACGAGAGATGTGCTGAAAAGCAGCCTGCCTCTCGGCAGAGTTATGCTGAACATCGCAGACACCGCAGGCATCCGCGAGAGCGAAAATATGGACACCGTGGAACGCATCGGAGTTGAGAAAAGTCGCGATTTGATAGCAAAAAGTGAGCTTTTGTTTGCAATTTTTGATATTTCAAGACCTCTTGACGAGGAGGATGAGCTTATTCTTTCTGCCGTGCGCGAGTCGGATGTGCCAAGGATCGCAATACTGAACAAGTCGGATCTTACCCCCGTAATCAGCGAGGAGAGCTTTGCCGATTTTGACGCGGTGATCTCTATCTCCACCCTTTGCGGCAAGGATGAGGCAATAAGCGGACTCTCTCAGATAGTGAACAGGCTCTTTACAGACGAGAGGCTTGTGGCAGGACAGGATGCCATAATTTCCTCTGCCCGTCAGCACGCCGCCCTCAGCCGATGCACAGATTTTCTCTCGTCGGCGATTGAGAGCCTGAATATCGGCTTCCCTCAGGATGCTGTCTCGGGGGATGTAGAGCGTGCGCTGGGCGCGATCTCCGAGCTGGACGGACGGGCTGTCAGCGAAGAGATAGTTGCTGATATTTTCTCCCGCTTCTGCGTTGGAAAATAACCTGACAAATCATTAAAAACCAAAGGAGCTTGTATGGAAAACAAGAGATTTAAGAAAAATGACGAGGGCTTTGTCTGCAAGAACTGCGGCAGAGAGGTTCTGCCCCTGGGATACAGCTCAAGAAATCACTGCCCCTTCTGTCTTTGCTCTCTCCACGTGGACATAAACCCGGGTGACAGAGCCAATGATTGCGGCGGTATTCTTCGTCCCATACAGACTCTGCCCGACCCGAAGAAGGGATATATAATCATTCACCGATGCGACAGATGCGGCAAGACCGTTCGCAACAAGGCAGCCCTTGAGGGCTCTCAGCCCGATGACAACGATCTGCTTATCCGCCTGACCGCAGGGCTGAATTAATAAACCGGATATATGAAAAAGACCGAGCTTTTGGCTCGGTCTTTTTGCTTGCAAATTCTCTGCCCCGAAAATTCGGGCGGGAGCAGGTGAGTTTTTTCTTAAGCTCTCCGGGTGGGAGGAGAATCGTATGTATTATCCGCTCAAGCGTTCTCTGTGGGAGCAGAGTCGGATTTGCCATCGGTTTCTGCACTCTCAGTGGGAGCAGAGTCGGAATTGCCATCGGTTTCCGCACTCTCTGTGGGAGCAGAGCCGGAGTTGCCATCGGTTTCTGCGCTCTCGGTGGGAGCGGAGTCGGAGTTATTTTCAGTTTCCACGCTCTCTGTTGGAGCGGACTCAGAAACGGGCTCGTCATTTACAGGCTCGGTGGGAGGCTCTATCCCATCCGATTCGTTATTTGCAGGCTCGGTGGGAGCATTTTGTGTCATTTCGCTCTCAGCTGCAGCTTCGGTGGGAGAGGTATTGTGCGTCTTTTTCCACTCCTCAAAGGCCTCCTTGGTCTTGCGCTCTAAATCAAGGCGGATAGCATTCTGTCGGTCAACCTCTGCGTGAGCGATCATAAGAGCGCTATGGGCGCCGGACATCCAGAATCCCGAAATGATGAAGAACAGACCGAGGGTGAGCTGCGCCAGGGCATCAAAGCCCAGCGAGCCAAGCGAGGCATTAAGAAGCTGCTTAAGAAGAACAAGCAGCTCTGCGGCACCGTTTATGGTCATCCCCGAGAAAAAGGCGTTGAGCAGGGGTTCAATCACCGCAATAATAGTAGCCGAAACAAGATATGTACCAAGAGAAATGGCGCCTCCAAGAACAATAACACCGCCGATTACCGCGGAGCCCACGGGACTCATCGTCTTGGTCTCATATACACCGCACTCTGCCTGCTTGCCGAAGGCGAGGAGACTCTTACGCCTCTTGGCGTAGAGATGTCTGACAACCAGCAGAACGGTCATAGCAAGAACACCGAACACAATAACAATCCAGCCCAGGATGTTGATAAGCTGGGTGATCTCAGACGTGGGGAGACTGCCCGCCACGACGAAAAGAAGGGCGCCAAAGCCGACTCCGCCGATACCCGACAGGGCGGCATAAAGGGTGAACATAACGGCATTGTAATTATCGTAGGCAGAGGCGTTTTTCAGTCCCGCGCCAAGAGTGTCGCCACTCTTCGCAGCAAAGGCGCGCCAATAACCCACGCAGCCGATGATCATAAACGCCGCGTTTACTATGGCAAGATAATTGCCCTTTATCGCCAGGAGGCCGTTAAACAGGGCGGCAGCCGTCAGGCAGATCGTAAAAATAATAAAGCTCGGCTTTTTCTTTTCTCTTAAGAGCACCGTCTTTTCTCTCTCAAGAAGCTCCCCGTGCTTTGCTCTCTCCTCCATAAGCGGCTCGGCTCTGCCGCAGCTCTGACAGAGTATTTCCCCATCCTTTATCTCGTTGTTACACTTTTTACAAATCATTTTTTCAACTCCAAAAAATATTATCTGACAACATTATACACCGAAAAATCTCCCTTGTCAACAGATGAGAAAAAATGGCAGTGCTTTTTCCATTATACAATATGAACAAGTTTCACATATTACATTTGTACAAAATGCTTCCTATTAATAAATAAATAATAAAAAAATAGTAAAGAAACTTTGTTAATTATTTATTTATTGCCATTTTGCTTGATTTTTTGTACAAAAAGTGCTAAAATGATATGGTGAGAAATGTGGAGTTTGTTGCTTTTTACAATGTAATTGTAAAGCTCGGACATCAAAAAACGACAGGAGGGGCCATATGTACAAAAAGCTGTTTGATACCCTGAGCCTTCTCAACCTGTTGGGTCAGGGACTCTACACTCTGGCGCTGCCGATAGGCATCGGCGCGCTTATCTCCTATCTTGTCACCGAGTTTCTCGGCGCGCCCGATTGGATCTGGGCAATACTGCTGACGCTCGGCACACTGACGGGTCTGTTCTCTATGGTGAGGTTTATCATCACCTACTCAAAGGGTATGGAGAGAACTAAGGAGGAGATAAAGAAGGACTCTGCCGCCCGTGAGGAAAAGGAGCGCCGCCAGGCAGCTCTGCGCGAGGCAGCAAAAAGCAGGGAGGACAATAATGACGACTGATAATAAGCAAAAAAGCCCCTTCCGCGATCTTCTGCCACTGGCTGTCGGTGAGATAATCGTGGCGGCTCTGACCGTAGGCGGATTTTTTGCAGTTGATATGCTGACAAGCTATGATGTAGGCCAGCCGCATCAGTTTATACTCGGTGCCCTGCTTGGCGCGGCGGTCATAATCGGCAACCACGCCTGGCTGACCCTTACGGTGGACAGCGAGATAAAAAAATACCTGCAAATACGCGGCGACCGCCAGATGAGCGACGAGGAGGCTGATGCCTTCACAAAGAAGCATACCGCCGTAATACAGAAAAAGATCGCCTTCTCCGGCGTTGTAAGAACGGTATCAATATTTGCCATACTTATTCTGGCATTCCTGACCAAGTGGTTTAACCCCATTGCTACTGCCATACCTATGTTTGCTATGAGGCTCGTGATTATGGCAGCCGAACTGATAAACAGTAAAAACAACCCAAGGCCCGATCCCTCTCGTTTTATAAAATATGAAGAGACGGGTGAAAATAAAGATGAAGAAAAGGAGGATAATTAATGGAAGGCTTTGAAGTAAAGGGCCCAAAGGTCTTTTTCGTTCTGCCCTGGGATCTTCCCGATACGACCATCTTCACTATGAAGAATCTGATCACCCAGACCACCATATCTCTCTTTTTAGTCACTCTCGTGCTGGGTATTCTGGCAATCGTACTGACGAAGAAGATAACGAAGCGTCCCGGCAGAGTACAGGTGCTGCTTGAGAAGATCGTAACGATGCTCTACAACCTGGTTGAGGGCACTATGGGTAAGCACAACGCGAAGTTTGCTCCCTATATTGGCACTCTATTTGCAACCTCAATGTTCGGCTCGCTGATCGGTATGACCGGTCTGTTCCGCTCCAGCTCTGCTGACCTGTCGGTTACTGCCGCCTGGGCTCTGGTAACAACGGGGCTTGTGTGGGCGAACAATATACGGAACTTTGGATTTGGGGCCTGGCTCAAGGGCTTTACAGAGCCTATCGTGGTCATGACACCTATGAATCTTATCTCCGAGGTTGCCTCTCCCCTGGCTCTCGCGTTCCGTCACTTCGGTAACGTGGCAGGCGGCTCGGTTCTTACCTCGCTGATCTATGCGGCTCTCGCCCTGGCGTCAAACGCGGTCATAGGCTGGATACCCGGTGTTATCGGTCAGATTCCCATTTTCCAGGCAGGTATCCCTGCTATTCTGTCCATCTACTTTGATATATTCTCGGCATTTGTACAGGCGTTTGTATTCTGTCTTCTGACGATGGTATATATCGCAGGCGCATCTCCCGCACCCGAGGAGCTGCCCGAGGACAGACAGAGGATCCTGGCAGAGAAGCAGGAAAAGAAGCTCAGAAAAAAAGCAAAATAAAATTATAATAAATTAAATCTTAGGAGGATTTACAAATGGAATTCAATCAGTATTTCGTAGAAGGTATGAAGGTTATCGCAGCAGGCCTTTGCATGGGCATCGGCTCTATCGCTCCCGCTCTTGGAGAAGGTAACGCAGTAAGCCACGCTCTTGAGTCTATGGCTCGTCAGCCCGAGATGGCAGGTGATCTCCGTACTAATATGATCCTTGGTTGTGCGGTTACCGAGACCACCGGTATTTACTCTCTCGTTATTGCACTTCTTATTCTCTTCCTTTAATACCAAACAGAGAATAACCAACACAAAGGAGAACCCAAATGGGACTTTTAGAAGCATCAGGCTTTGTGCTTGACAAATTTGAAAGCTTTGTCGGCGTCAATTTCTGGACAATGCTCTTTGCTTGGATAAATCTTCTTATCCTCTATCTTCTCTTCAAAAGGTTCCTCTTTGGCCCTATCAAAAAGATGATTGACGATAGGCAGAAGGAGGTTGACGACATATACTCCGACGCCGAGACCGCCCGCGAGAGCGCAAGCGAGCTTAAGGCTGAGTATGAGGAAAAGATGAGATGTGCGGCAGAGGAGAGCGAGGAGATTCTCAAGGCGGCACACCGTCGCGCGCAGTTGAAGGAGGAGGAGATCCTCAAGGAAGCAAATGCCGAGGCGAGCCGCGTGCTTGAGAGAGCCGAGGAGCAGATTGAGCTTGAGAAAAAGCGGGCGATAAACGAGGTCAAGGATCAGGTATCCTCTATGGCTATCGGTATCGCATCTGCCGTAATTGAGCGCGACGTGTCCGAGGACGAGCACAGAGAGCTTATTGACGACTTTATCAATAATATAGGTAACGAATAATGACGGCAGCTTATGAATACGGGCGCGCCCTCTTCCTGATTACCGAGGAGGACGGCATATCCGACAAGGTGCTCTCAGACGTAAAGCTGGCCGAGAAGATTTTTTCGGGCAATCCCGACTATATCCGTCTGCTTAACTCACCCGCCGTTAACAAGGAGGAGAGAGTTTCGCTGGTGGACTCTGCTATGGGTAGCCTTAATGAAAGTCTGCTTAACCTGATCAAGATACTTACCGAGAAGCGTGAGATACACCTTTTTGGCAAGGTGGCGGAGGAGTACTACCGTCTCTATGACGACTCTCGCGGCATCGTTCGCGTGGAGGCTATCACCGCTGTTCCCCTCACCAAAAAGCAGTCAGACGCCATAATTAAAAAGCTTTCGGCATCTCTTGAAAAAAAGGTGGTGCTGACCAATACCCTTGACCCCTCCACCCTGGGCGGTGTGAAGCTTCGTTACTCGGGTATTCAGCTTGACGGCACGGTCAGGACAAGACTTGACAAGTTTGAGGATGCACTCAAATCTACGGTAATATAAGGATAAACGAAAGACCTATCCTTTTCAAAAAATAACTTTGCGCCCCGGTGCAAAGAGAAAGAGAAAAAAATGCAGTCTAAAATAGATGATATCAGCAAGATAATTAAAGAGCAGATAAGAAACTACTCTAAAAAGACCGAGCAGGATGAGATCGGTTATGTTATCTCGGTTGGTGACGGTATTTCCAAGGTGCACGGCATTGACAAGTGCAAGGCAAACGAGCTGCTTGAGTTTTCAAACGGCACCTACGGTATGGCTCTTAACCTTGAAGAAAGCTTTATCAGCGTTGTTCTTCTTGGTAACGACGTAGGCATTACCGAGGGCAGTATCGTTAAGCGTACCGGACGAGTTGTATCGGTACCCGTCGGCGAGAATCTTATCGGACGAGTAGTAAATGCTCTCGGCGAGCCCGTTGACGCGGGTGGACCTATTACCGCTGCGCAGTATTCTCCCATTGAGCGTAAGGCATACGGAATCATTGAGAGAAAATCGGTATCCGTACCCCTGCAGACAGGTATCAAGGCAATTGACTCTATGATTCCTATCGGACGCGGTCAGAGAGAGCTTATTATCGGCGACAGACAGACAGGTAAGACGGTTATTGCAACCGACACCATTATAAATCAGAAGGGCAAGGATGTTATCTGTATCTACGTAGCAATAGGTCAGAAGCAGTCCACCGTTACCCAGGTGGTTGACACCCTGTACAGAAACGGTGCGATGGATTACACCATCGTTGTCAGCGCAACAGCCTCTGACGCCGCTCCCCTTCAGTATATCGCGCCCTATGCGGGTTGCGCTATGGGTGAGTACTTTATGGACCGCGGTCGCGACGTTCTTATCATATACGACGACCTCTCCAAGCACGCGGTTGCTTACCGTGCGCTCTCACTCCTTATCAGACGTCCTCCGGGCCGTGAGGCATATCCCGGTGACGTATTCTACCTTCACTCCAGACTTCTTGAGCGTGCGGCAAGGCTTGCGCCCGAATACGGCGGTGGCTCGCTTACCGCTCTGCCTATCATTGAGACCCAGGCGGGCGACGTTTCGGCATATATCCCCACCAACGTAATTTCCATTACCGACGGTCAGATATTCCTTGAGACAGAGCTCTTCCACTCGGGTGTCAGTCCTGCGGTTAACCCCGGTATCTCGGTTTCACGAGTTGGCGGTAACGCTCAGATAAAGGCGATGAAGAAGGTTGCGGGTACACTTAAGCTGCTCTACTCTCAGTACAGAGAGCTGGCGGGCTTTGCACAGTTCGGCTCGGATCTTGACGCCGATACAAAGGCAAGACTTGATCAGGGTCAGCGCATCGTTGAGGTGCTGAAGCAGGACAGAAACTCGCCTATCGCGGTTGAGCTTCAGGTAGCTATAATCTACGCGGTTGTTAACAATCTGCTGCGCGACATTGCTCTTGATGATGTAAAGAGCTTTGAGGCAGATCTCTCAGAATACCTGCTCGCTACCAAGGAGAGCCTGCTCGCCTCTATCAGAGAAAGCGGAAATCTCAGCGACGAATGTGCTGCCGAGCTTAGAGAAGCTATTGAGCATTGTAAGGAAAAATACCTCAATAAGTAAAGTATACTTTGCAAAATGACCAAAAAAATCAGTAAGAAAGGAAGGTAGGAGATAATGGCAGGCGCATCAATGAATGACATTAAGGGCCGCATTAAGAGCGTAACCGGTACTATGCAGATTACCAAGGCTATGGAGCTGGTCGCTACCTCAAAGCTCCGTAGGGCGAGAGAAAAAATTGAAAAATCCCGCCCCTTCCACGAAATAATAGGCGAGGCTATTAAAAATCTTATGGCTGCCGATCAGTCTGAGGAGTCGCTGTGGCTCCAAAAGAGCGAGGGCAAGAGGCCGCTGTATATAGTTATCGCCGGTGACAGAGGTCTGGCGGGTGGATACAACGCAAACATCTTCCGTCTCACAGCTGCTCTCTCCCAGGGCAAGGAGGTAAAATACCTGCCCATAGGTAAGAAGGCGCTGGATTATTACAGACACAGAAATGCGGATATACTGTCAGAGGGCTTTGGCTATGTGTCGGAGATCTCTGTCGGTGACGCGCTGGATATTGCCGAGCTTGCCTGCTCGGGCTTTGCCTCGGGCAAGTATGATTCGGTTGTGGTTGTGTACACCAGATTTGCCTCTATGATCTCACAGGTGCCCGTATATGAGCAGCTGCTCCCCCTCGTCAGCGAGGAGATTGCGGGCGGAAACAACATTGATCCCATTCTATGCGGCGATCCCGCCGAGATAGTTGACAGGATAGTGCCTCAGTATGTGGGCGGTGTGCTTTACTCCACCGTCTGCGAGTCGCTTGCATCCGAGTCGGCGGCAAGACGTACGGCTATGAATGCGGCGAATAAGAACGCCGAGGAGATCATTGACACCCTGGTGCTCAGATACAACAGAGCCCGCCAGGCAGTTATTACCCAGGAGATCACCGAGATCGTCTCCGGTAGCGAGGCGCTCTGATCGTAGGGGCAAGCATTGCTTGTCCGAATGCAGAATTATTCCTAAAGAAAGGAAACAGAACCAAAATGAGTCATAATATCGGTAAGGTTATTCAGATAATCGGTCCCGTACTTGATATTAAGTTTGAAAATGGCCATCTCCCCGATCTGCTCAACGCCATTGAGATTGAGCACGAGGGCAAGAAGGTGGTATGCGAGGTTGCCAGCCAGCTCGGTGACGATGTAGTAAGATGTATAGCTATGTCGGGTACCGACGGTATGTCCCGCGGTATGACCGCTGTGGACACAGGTACAGGTATCACCGTACCCGTTGGCCGTGAGACCCTCGGCCGTATATTTAACCTACTCGGCGAGGTTATTGACAATCAGCCCCAGCCCGAGACCGAGGAGAGATGGTGTATCCACCGCGATCCCCCCTCCTACGACGAGCAGGATGCTACCACCGAGATACTTGAGACAGGTATCAAGGTAGTTGACCTTATTGCCCCCTATGCAAAGGGCGGTAAGATCGGTCTGTTCGGCGGTGCGGGCGTTGGTAAGACCGTACTTATTATGGAGCTTATCAACAACGTTGCTAAGCAGCACGGCGGTCTCTCCGTATTTACAGGCGTAGGCGAGAGAACCCGTGAGGGCAACGACCTTTACAACGAGATGAAGGAATCCGGAGTTCTTAACAAGACCGCCCTCGTGTACGGTCAGATGAACGAGCCCCCCGGAGCGAGAATGAGAGTAGGTCTGTCCGGTCTTACTATGGCGGAGTACTTCCGTGACAAAGAGGGACAGGACGTGCTGCTCTTCATTGACAACATTTACAGATTTACCCAGGCAGGCTCTGAGGTTTCGGCGCTGCTGGGCCGTATGCCCTCTGCGGTAGGTTATCAGCCTACCCTTGCCACCGAGATGGGTGCGCTCCAGGAGAGAATCACCTCCACCAAGCGCGGCTCTATCACCTCGGTACAGGCGGTTTACGTTCCTGCCGACGACCTTACCGACCCTGCTCCCGCGACCACCTTCGCGCATCTGGATGCTACTACGGTTCTTTCCCGTTCTATCGCATCTCTCGGTATCTATCCTGCGGTTGATCCCCTGGATTCTACCTCCCGTATCCTCTCTCCCGACGTGGTTGGCATTGAGCACTACGAGGTAGCCCGCGATGTGCAGAAGATCCTCCAGAGATATAAGGAGCTGCAGGACATTATCGCAATTATGGGTATGGACGAGCTGTCTGAGGAGGACAAGCTTATCGTTGCGAGAGCGAGAAAGATCCAGCGATTCCTCTCCCAGCCCTTCAGCGTAGCTGAGCAGTTCACAGGTATGGAGGGTCGCTATGTTCCTCTTAAGGAGACCATCCGTGGCTTCCGCGAGATCCTTGAGGGTAAGCACGACGATCTGCCCGAGTCTGCATTCCTCTTTGTAGGTACAATTGACGAGGCGGTTGAGAAGGCAAAATCCATCAAGGGAGCATAAGATATGAAGGCCTTTCACATTGAGATAGTAACGCCCGACGGTATTGAGTATCAGGGCGAGGTGGAGAGCCTCCTTGTCCGTACAGACGACGGTGACGTTGAGATACTTGCAGGTCACACCGACCTCCTTGCCTCCATTGGCGTCGGCAGAGCGAGAATTATCGTTGACGGCAAGAAGAGATTTGCCTCTGTAAACGGCGGATTTCTCTCGGTCAAGGGTGGCGCGGTACAGCTCTGTGCCATTACCTTTGAGTTTGCCGATCAGATTGACTTAAAGCGCGCTGAGGCAGCCAAGGAAAGAGCCGAGGCGGCTATAAAATCAGCGGCGGATGACCGCGCTGAGCGAGTGGCAAAGGCAAAGCTTGCCCGCGCCGCTACAAGAATCAAGGTCGCAAGTATGAAATAATAAAAACAAACAAAAAGAGATAGCATTTCGTCTACAAACCGATTTGTTATCTCTTTCTGTTTTTAAGAACAGTAATCTCTTGACTATCTGTTTTTTGCGAAAATAACAAAAAATTATTGTTTTTATATTTACAAGTCGGGGACTTTTATGATACAATGAAAAAAAGCAACAAGGAGGAGAGAGATGAAGATGGGTAGAAAAAGAGCCTTTACCGTCATAGAGCTGGTTATTGTCATAGCGGTGATCGCCGTACTGTCAGCGGTGCTTATACCCACCTTTGGCGCGATTATCAGTGAGGCGAGCAAGACCGCCGCAGAGAAGGAGCTGCGGGATATTCAGCTGACCCTGGAGATGAAGCTCTCTGTGTCAAACCCCTGGACCTTTACGGATGTGAACGGCATAGAGACCACCATTGGCAGAAATGATGACGGAACGCTCTGGGCGGAATATGCCGAGGATGAGGAGCTTTCTCTGTCCAAGGCGCTGAATATCTGCCCCGAGCTTGATGCCTATGACAGATTTACACAGGACGGAGCGGATCTGATCTACACCACCCCAAACCGTATGGGTAAGGCGGTGTGGAAGGATATAATAGGCGAAAAGCCGCCCAAAAATCAGCCTTCCACAGACGCGGGCGGAAATAACGGCGAGTCGGGTGAGCCGCAGCAGCCTACAATAACCTACGGTGAAATAGACGAAAGTGCATCAGAGGGTCTTGAGCTTACCTACTACGAAAGTCTTGAGGTATACTATGTGACGGGCATTGGTGACTGCACCGCCACCGATATCGTAATTCCCCGTTATTACCAAAAGAAAGCGGTCAAGGGCATTGGCGCCTACGCCTTCCGCGATAATCATGACATTACAAGCGTTACGATAACAGAGAATATTACCGTTGTGGGTGTCGGAGCCTTTACAGGCTGTATCCATCTGACAGAGGCTACATTTGAAAACTTCCCCGAGGGAGTCTCGGGAACAAAGAAGATACAGGTAGCGGCTTTTGCCGACTGTATTAATCTGACCAAGGTGACCCTGCCAGATAGTATAGCCGAGATCAGCGGCAGACTTTTCTATAACTGTTTTAAGCTTGAAGAAATAACCATTCCCGATGGCGTCACCGAAATTGGTGGCAGCGCCTTTGAAAAGTGTCAGTCGCTCACCGAGGTAAAAATACCCGAGGGAGTAACCGAAATTGAGTCAAACGCCTTCATTCAATGCACATCGCTGACAACCGTCACCCTACCCGAATCTCTGGAGCGTATTCAATCTTTTGCATTTGCCTGGTGCAGCGCATTAGAAAATGTGATATACGGAGGAACTAAGGATCAGTGGGATAATGTAGAGCTATCCAAGTTTTCCTTTACAAGTACTATTACGATTTATGCTAAGGATAAGACATTCCCATATATTGATATAAATCCATGATTTTTTCGGGGGAGCATTTGCTCCCCTTTTTTTATTTGCGAGAGGTGAATATCAAAAAAACTTAGGTATTCTGAAATCGGTATCAAAAAAACTAAGATTTGCTCTTTGGCTGATTTTTCCCCGCTCTGCCCGTTTTTTTGAGCAGAGGGCATTTTGCTCTTTTTTATGCCGTTTTTTTAGCCATTTTGCACAACGGTGTCAGTTATTTTTATATATTTTTCAAATATTTTGATAAAATCTAATTGTATTTTAATTATTGTTATGCTAAAATATATTTGTAAAATTATATATATTTTAACATTCATCAAGGAGGATCTTCAGATGAAAAATGTAAGAACCCAGAGAATACTCGCAGCAGCTCTGACGCTCGTTATGATGCTGTCTATGGTGCTGGTGTTCACCGTATCGGGTAGTGCCTCTGACAACGTATATACTCTTGACGTTGCAGATCTCTCTCCCTTTGCGGTTGGAGCAAAGTATGACGGCGAGTATGAGAAATCAGGCTACTTTACTGTCTTTTACAGCGCGAAGGCTAAGCTTGAGGCAAATGACAAAACCTTCTCCGACGGTGTGTCGGGCAAGCAGAGATTTGCCTGGGGCGATCAGACGGTAATTGGCGAAACCATAACCAACGCAGTTAAGTTTGAGACTGCGGGCAGCGGTAAAATAAAGATCTGGTGGGCTGTGGGTGACAAGGACAGACAGCTTGCCCTCTATAACCAGCAGGGCGAGGTTATCCATAAAACCAACGTATCCGACAAGGACGCGCCCGAGGACGATGCAGACGGCATCAAGAACAATCTCTTTATCACCGAGTTTGACATTCCCGCGGCGGGCATCTATTATCTCGGCAACGAGGGCGGCAGCAACTACTTCTACAAGCTGACTGTTACCGACAACAAGGACGGCGCGCCCAAGGGTGAGAGAGCCGATTGGAATAGCGTTGCTAACCCCGTATTCACCGACGCAGCTGATGACCAGGCAGGCAATATCGTGGTAAAGGTAGACGCGCTTGTAGGTCACGACGGCGCAGATGAGCTGCTCGTACATATGTACAACGAAAAGGGTGAGAAGCTTGCGACCCGCGGCTCTGTTACCGAGCAATCCTCTCACACCCTTGTTTTCACACCCGCTGATTCGGGCAATTACAGCTTTGGCGCAGAGATTCTCCGCGGCGACAGCAAGAAGGAGGCCTCTGAGGGAATCAACGCAGACTTTGTATATATTCTCGGCACTCCCTATCTCTCCAGCGCTACCAGCAAGGGCGGCGGCAAGATTCAGATAAAGTGGAGCGGCGTTCACGAGGCTGAGTGCTACAACATCTACCAGGACGGCAGCAAGATTGACACCGTACCTGCAGGTACTCTCACCTATACCGCAACAGGTCTTACCATTGGCAGCGAGTACAGCTACTCTGTTTCCGCAGTGCGCGGCACAGAGGAAAACATCTCCGACTCTCTTAAGGCAAAGGCTACCGAGGAGGAGCAGCGCGAATGGGGCTTTACCGTTTACGGTCCCTCTACCAACGAGGACAACAACGGCTACCTGGGCTCTGTTAACGATAACGGTTGGGTAACCGTATACTCCGAGGGCGGCAAGGGTAAGATCCAGCCTAAGTCGGTTGACGGTCTTGCCTTCTACTACACCGCTATCCCCACTGACTACAACTTTACCCTCCGCGCGAAGGTTAAGATTGACGACTGGAAGCTTTCCAACGGTCAGGAGGGCTTTGGCCTTCTCGTAACCGACCGCCTTGGTACAAACGGCGACAAGACTAACATCTGGAACAACTCCTATCTCGCAGGCTCTACCAAGATTGAGTACAAGTATGACTCCGAGAATGACGAGATCATTGATATAAAGGTTGTTAATCCCTCCTACCTTAAGTTCTCTATGAAGCTGGGTATCGGCGTTGTTGAGCGTAAGGGTGTTACTCCCGACAATCTTCCTCTCCTTGAGGCTCAGAACACCGAGGCGATGAACACTTACTTCGTATCCAACAACTACACCCTTGAGAGAACGGCGGCAGATATCTGCCCTGAGTCGGGTACTTATAATGTAATAGATAACTTCTCTGAGTTGCCCGCAGGCAGTCTTGAGGAGAGATTCCTTATCTCCGAGTACGTAATGGAGATCCAGAAGAACAATTCCGGCTACTACATCTCCTACTACGGTCTTGACGGCACTCTCATCAGCCAGAAGAAGTTCTATGATCCCGAGGCTCTTAACCAGCTTGATAAGGACTTTGTATACGCAGGCTTCTTCGCATCAAGAAACTGCCGCGCTACCTTCTCCGACATTACTCTGACAACTATTCTCGCATCCGAGGATGCTCCCCGTGAGTATCCCGATCCCACACTTATAACTCCTACCGTAAGCGTTAACTCCGGCAGCGTTACCACCAGCGACGAGTACGAGCTTATCGTTGACGCTAACGTAGCAGGTAGCCTTACCGTAAGATATGAGGACGAGACCATCGTTGAGGGCAAGTACCTTGAGGCTATGGAGAGATTCAGAACAGACATTGAGCTTCTCCACTATGATGTAAATACCATTAAGGTTGAGTTTACCCCCGACCCCGACCAGTTCCTCGGCGACTATGTTGAGCTGTCCAGCAAGAGAACGCTCTATCTCAGCTATGACATTCAGTACAACAAGGGTAACTATCACAGAAAGACTATATATGTTTCTCCCTCCGTTCTGCCCTACACCACCTATGCAGACGGAACGAGAGATAATCCCTTTGACATCTTTACCGCTCTTGAGAACGCATATCCCGGTCAGACCATCATTCTGATGGAGGGTACATACAAGCCCGGCACAGCGCTCAAGATCCAGCGCGGTATGGACGGTACAGAGGACGCGCCCATCAGACTGATCGCCGATCCCGAGGCAGAGACCCGTCCCGTAATTGACTTTGAGGGACTTTACGCAGGCTTTACCCACGGCGGTGACTACTGGTACTTCCAGGGCTTTGACGTAACAGGCTCTCTTGATATGCAGAAGGGCTTCCAGATCTCGGGCAACTACAACGTGCTTGACCAGATCAATACATACAGAAACGGTAATACAGGTATCCAGATCTGCCGTCTCTCCGGCTCGGATCTCTTTGAGGATTGGCCCTCTCACAACCTGGTTCTTAACTGTACCTCCTACTGCAACTTTGACTCCGGCTTTGAGGATGCGGACGGCTTTGCTGCAAAGCTGACTGTCGGTGAGGGCAACGTATTTGACGGCTGTATCGCATACAACAACGCGGACGACGGCTGGGACCTCTACGCAAAGGTTGAGACAGGCGCCATCGGCGCAGTTACCATCCGTAACTGTATCTCCTACGAGAACGGCTTTGTTCCCGGTGAGGGCTCTAAGACGGGTAACGGTAAAGACTATAAGATGAGCGGCGAGAGCATCTCCGGCAAGCATGTTATTGAGAACTCCATCGCCTTCAACAATCTGATGAAGGGTATTGACTGTAACTCCTGTCCTGACATTATCGTTAAGGATTGTGTAAGCTTTAACAACGGTTCTCACAACTACGCGTTCTACACCAACAACGTATCCAACACCGCCTTCAAGTCCACAGGTGCTGTTTCCTTCAGAACCCAGGGCTTTGACATTCCCGACAACCTTAAGGGCAGAGGCAATCAGGTAGACGATGACTACAAGAACGCGACCACTTACTACTACTTTGAGGATGCAGGTCCTTACAGCGCAAACACCCAGGGTGAGATAATCACCGCTGATATGTTCGTTTCCCTTGAGTTCAAGGGCTGGAGCAGAAATGCAAACGGCACTATCAATCTGGGCGGCTTCCTTGAGCTTAATGACAAGGCTCCCGCGGGTGCAAAGAACGCAAGACTTGGCGGTCAAGCGTCCTACACCATCACCCTTGAGGCAGATGAGGAATGTAGCTTCGGCGGCGCTTGGTATAAGTATGACAAGGACGCTCACTACCACGTATGCTACTGTGGTAACAAGACCGCTGTGGCAGATCACGAGTTTATGTGGATCATTGACCAGCCTATCGTAGGTCAGAAGCCCGGTATCAAGCACGAGGAGTGCTCTATCTGTGGCTACAAGAAGGCAGCTCTCAACTTCTATCCCGAGCAGGGCGGCACTCAGCAGCCCCCCGAGCCCATAGAGCCCGAGCAGCCCGACAACAACGAGGGTGAGCAGGAGCTTAACTTCTTTGAGATGATCTGGCAGTGGATCCTTGACCTGCTGCGCTCCATCTTCCCCGGGCTCTTCCCCGCTGAAGAATAATTCTTGTTTTGAATAATTTTCAAAGCATAAAGAAAACAGCCCTACCTTTTACGGTAGGGCTGTTTTTTGCGAAATACCGCCTTTTTGACTACTTTTATTAGCAAAAGGCGGTATATTTTTTATTTATTATTCAATATTACGAAGATAACTATGGCGGCGATAAGAGATATGCCGGATATGATCAGAGTAATAATTGACTGTTTTCCAAACTTGGTGTCCATAGCCTTGCCGTCTATGATATTCGCTCTGCGCAGAGCGTTTACAACAGGCTTGTAGATCAGTAGGACAATGGCTGCGTTGAGCAGAGTCTTTGCAAAATTGAAGGGCAAAAACAGAGTGGGCAGCATAGAAATTACCACCTCTCTCGGCACGCCCTGGTAGATGGGAGTGAGAAGCACATTCATAAGCAGCATAACCGCGGTGGTAGCACCAACCGAGGTGAACAGACCTATGATCGCGCCGTTGAAGGTGCGCTTGAACTTATAGATCAAGGCGGCGCAGCCCGAAAAGACGGCAGAGGAGATAAAGTTCATCACAAAGCCGATGGGACCTGTCTCGCTGATTATCATTTCAATCAGAGAAACGAGCAAAGAAATTATTACGGCACTGACGGGGCCGAAGATCAGACCGCCCGTAGCAATTACGGTGTCCTTAATGTCAAAGGTAAGGAAGCTTACGGGTATTTTGAAAACGAGTCGGGCAAGAAATGCCAGTGCGCTAAGCATCGCAATGCTTGCAATCTTCATCAATTCTTTTTTGTTGTTTTTCATTGTATTTCCTTTCTATTAGAGGGGAAACTCGTATATGAAGGAAAAAGAAAAGCCTCGGACAACCTTTTCCGAGGACAGAACAGCGCGTTATGCTAACCGAGGACACCCCAAGTATAGCAAAAAGCGTCAAGCCTTCTTTTTTCATCCGGACTTTACCGTCGGTCAGGGACTCTCACCCTGTCGGGAGCGCAATCGCTCTTCGCAGACTTAGCCAATCACTACGTATCGCCTCACTGCCGGTATGGAATTACTACAACAAAAAACAGTTATTAACTGTTTTTGCTGGCTCACCAATCCCCAAAGAATATTTATTTTATTATTATGAAACATCAAGTATTTTGGGTAGTCTGCTTGCAGACCGCTCCCAACGCTATACGGGGGCGCCAAAATACACGGAGAAGCCACTATATGTTTGCTCAAATAAACCGCTTCTCCAGCTGCCGGTATGGAATCTCACCAGTTCCCAAGTTAATGATGGTTAATCATAAAAGAGGATAATTATTTATTGTTAATCATTTGCATCATCTAATGCTTCGCTTTTTTTAAACTCCGCTCCGCATTCATTGCAAACAAATACCGTTTTATTTCTTGCTGGAATAATAATTAATACAATCTTTAGAATAAGGAAAAGCGGCGCACCTATGACTACACCAATAATTATCGGAATAAAAAGATTGGTTTCTCCAAGCATTAAGAAAATAACAGATAGTATAATAATAGGAAGCAAAACTGCAGCTATCATAATCTTTGTGTTTCGTGAATGCTTATCTTCTGTGATTACGTGAGATTGTATATTGGCGGATTGACAGTGCGGACATTTCATAATTTGTTCTCCATATATCTATTGGATATAATTAATAAATATCAATAAGTATCTAATTATAGAAACTAATATTTGCTGTGCATTTTTATTATTACAAAAAGCCCCGATGTCAAGACGACATCGGGGCAAATCTATCTTGACTAAAGAATTAATTCTTAATCAAAATTACTCCTGGATCTCAGCAACAACGCCGGAACCAACGGTTCTACCACCCTCACGGATAGCGAAACGAAGACCCTTCTCGCATGCGATAGGAGTGATGAGCTCAACGTTCATATCAACGTTGTCACCGGGACGGCACATCTCAACATCTGCGGGGAGAGTGATAACACCGGTAACGTCGGTGGTTCTGAAGTAGAACTGAGGTCTGTAGCCGGAGAAGAAGGGCTTCTTACGGCCGCCTTCCTTCTCAGTCAGAACGTAAACGGAACCAACGAACTTGGTGTGAGGATGAACGGAGCCGGGCTTAGCCAGAACCTGTCCTCTTTCGATCTCTTCCTTAGCGATACCACGGAGCAGAGCACCGATGTTGTCACCGGCCTCAGCCTGAGGCAGCAGCTTGTGGAACATCTCGACACCGGTAACGACGGTGGTCTGCTTCTCCTCGGTCATACCGACGATCTCGACGGTATCGTTGACCTTCAGGGTACCCCTCTCAACACGACCGGTAGCAACGGTACCACGGCCGGAGATGGAGAAGACGTCCTCGACGGGCATCAGGAAGTCAAGGTCAGCCTGACGCTCGGGAGTGGGAATATCCTCGTCAACCTGAGCCATCAGCTACAGAATGGGAGCGTACTCGGGAGAAGGCAGATCGGTGCTTGCAGACTCCAGAGCCTCA
>JAZSIK010000063.1:0-1735 GCA_045533775.1 Eubacteriales bacterium
CGAGGAGTTTGACTGTCCTCTCGGAATTGACACAGGTGCGGCGGTTATCTTCGGTGCCACCGGTGGCGTTATGGAGGCTGCTCTCCGTACCGCTAACGAAGTGCGGACAGGCAAGGATAACTCCGAGATTGAGTTCCACCAGGGTCGCGGAACAGAGGGTCTCAAGGAGGCTACCTACAATATTGCAGGTATGGAAATCAAGGTATGTGTTGCATCCGGCGCCGCTAATGCAAAGAAGGTTATGGACAAGATCGCATCCGGCGAGGCAGATTGGACCTTCGTTGAGATTATGGGTTGCCCCGGCGGTTGTGTAAACGGTGGCGGTCAGCCTATCCAGCCCCAGCACGTTCGTGACACCGTTGACCTGAAGGCTGTAAGAGCAAAGGCTCTCTACGATCAGGACACCAGGATGGAGATGAGAAAGTCTCACCTTAACCCTGTAATCAAGGAAGTATACGAAAATCACTTCAAGGGCGGTTACGGCTGTCACGCAGCTCACCACGCTCTTCATACCTCCTATGTAGCAAGAAAGAAGTATAATATCTAATATAAAGAAAATCTCCCACCGTTAATTTGGTGGGAGATTTTTAATGCTTTTACTCAAAAATGAAAATGAATAAAACGGTCATGCCTTTCAATTTGTGATTTTGTAATAACTTTTCCTTGAATCAGGTCATCAAGAGTATATTCATCAACAGGCATTTTCTCTGATTTGAATAGTTTTTTACTTCCGAAAATAATACCATTTTCTCCAAGAAGCTTCCATTGAATATCATTTGGAACAAATATTTCACCTATCTTTTTTACAGTAGTTTTACCGGGAAAATCCTCTCCGGCAAAGCAGGCGAGCAGAAGAACTTTTTCGTGAAGAATATCTATATTGCGCATTTCTTTTGCGCTAAATGTTCTGTTAAGAATTGCACAAAACATCATTTCTCTGAATCCCGTAGGCTTTTTACAATCTAAAACAACAAATATTCTATATCCTTCATTATATTTGTATCCACAGTATTCACCTATATGATATTCGGGCAGCTCTTTAAGAGCATCCTTTGGTCTCTGCCTTTTGCGAGGAGCTTTTCTTGGCACATTGATTTTACTAAAAAACTGCTGTAAAAGTTTTTCTCGCTCTCTCAAATCCTTCTCGCTCGCTTCAAGAGTGCGCAAAAAATCAAGATTAACGCCACTATCAATTATTGACTTAACGCGAGCTAATATTTTATCCGATTGTACCCCACACATCCATTCTGCCTTTGCTAATGCGAAGTAAACATCATGCATAATTCCATCGGTATCATCAAACTCTTTATGATATTTATTGAGTATTCCATCTGTGATTTCTGATACAGGCTTTCCTTCGTCATACTCACTCATAAAAAGATCATAGATTTCAAGAAACTCATCACTCTGAGTTAATCCTATTCCCCATCTTCCCATGGTTGCACCTCATCTGTCGTATATATTTTGATATATTATATCACATCTAAAGGTTAATAGTCAATAGAAAAGAGCACTCCTTGCGGGTGCTCTTCGGAGGGGTATTCGTCTTTGACGAAGATATCCACACTCGCCTTAGATGAGCCAGCTCCTCACGGCTTCGTGGGATATGCGAACCCTCGTACCTTGCGGTGCAGAGTTCTGTCCGACCGACTATGCCAATAGAAAAGAGCACTCCTTGCGGGTGCTCTTTGGAGGGGTATTCGTCCTTGACGAAGATATCCACACTCGCCTTAGA
>JAZSIK010000065.1:0-4354 GCA_045533775.1 Eubacteriales bacterium
CAACAGTCTTATCTGCTCTTACAGCGGGGAAGGTGTTGTAGCGCTTGCCATCGTAGAGGAACGCACCTCTGGCACCCTGCTTAATAACAACGTTCTTCGCCTTAGACTTTCTCGCAATAGCAAGAGCCGCACGGAGAGAGGTCTCCATGCTGGTGGGCATAATGCCGGTAAGCTCGTATGCCTCCTGCTCATTGGGAGAGAATACCTCTACGGGAGGAAGAAGCTCAAGGTCAAGCTCCTTGCTTGCCGCGGTGGCATCAATGAAAATAGGGATATTCTTGGATGCGGCAACCTTAGCAGCTGCAACAACCATAGGATAAGGAAGCTCAAAGCCGAGGTAAAGCGCATCGGGATTGCACTCAAATGCCTCAAGAATGATCTCGGTGGTAAGCTGTGCGTTTGCTCCGGGGAACACAACGCTTCTGCTCTTACCGTCACCCTCCTTGAGCACTACCTCAAGTCCGGTGGGAGTATCGTGGTCAACCTTGATGTAGCTGGTGTTAAGACCGATCTCCTTGTAGTAATTATAAAGCTTCTGACCGTGAATGTCGGCGCCGAGCTTCGCACAGAATACACTGTCTGCGCCAAGACGGGAGAAGGCGATAGCCGCGCTGGCACCCTTGCCGCCGGGGATATAGGCAACGCCGCCGTTGTCAACGAGGGTCTCGCCCGCCTCAGGAAGCTTATACATATTCATAACGAAGTCAAGATTTGAACTTCCGATTATAAGAACTCTTTTCTGGGACATATATTTTCTCCATTCTGCCGCATGAGCGGCTATTTGTTTTACTGATTAATTTCCGTGTACAGAGGAAAGACGGTAGATACCCGCATCCTTAACGATCTCGGTAGCGAGAGACGCCTCTCTGCCGCGACAGGTAAAGATGAAGCTCTGGCAGCCCTCACCTGCGAGGTAACCGATAGCCTTCATCATTGCTCTCGCTCTTACATTATCCTGGTGAGCAAAGCTCTCGTCAAAGCAGATGGGAGGCTTCTCACCGTAGAGCATATCAATAAGAGCCGCACGCACGGCGATGTACGCCATATCTCTTGTACCGCCGGAGAGGAAGTCAATAGACTTCTGATTTCCGTTTTCGTCACCGAAGGTAACGGTCAGACCGTCAGAAACATCAAAGGATGTGTACTTTCTGTCTGTCATGATCTCCATCAGGCGTGTAGCATACTCGCCGAGTCTGGGAGATATCTCCGCGCGGAGATTGTCGGTGGCACTGTTGATAGCCTGGAGAGCGATAAAATATGCTCTGTGCTTCTGAAGCATATCCTCTCTACGGGTAGCGATGGCATCAATTCTTGAATAATACTCGCTGGGATCGCCGGCTCTTGCCTTAAGGAGAGTAAGCTCGTTTTCAACATCAAAGGCAAGCTTGTCCTCCTCGGCTACGCGAGCCTTGGCATCTGCAATACCGTTGATGATCTCATCGTGATTGAAGCCCATAAGCGCCTTTCTGAGCAGGGGAGAAACCTGAGCGCGAACATCAATCTCGCTCTTGTCAGCCAGATTGCGGCGGATCTCTCTTACGGTGATCTCCATATTGGTCTTCTCATCAAGAAGCTCATTCTTCTTCTCAAGGAAGAAGCGGACTCTGCCCTCAAGCTTGTCAAGGAAGTCGCCAAGATCGGATGCGGGAGGCTCCTCGCCCCAACGGAGAATGAGGGTAGTAAGCTCACGCTTTGCATCCTCGTATCTGTCGCGGGCACGAACAACCGCCTGACGGGCATTCTCGGTAGCGAGAGCCATAGCGTCTCTCTTGCTTCTTGCCTCTGCGATAACAGCGATCTTGCCCTTAAGGTCCTCAAAGCTTGCGGTGCCAAACTCCTTCTCAAGATCCGAGAGCTCCTTGTTGCTCTTAAGCAGGCTGAACAGGAAGTAGCCGCCCGCACCGAGCGCAAGAACGCCGAGTATACCGATAATTATCTTAAGCGCATCCATATCGGCAGCATTTGCCACAACGATCTCAAAGACGCCCGCCGCCAGGGCAAGAAGTCCCATAAGGCCGCCAAGACAGGAGCCTCTCACGGTGTTCTTCCAGAGAGAGGTAGCACGCTTAACTATTTCATTCTCGCCGCCAAGCTCGCCTGCGCGCTCAATGGCAGTCTCAATCTCGTGAGTAATGCCGATGGCAGCCTTCTGTGCATTATATGCATCCTGCGCATCACCGAGGGTGTGGTAAGCCTCGTTTACGCCCTTTCTCGCAACGAGAAGATCGGTGAGATACTGCTCGTTGGGATAGAAGCCCGCGCGGGTGTTTTCCTGTATGTACTTATTGTAGAACTCAATCTTCTCCTCGCACTCCTGCTCAAGAAGGTGGAGCTGATCAAAGGTCTGAATAAGCATAGCGTTATTGTAGGAGGTGTCAAGGTCATAGAGCTTCTCCTGCTTCTGCTCTGCCTCCGCTCTTCTCTGGCGGATTCTGAAAAGCTCTGCCTCCTTCTCAAGGATAAGCTTATTATCTATGTTACAAGCGTCAAGGCTGCGGCCGAGAGCCTCTTCCTTACGGGCGAGATCAACGATCGCACCGCCGGAGCCGCCCTCGTGAAGAAGAGCGTGCATCTTGTCGCTGATCCTTGCGGCCGCGCGCTGCTTATTGATCTTCTCACTGCCGGAGAAAATAATGTTCTCAATAGCGCACTTAACCGAGCCCTCATCAATATCCGATCCACCGATCTGACCGATAAAGGCGGTGTTGTCAAACAGCTCGCTGTCCACGCCAAAGAACACCTCACCCGCGGCAAGCTTGCCAAAGGCAGGGGCGCCCGTCTCCACATCAACGATAGATGCCTCCTCGCGATAGGTGGGACGCTCGGAGTTGTCGGCGGGAACGGTGGAGCGGTTTATTACATATCTCTTGCCACCAACTCTCACATACATAGAGCCGTGCGCCATACCGCTCTCCCAGCTTATTCTCTTCTTTCTCTCGGAGGTCTCGCTGCCCTCATCGTCGGTAAAGCCGTAAAGCATATACCTGATAAAGGCGGCAATGGTGCTCTTGCCCGACTCGTTCTCACCCTCGATGACGTTCACACGCTCGGAGAACTCCAGCGTCATATCATTAAGACGGCCGAAGCTCTTGATCACGATTTTCTCTATTATCATAGGATTTGTCCTTTCCTAAAATTTCTTAAAGAATTCACGCGCACGCGCTTGCAAATGCGCAGAAAATATGATAAAATATATAAAAAATATAACTTATCAGCATTATTATACACCACAAATTGCTATTTTTCAAGAGGGAAAAGGTATGTTTTCTAAAAAAATTGAGCTTTACCGAGAAAAAGAGGTCGTAGTTATCGGTGGACTTGGCAATCTCTCGCTTTCCGACACCCTCGAGTGCGGTCAGGCCTTCCGCTACGAAAAGCTCCTTGAGGAGAAAAATTACGTAGAATATCTGACGGTTGCCTACGGCAAGATCATCATCGTCGGTCAGCGGACGGCAGGCGAGCTCATCTTCTACGGAGAGTGGGACGGGGAGTACGAGGAAGCGGTCAGACGCTACTTCGCCCTTGACACCGACTTTGAAGAAATACGCCGTGACGTCATATCACGCACCGACTCGGAGTGGCTCAAAGAGGCTGCCGAGTGCGCAAAGGGTGTTGCCATACTGAAGCAGGAGCCCTGGGAGACCCTCTTTTCCTTCATAATCTCCCAGAACAACAATATCCCGAGAATCCGCAAAATTATCCGTAATATCTCAGCCGAGTACGGCGAAAATCTTGCAGTAAAGCAGGGGCTGACCTACTGTCCCATATCCGCCGAGGGTTGTTACCCCGGCTGTGATAAATGCCGTGAATGCGGTATCTGCTACTCCTTCCCTACCCCTGAGGATGTCTGCCTTCGTCCCGAGGGACTTCTCCCCTCGCACCCCGGCTTCAGATATAAGTATCTGCTTGATGCCGCTGAGAAGGTGAGCCGTGGAGAGGTTGACCTTGCAAAAATCGAGGAGGCAGCAGACTACGAGGCGACACTCACCGAGCTGAAGCGTATACTCGGCGTTGGTGACAAGGTGGCGTCCTGCACCGCCCTCTTCGGATTTTCAAACCTTGAGGCATTTCCCATTGACGTGTGGATGAAGCGTGCTATCGACGAATATTTCGACGGTAAGCTTGACCCAAAGACCCTCGGTCCCTACGCAGGAGTTGCACAGCAATACATATTCCACTACATCAGAAATCTCAGTAAAAAAGACTAAAAACACCGATTTTTGACAATAACTGTTTACTTATTTGTAAAGTTTTCTATATTTCAGGCATAAAAAAACGGCGGATTGCTCCGCCGTTTTTGCGTTAATTTAATTGGTTGGATTCACGGGAATCATAATGCTTGCAGAGTCGCCTG
>JAZSIK010000060.1:0-17202 GCA_045533775.1 Eubacteriales bacterium
TCGGAGTCAAAGTCTTTCTGCCAATCGAATGGAATATAGCAACCTTCGACAATTAAGTTCTGATTATTCTCAATAGCAGTTTTTATCATTTCACGAACAATCGGCCACAGATATTCGACTAATTCCGTATCGTCCATAGGAGTAAGTTCTGTATTGCCGCTACGAATTAAACCCATTTTCAGATGGTCTATTGACAGGTATGGATATTTATATTTTTCGAGCAATTTTTGGGCAAGTGCCGTTTTGCCTGTATGCGATGCTCCTGTAATTAAAATAATCATTATCTCACCTACAAATTGGAATTTATCGGTGAGTTTATTATAACATAATATCTAGCTAAAATCAAAGCGTTTCTTCAGTAAAGCAATAATTGAACGATACCTCATAAATTGAACGATAAGGGTTATAAAGTGAACGATTTATTTTTTACGGCTAAAAACCAAAAAGGCTTGCGAGGACGAAGAACATCCCAGTAAGCCTTGTAAATTTAATGAAATCCTGCTTTGCAGGATGAAATCCAAACGAGTTTGGATGAAATCTTCGGTGTGCCACCTCAGATGAAATCAAATCCGCCATCCTAACCTGCCGTAAGGCAGATTTCATCGCGCAGCGATTTCATCCACGAAGTGGATTTATTCCGTCGCAGGCGGATTTAATTGAAAAAGACTCAGAATTGTATCCAATCCTGAGTCTTTTTCTGGTGCAGGTGACGGGATTTGAACCCACACGTCTCTCAACACTGGAACCTGAAACCAGCGCGTCTGCCGTTCCGCCACACCTGCATATCTGAGGTCTATGTTTCAAGACCTCAAACATTATAGCATATTAATAGTAAAATGTCAAGTGCCGAGCTGAAAATTAGCGTCAGCTTTTCGCATTATTTATCACTTCGCCTTATTATAGATCTCTCGGAACTGAGCGATCGCAGAAGCGAAGTCCTCAATAGCGCCGTCTACCACAGAGGGATCTCTCATATCAATGCCCGCAACGAGAAGGCTGTCAAGAGGAGACTTGGAGCCGCCGCACTTAAGGAACTCAATATACTGACCCACATATGCCTCGCCCTCGGTCTCAATACGCTTTACGATAGCGCTGGCAGCCGAGATACAGGTAGCATATTTATATACATAGAAGCCCGAGTAGAAGTGAGGAATACGCATCCACTCATAAGCGATCTGCTTATCCTTCCATACCTTGGGACCGAAGTAATCCTTAATCAGCTTCATATAGGTCTTATTAAGCAGCTCGGCGGTAAGGGGCTCACCCTTCTCGCAGAGAGCGTGTGCCTTCTTCTCAAACTCTGCAAACATAGTCTGACGGTAGAGAGTGCCCTTATAGGTCTCCATAAGGCCGTCAAGTATAGATAGCTTCTCTGCATCGCTGGTGGACTCCGCCAGCTTTCTGTGCGCGAGGAGCAGCTCGTTTACGGTAGAGGCAACCTCTGCTACGAAGATGGTATAATCGGAGTTATGAGGCTCGTTATACTTTCTGGAGAAGTAGGAGTGCATAGAATGTCCCGCCTCGTGAGCCAGGGTAGATACATCGTCAAATGTATCTGTGTAGTTAAGAAGGATATAGGGCTCAGTACCGGGACAGCCCGCGCTGAAAGCACCACCGCGCTTACCCTTGGAGGGATATACATCAACCCAGCCCTTTTCCTTCAGACCGGCGGTCAGGGTGGAGTGATACTCCTCGCCAAACACCTTTACGGTCTCAAGAACCTCCTCAACTGCCTCCTCATAGCTATACTTACTCTCGCACTCACCGATGAGAGGCGCGTAAACATCATACATATGAAGTCTGTCAAGGCCGAGAACCTGACGCTTCAGCTCATAGTAATCGTGAATTACGGGCAGAGAGCGACGAACCGACTTGATAAGGCTGTTATAGATAACAGGAGTTACCTCGTCGCGGAAGGTAGATGCATCAAGGCTGCTCTTGAAGTTGTGAAGCTTGGAGAGGGTGCGACGCTCCTTTACATAACCCTCGTACATAGTAGCAAAGGTGTTGCCGAACTGACCGTAGGTCTTATAAAGGCAGTTGAAGGCAGCGCGTCTGACACCTCGCTCAGGCTTCATAAGAGTAGGCACATAGTTTGTATCGGTGAGCTGCATATACTTGCCGTTTTCATCACGAATCTTGCCAAATTGTAAATCAGCGTTTGCAAAAATGCCACGAATTCCGCCGTGAGAGCCAAGAGCCTCGCCCATATTTGCCACAAGTCGCTCACACTCATCGCTGAGTGTATGGGGCTTCTCTCTCATAACCATATGGAGAGTACGGCGGAAGGTCTCAAGACCGGGCTCTTCCTTTATCCACTGCTCTACTGTCGCCTTATCAAGACGAAGAATGTAGGGGCTGACAAACCAGCCTGCCGCAGACGCAGAAACGGCGAGAGAACGAACTCTGCCCGCTCTTGCCTGGTACATATTATTGGAGTTGTCGGTCTCAAAATGAAGCTCGGCGTATGTCCAGAGCTTGCTGATAATGTACTCCAGCTTTGCCTCATCCTGAAGAACGGCAAGAAGGCCTGCCGCGCTCTCGGTCATAGTCAGCTGATGACGGGGAAGCTCCTTTACAATAGCCTGTGCCTCCTCAAAATCCGCCTTGAAATCATCCTCGGTAGGATATATTTTAGTAAGATCCCATTTATACTTGGGGTCTATGTCTTTTCTGTCAAGCATTGTTTTTTCTTCCTTTCATTAAATATACTAACATATTATCACACAAAACAGGAAAAATCAATAGAAAAGAGAGGTTTTTACACCTCTCTTTTGAAAATATTATCATAAATTAATTTTTTCTGCGCAGGAGAATATCAACCGCATCACCGAAAGAGGTAATGGATGCGTTGCGCTCATCCATAAGCTCGTCTACAATATCCTCAAGCTCGGTAGAACAATCTTTGATACGCTTTTTGAGGAAAAGACCCGCTCCAAAGCCGTATACTGCAATAAAATCTGCCAGAGCTCTGCGAAGTCCCGAATCCTCTGCAACCACCCTCGCAGTCATAGCGTGGGACACATCACAGATGCCGTCGGCACAGGATATGATCAGCTCAATGGCGCTTACGGCACCGCGTCTGTCGGCATTAAGCCCCTTGACAACAACACCGTCATCCTCATATATCTCCTCATAATGCTTCTGATACTCGGTATACAGATCGCCAAGACCCAGCTTGCCCGTGGTGAGATAGTTAACAACCAGCTGATATGTGCAGTCGGACTCCTCTCCCTCGCTGTCCGGAGCGTAGGCATAGTTATTAATATACTCGCCCACATTGGAAAGTATCTCTCTGTCCTCCGGCAGAGCCTCTATAACTCTGAAGGCAGCCTCGGTGTCACCGAGATTACACTTGCTTATCAGCTGACGGTAGTTAAGTATCAACGAATACTGGGGCAGACCGACAATAACCGGATTATTCTCGGCATATTTCTCAAGCTCGGAAAGTCCGCCCTCACCGTACTCCTTCTTGAATACATCGGCAAAAACATAAGGAATAACAGGATAAATTATCCTCTCCCTAACTGCCACAAGTGCATCGGCGGGCAAAGTAAGCGAGGCTATTTTGTCAAGTCTGAGCAGATCCTTGAGTCCCGAGGGAGCAACCACAACGGGCAGACCTGTAAAGCGGAGGAGAAAGTCAATATACAATCTCTTATTTTTCTCACCAAGCACTCTGTATGCTCTGACCAGCTTATCACCGCGCTTATGAGCGGGCATAGCGGCAAGCAGAGCCACAAGCAGCTCCGCACCGATGCCGTAGGTGAGAACAAATCTGAACGCCAGCGCCTCGCAGAAGCCGGGGTTTTCAACAAAAATAGCAAGCAGGCGTCCGTCACCGTGGGTAAGAGTATAGGCAAGAATATCGGTAAGGCTCTTACTCATATACTCGGCGATCTCACCGCCCTCCTTGCCGATGCGACGGTTAATGAGGCTTACAAACAGGGCGCTTAGCGTGTCGCCCTCGGGAATCATCTCAAGAGCCGTCTTACACACATTAAGCTTCTGCTCCTTGGTCAGAACACCGTAATGTCTGTCAAGGAAGGTAAGCACCTGTCGCTGTATCTCGGGAGTGCGCACGGAGAGGATCAGCTTATTAAGTATATCCTCACGGGTCTCAGCGCTCTCCGCGCGGAAGTGAACATCAAAGAACGCGAGGATCTGATGCTGCAAAAATCCGCCATAGAACACTCGGCTGAGATTTGCCGAGATAACCGCCTTTACACTGTCAAGCTCGCTGTCATAATATCTGCTGATAAAGCAGAATATGGTATCGCGCATAAGATCAAGGTGAATAAGCTTGAGCAGCACATCAAGCGCAACCGCTCTCGCCTCGGCACACTCGCCCGGGTAAAGAGAAGAAAGACGGGAAAGAACTCCGTCGGGAATGGCGGTATGATTATCGGCATATCTGGCAAGAGGTCTGTATGCCCTCACCCTATGCTCCTCGGAAAGTCCCTCACGATACTTGCCGTAAACATCCATAAGGATGCAGACAGCCTCATCGTCAGCAAGGAAGCTGTTCTCAACATAGAATCCGCTGCACTGCCAGAACATAAATACGATCTCGCGCAGAGTGTCCACATCAAGAGTAAGCTGATATCTGTCGGTTATACCCGCCACGAAGGGCAGGAATGCCTCTCTTATCTTCTTATAATCAAAGAGAGAGTAAAGGAAGGATGCAAGCAGAGTGTATCTGTCATAGCTCTCTGCTCTGCCGATGACCTTGTTGGCGGCAAAATCATAAAGTACCGCCCGGGATTCACCGTTATACTCAACACCCGATCCGATACACTTCAGCATAAATCCCGAATAGGCCTGAGCATCGTTTACGAGAGTGACATAGGACAGTCTCTCTCTGAGTCCGTAGGGCAAAATGCTAAGCACCGCATTGATAAGCGCAAGGGCTTCGGCAGATGCCTGCCTGTCATCGCAGGGCAGACGGAAAAGAACCTCACGCTCTCCGCCACAGGCGGCACAAAGCACAGAATATATGAAGCTCTTGATCATAGCGGCATCATATTTTTTTACGGTGGCTCTGTGATCCGAAAGTGCCTTTACAGGATATGCCATCTCGGCGCAGGCAGGGTTGGGTGCCGCACCGGGCGCAGTAATATTAAACCTTGTTATGTCGGTGAAAAAGGTGTCAGGATTAAAGCAATCGGCAGATGCACTATTCAGAACGGCAGACTTCTCCTCGCCGCTAAGCACAAGAGTATGTGCAAAATACGCGCTTCTCTCGCCTGTATAATCAACCGGACAGTAACTGATAGCAGTATGCGCTACCCTACCCTCTGACAGAGCTGCCTGGCTGAATACGGTGGGAATCTCGCCCGCTCTTACCTTCCTCGGATCCTGTATTCCCAGCTTATCACTGTATACGCAGGACAGCTCGCCCAGGATAAAGGATGGTTCAAGTCCTGCCGAATGTGCAAAGGTGTCAAAGCCATCTCTCTTATTAAATAGGCTGACGCGCGCAGGCACGCGGGAATATAAATGCTGATATGACATGGCGACTCCTTTGGTTAATTAGTTAATTTTTTATTCAACATTAAGGCTCATAAGCTCGTGGATACTGGTAACGCCCTTATAAACGAGCTCACGGCAGCTGGTCCAAAGAGGTGTCATACCGTTCTCGGCAGCAACCTTACGAAGATTTTCAAGATTATTATCGGTGAGAATTGCATTTCTCATCTTATCATTTACATACATAAGCTCGTGAACCGCAATTCTGCCCTTATATCCTGTATTGTTACAGAACTGGCAGCCCTGGGGTCTGGAGATTACGATAGGCTCATCAATACCGAGCAGCTCCATCTCGCGAGTGTTAGTCTTACCGCGCTTACGGCAGGCGGGACAGATCCTCTTTACAAGACGCTGAGCAATAACGCCAACGAGCGCGTCGGCAACAAGATAATCCTTTACCTTCATATCCTCAAGACGGGTGATAGCACCGGGAGCGTCATTGGTATGGAGGGTACTGAATACAAGGTGACCCGTAATAGCCGAACGAACGGCGATCTCAGCAGTTTCCTCATCACGAATCTCACCGATCATTATGATATCGGGGTCCTGACGGAGAATGGAACGAAGAGCCGCGGCAAAGGTCATATTAGCCTTGGCATTTACCTGTGTCTGGTTGATGCCCGCCATAGAATACTCTACGGGGTCCTCAACGGTAACGATGTTAACATCGGGGTGGTTTACTTCCTTAAGGAAGGAGTAAAGAGTGGTAGACTTACCGCATCCCGTAGGTCCTGTCAGAAGGATGATGCCGTGGGGACGGGCAAGCATCTTATCAACCACCTTGTTTTCCTCGGGAGTAAAGCCCAGGTCGGCACGGGTGAACTGGAAGGATGTCTTGTCTAAGATTCTTATAACGAACTTCTCACCGAAAACGGTAGGCAGTGTGGATACACGGAAGTCATATTCCTTACCTCCGATGCTCATATTGATACGACCGTCCTGAGGCACACGACGCTCAGCGATATTAAGGCCGGACATGATCTTAAGACGGGCACAAATTGCAGAATATGCCTCTATGGGGAACTCTGCTCTCTCCTGAAGGTCACCGTCTACACGGTATCTTACCTTAACCTTATACTCAAAGGGCTCAATATGAATATCCGACGCACGGAAAGGAATAGCCTCTTTGATAATAGAGTCAACAAGACGAACGGCAGGGTTGTTGATAACCTCGTTATCGCTGGATACGGTAGTCTCACCGCCGAGCGACTGAATAACCTTATCTGTCTTCTCGGCGTTAAGGTCATAGATCGCGCTCTTGGTGCTCTCCATAGCAGAGATAGAGTCAATATATCTGTCAATCTGTACGGGAGGAACGAGGATAAAGTCATATTTGCCCGAGAACTGTGTAGAGAGAGCCGAAAGCGCGTGGCAGTTAAGAGGCTTGCCACAGGCTATAAGAGTAACGCCATTCTTATCCTCGCACACAGGGATGATCTTATGCTTTTTCATAAAATCATATGTGAACTTCTCAAAGAGGTGATCGTCTATATCAAGCATATCAATCTCAACACAGGGCATACAGTAGTATGCTGCGCGAGCCTCAAGCTCGTTTATCTCGGTAATCATTTCCTTTGCGAGAAGGTAGTCTCTTACATTACTCTTTCTCGCCTTGCACTCCTGAAGGATCTCGGGTGCTTTTTTTCTTTTTATCAGCTTCTTGTATGTATAAAACTGCAGAAGCTCCTTATTAATATTCATACGGTAATCCCTTTCTTGCTTGCACGGGGTTTATTAAAGGCTGGTCATAATGGACAGCATAGGCGAGTAAACGGCGATGAACATCGTACCGACAACAGCACCCATTATTGCTATCATTATAGGCTGGATCTTAGAGGAGAAGGAATTGAAGGAGGAATCAAGCTGCATATCAAAGTATGAGCAGGAACGGGTCAGAACGTCGTTCAGAGAGTTGGTTCTCTCACCGATAGCCACCATCTTGGTAAGCATAGTGGGGAAAATACCAATGCTCTCAAAGGCGTTGGTAAGCGACATACCGTGCTTTACATACTCAATAGCGGTCTGGAAGTGCTTTCTCATATATCTGTTGGTAAGAACCACAGATACAGCCTCCATAGCCTCTGTAAGATCCATACCGCTGGTAAGCAGCAGAGCAAAGGCTCTTGCAAAACGGGTGGTCTGGGAGGACACCTGGATACTCTTTAAGAGCGGGGCCTTGACCATAATGACGTCAAGCGTGTACTTACCTGTATCGGTGCGAAGGAACATAAAGAGACCAAAGCCGACAGCGATAAGGCCGATGACAATAACACGCCACCAGGCAAGAACGAAATCGGAAATATCATAAATGACCTTGGTGATACCAATGATCTCAACATCAAGGTCGGAAAGCGCGTCCTTGAAGATAGGAACGATGAATACCAGCATTACGATAGCGATAACTACGGTAAGGCCGAGAAGCATCATAGGATAAGAGAGAGCGCTCTTAAGCTTCTGCTTATTTGACTGGTCCTTCTCATAGAAGTCGGCGAGAGCGTTACAAACGACATCAAGCTTGCCCGACATTTCTCCGACGTAGATCATAGAGCGGAAGAAATCGGGGAAAACCTTAGAGTGCTTCTGCAGCGCCTCTGACATAAGCATACCACCCTTGACATCGTCATAGATAACATCAAGAATGCTCTTGAAATAGCTTGTAAAGGGCTGGTTTCTAAGTACGTCAATGGACTCAAGGAGAGGAACGTTGGTGGACAGCATTATTGCAAACTGACGGCAGAAGTTGGCAAGCTCGTCAAGAGTTACCTTACCTGTACCGAGGGTCCAGAATGCAGAGGGTGTCTCGCCGGAATAAAGCTGGCAATCGGTAAGATAGAGACTCTGCTTGGCAAGCTGCTCGGCAAGGTCCTTCTCATCCTTTGCTATGAATGTACCCTTGATCTTTTTGTTGTCAAGGTTAACGGCTGTGTATTTATATTTTTGCAAGGAACATATGCCCCCTTTCAGTTTTTTTGACTAAGGGTATCAGAAGCCGATGAGGCCGAGATACCAGGTGATTATAGGCGCGCCGACAAAGAGAGATACCGCAATTCCGACCGAGATAAAGGGGCCGAAGGGATACTCCTTGTCCTGCTCGTCACCGCGAACGCGTCTGAGTATCAGAAGCACGATGCTGGCACTTACGGATGCGATAAGCATAGCAAAGAGCATTCTCTGCCAACCGAGCAGAAGGCCTGCCGCAAAGGCGAACTTCACGTCGCCAAAGCCCAGTCCCTCGCGCTTGAGAACCCAGATCGCACCGTAGTAGATAAGCAGGAACACAGCACCGAAGGCTGCCGCACCGATAAGATGGTCATACCATCTGGTGTACTTATCAAAGAAAATGGCGACAACGCCAAGCACAGCGAGAATGATAAGGAAGCGGTTGTAGATCAGCAGATGCTCAAGGTCAATGAAGAAAATGCAGATCAGAACCGACATAGTGATAGCGGAGATGACCGCGTACACAGGATTTTTCTCCCAGAAGAGCGCAACCGACAGCAGCCACAGAGCCGCGTTCAGAAGCTCAACCGAGATATATCTGGGCGAAATACGCTCGCCGCACTTACGGCACTTGCCGCCCAGGATAAGATATGACAGAACGGGGATGTTGTCATACCACTTAAGCGTGTAATCACAGGTGGTGCAATGGGATGCGGGCTTTGACGTCTTCATACCGTTGGGCAGACGGTAGATAACTACGTTAAGAAAGCTACCGATGCAGAGTCCAACGAGTCCCGCGATCACATAGGTGCAGATCAGATAAAACTGTTCAAGTCCCATAGTCTACCCCCACTTACTTCTTTCCACCGATCTCGGTGGTGGCAATCTTCTTGATGAACTCAAGGATCTTCTTGAGAGTTTCCTTGAAATCGGGCTTGTCATCGCCGCTCTGTGCAGGCTGCTCGCCCTCCTTGCCCTCACCTGCCTTGTCAGCGGTATGTGCCTTAGGCGTATGCGCGATAAGCGCGGGGAAGTTGTTAAAGCCGTTAAACTGCTTTGTAAAGAGACCGCCGTAGAGCTCAAGGTTCTTTCTAACGACCTCTGCCTCCTCCTCGGTGATAAGGGGCAGGAAGCGAACGCCGTTGTCCTCTTCCTCAAGGTTGACCATATCGTAAAGGAAGTTGTACTCGTCGGGCATATTTACATAAACAGCCTCGGGGTAGCCGAGAGATGCAATAGCGGGGTTGGATGCAATGAACTCAAGTGTCCACTTTACGAACAGGCGGAAGTTCTCGTACATATATCCCTCACGGTTGGTGGGGGTGGGACGAAGCATAAACTTAGGCAGCTTTCTTGCAGTCTTCTTAAGCTTCTTGCCGGTGGGATCAGTCTCGGTGGACTCTTCCTCCTCTGCCTCAACCTCAGCGAGCTGGCTCTCAAGCTCCTCGTCAATCTCATCCTCATCGTCATCGGGCTTACGGCGACCGGGGAACTCAAGCTCGTCCTCCTCGCCCACCTCGGGAGCCTCCTCAACAACTGTGTCGTCGGCATCCTCCTCAAGAGCGATGTGCTTTGCCTTTGCCTTCGCCTTTGCATTCATAATAAGCAGCTCGGCGGGGGTGTGGTCAAAGATAAGGTCCTCAGCCATAACTCTGGTCTTATAGAGCATCTTATAGCCGAAAGGAAGAGAGTAGAAGCCGAGGGTCTTGCCCTTTACAACAAAGATGATCTTCGCCGACTCCTCGTCAATGTCAAGGAGAATGAAGGAGCCCGTCTTCAGCTTGGGGTTAACAGCCATAGCGGCGTTTGTCGCAGCAGAAGAAGCATAGGTGATAGTACCTACGGCGATCTGATGCTCAGCGCACGCCTTCTGCAGATTGAGGAGAATGTCCTTTCTCACGCCGGAGATGGCGTATGTAACCATCTGCTTTGACTGGTTAACCAGCATACGGTTGAACTTTATATCAGAGCTGTTGCCGTATATGTTAGAGAGAGAGGCGGCGAGAGAGGAGTCAATCGCCTTTTTGTTAATGGCGGGCAGATTTACCATATCGGTAAGCACCGCGCTGTCGGGCAGAACGATAGAAACCTTCTGCATAGGGATATTGGGATGATCCTCACGGAACTGACCGAGGATTGCGCCCAGCTTGTCATAGAACTCGTGACTAAAGGGTTTAGCCTTAAAGCCGCTCATCTGATAATTTATAGAGCTCTTGTCCGAGCCTGTAATAGAATAGAGAGAGACTATTTCTCTGTCGGCATCAATACCGATGACCGACTCAATGTTAACTGTCTTTTGTTTTGCCACTTTTTTAGTCCTTTCGCTTATTTCCAAGAGATGATTTTGCCGTCTGCGTCTAACCAAATATTTAACGCAGGGTTGGCTACATCATTCTCATAAATTATTAAATTAATATTAGTTGAATTAACGTCAGTTGAATTCAAAACATAATATCCGGTACTTTCGCCATCAATTATTATCTCAATTTTTTCACCTTTGGGATAATTGCTTGCGTTGGCTTTATACTGCTCCACCACATATTCACCGATGTTATCAACCTCAATTTTTTCCTTGAAGCTCTGGTAATCGTCAACTCTATGATCGTTTTGCAGGGCTGATGTAGATAGCAGCATTATGGTAAATGCTATCATCAGAAACATTACGCCGATTGCCAGCTCTATGGCTACACCACGCCTGGATTTTATTAACTTTTTCAAATGCATTTACCTCCGTGTTTTTATGTCTTCCCTGTCTTGGAAGTTGGGGTGAGAGTTTGTTTTAGGACGAAAAATCATCGCCCCTACGGTTTGCGATGCCGTTCGTTTTTTTGGACGAGCAATGCTCGCCCATACGGTTGGCTAATTGCCAACGAATAGGATTTTCATAAATATAGTTCAGCGTATCCTCATAATCACCGTCATTTCTAATAACATGATCGTAGAACAGCTTTTGCCATATGGATTTACCGATTTGCTTTGTAACATATCCTTTGAATTGACGCACAATGTTTCCCACCGTAGGGGCGACCATTGGTCGTCCGTTTTCATCACAATGTATCCTGATCAATAAATGAACGTGATCCGGCATTATTACATAAGACTCTACCGATACGGCAGAATAAACACGAGATATATTTTTTATTCCATCAAAAACAATCTTGCCTAAATCCGACAATACAACATCTTCCGGACGAGCAATGCTCGCCCCTACGGGATCTAACCAAAAGAGTTGTTTTCTTTCTGCAGTACAGATTGTAACAAAGTATGCTCCTACTGAGCTGTAATCATATTTTTCAAGGCGATGCTTTTTGCGAGTGTTTATTTGGTTTTCCATATGTTTTTGTTTTTGGACGACCAATGGTCGCCCCTACGGATTACATTTATCTCACCGTATAGATGACAGGACCCTCAAACAGATTGTCATCTGTTTCGCTACTTGCAAAAACGGTGATGGTGTTGTTATCAATTTCAACAACAACTTTCAAATCGTCCTTTGCGACCGTATAAATGATTTTGCCTTCGTTTTCTTCTTTAGGAATTGAAGCGTCATCACTCAAGCCCAAAGACCTTTTGAATGTGGTTTCAAAAGAATTAATCCGAGCATCGTTGTCATTAGTATTATTCGCCGCATATCTGAAGCACTCAACGGCGTTTTCGGCGATGTTGGTCGCCTCAATCATATCAATCGTTTCGCCGTAGGTTTTGTTATTTACGGCAACGACGCCGATAGAAATTGCAGAAACCAGCACGATAATGGTAAGGGTTACGACCAGCTCAACGATAGTAAAGCCGCGGCGGGAGCCCTCCCTTTTATAAAGCCTTCCCCCCGGGGAAGATGTCGGGCGAACACCGTGAGAACGACGGATGAGGTTGGATTCATTTGTATTTTTCTTCATATCATCTACCTCCTATCAGTTTTCGCCCGCGTAAGGATTTACGCAGAAGGTATATGTGTATGGGTGAGGAGCATCCGCTACGTTATATGTTATGGTGCAGTAATACAAGGTATCGTTGTCACCGATTTTTTCAAATGTAATGGAGCTTGCGGATTTAAGAGAAATAACGGGACTGTAATCGGGGTTTTCTCCCTCGCCGGAAATTACATAAATCAATGCATTTCCATCTCCGTCGCTACCCAACTTAATAAAGCTCTCTTTATCTCCGTTGTCAGCTTCAGTGTAGAGAATATCGCCCCTTGAGCCTGCGCCGCCTATTTCTATCTGAACTTTATCCGCATTATTTTCAATAAAGCTTTCAATGAGAGATTCGGCAACCTTAACATCCTGGAGAGCTTCGTGGCGAGCGTTGCTTACGCTCTGAGCGCCGTGCATCATAGAGCTAAAGGTAACGACCATTCCCGACGCGATAACCAAGACCGCCAGGACTATGACCAGCTCTACCAATGTGAAGCCTTTTTTATTCTTGTTTTTTGCTTTCATAGGTTGCCCTCCTTTTTTATTATTAAACAATAATAAATGTTTCAAAGATTTTAATAAAAAATATTTACTCGCGCCTCGGTGACCTCTTTTTTGTGGGTCGGGTGGAGCGAGTTTTGGGTGTTTTTTGGCGACAAATTGCCAAAAATGTAAAGTTTTGTGCGCGTTTTCGCACAAAAGGCCCGACAGATGCCTAATTTTCAGGATAACCGGCAGCATCATTTTCGGGTCAATAATTGGCAAACACCACAGCATTCCGTCGTCAGAATGCTGTGGTGTCAAAAACCTTTCCGAGTGGTTTTTAGGATATATTAGGGATTAGTTGCGGTATCTGCGCCGCAAGTATCACAAAGAGTGCCATCATCATTGCCATCTACACAAGAACCTGCAAGATACACCTTTGCGCCATTAAGAGTTTCAACTGCCTTGTGATGAGCGGGAACAGTTACTTCGCCATCGTCGCCTGCTTCTACAGGAGCGAGCTGACCGCCAGTTATGGTAAAGTAAAAGCCGTCTGCCTCAATAACAAGGTTTGCGTTAAGCTTACCAGACTCCTGAGAATGAGCCTGAATGTAAGAGGTATAAGCATTTCTTGCCTTCTGCTGCGCTGCAGAATGATTAGCATCGGTAATAAGCGAGCCGAATGTAGGAATAAGAACTGCGGAAAGAATTGCAATAACTGCGATAACGATTACAAGCTCTACAATAGTAAAGCCCTTCTTATTATTCTTCTTCATTATGTTTCTCCTAAAAATATATAAAAATTAGTCAGCCTTGTACTGATAAATATTAACAGTATCGTTTGCGTTAGTATCAAGATCAGTAGTTTCGTGACCGGGCTCTACGTTGTTAGTAGAAGGAGCGAGCTGACCATCAATTACGGTAAACCAGTAAGAATCAACTTTAATAACAAGATCATACTCAAGTTTAGCTGCATCCTTAGAGTTTGCCTGAATGTAAGAGGTGTAAACATTTCTTGCTTCCTGCTGAGCTGCGCTCTGGTTAGCATCGTTGATAAGGCTACCGAAGGTAGGAATAAGAACTGCGGAAAGAATTGCAATAACTGCGATAACGATTACAAGCTCTACAATGGTAAAGCCCTTCTTGTTGTTTCTCTTCATTGTGAAATTCTCCTAATAAATGTTTTTTTGTTTTTAATTTATTTGGTACGCGACTTGTTATGTACTCGGCGCCCACTCGGAAGGCTGCCTCCTACACCACGCATCGCATTATCAAAATCTGCCGCAAAAATGAGTACTCTGAGAGCTTCATTTGCTACCTTAGTATACATTTTTTGGCGTGGTTTGTCAATAATTTTTCAGCATTTAGTTTCTTAATAATTATTAACCGCCTGTCAGATAGCCGATATTTTGACGGTTAATCAGCTCCCCCCTACGGTTTGCGATGCCGTTCGTTTTTTTGGACGAAAAATCATCGCCCATACGGTTGGCAAGTTACCTCGCAAGCATTCTTCTAACCAACAAGCCTTCACTGTCTTGGAAGGCTATTTTTTTAGAATCCGCTGATGGGGAGATCGTCATTGTCCTCGCACTTTGTGATGCGGCGGATCTCTACGTAATATGACATTGTGTCATTTACCTTTACCAGACGGCGCTCGCCAACCTTTGCGCCCAGGATAGCCGAGCCGAGAGGCGACTCCTTGCTCACATAGCCCTGGAGGGCGTTCTGACGGAGGGTGGTTACTATCTGAATCTCCTTCTCTGCCCCCATTCGCTCATTAAAGATAAGCACGCGGTCAAAGAGAGAGACGGCGTCATCCTGTTTTTTCACATCAATGACACGGGCGGTGCGGATCATAGCCTCAAGATAGCGTATGCGACTCTCGTTTTTGCGCTTCAGATACTTTGCCTCCTTATACTCGGCATTCTCTGACAGGTCGCCCAGCTCTCTGGTTCGCTTCAGCTCTGCGCCAAGCTCGGGTGCGAGGATAACCTTGCGATAGTGGATCTCCTCCTCCATTTTCTTTATATCAACTTCTGTAAGCTCGTCGTACATAGTTTTACCTCTGTATTAAATATAATCGCAGACGACCCTTTGTCGTCAGTATTCAAACGGGCTGCCAAGGTGACAGCCCGTTTTGTTATATATAAATGTAGTTTTTACTGTGCGGAAACGATAGCGAGGGTGTCTCTCGCGATAACGAGCTCCTCGTTGGTGGGAATTACAAGCACCTTAATGGGAGAGTCGGGAGTAGAGATCATAATCTCCTCGCCGCGCACCTTGTTCTTCTCTGCGTCAAGCTTTACACCAAGGAAAGCAAGCTTCTCAACAAGCTCTGCTCTGTAATGGCCTGCGTTCTCACCGATTCCGCCTGTAAATACGATAGCGTCAGCGCCGCCCATAGCCAAGATATAACCGCCGACATTCTTTGCGATCTGATGGGAGTACATCTCCTCACAGAGAATTGCTCTCTTGTCGCCTGCCTCTGCAAGATGACCGATCTCCTGGTTGTCGCTGGTCTTGCCGGATACGCCGAGCATACCGGACTTCTTGTTCATCATCTTGTCAATATCGTCTGCGGTGGTAAGCTCGCCCTTACGCATAAGGTAAGGAATGATAGCGGGGTCAATGTTACCCGAGCGGGTACCCATCATAATGCCCTCAAGGGGAGTTACACCCATAGAGGTGTCAAAGCACTTGCCGCCCTTAACTGCTGCAAAGGATGCGCCGTTGCCGAGGTGACAGGTAACTACGTTGCACTCAGATGCGGGCTTGCCAAGCATAGCCGCTGCTCTATCGCTTACATAGCGGTGAGATGTACCGTGGAAGCCGTAGCGACGGATCTTGTACTTCTCGTAATACTCATAGGGGAGAGCGTACATATAGGATGCCTCGGGCATAGTCTGGTGGAAGGATGTATCAAATACTGCAACCTGGGGAACGCCCATAAGCTTCTCACATACTACGATGCCGTTAAGGTTTGCGGGGTTGTGGAGGGGTGCAAGGTCTGCGCACTCTGCGATGATCTCCTTAACCTCGTCGGTAACGAGAACAGAAGAAGCAAACTTCTCACCGCCGTGAACTACTCTGTGACCTACCGCGCCGATCTCGGATACCGACTTGATAACTCCCATCTTCTCGTCAACGAGAGTGTCAAGCACAAGCTGGAGCGCCTCAGAATGAGTAGGCATAGGAATAGCTGCCTTATAGTCCTCTCTGCCGGGAACCTTGAACTTAAAGCCCGACTTGCCGCCGATCTCCTCACAGATGCCCTTTGCAATTACCTGCTCGTTTTCCATATCAATAAGCTGGAACTTAAGCGAAGAAGAGCCTGCATTGATAACTAAAATCTTCATTATGTTTTTCCTCCAAATATGTTATTATAAATTATGCAAAAATAAGTTGAAAAATAATTGCGATAGCGGCACCGAGCAGCGATCCGCACACAACCTGCCAGGGTGTATGGCCCACAAGCACCTTGAGCTTGTCGGTCTTGATCTCCTCGTCCTTCTCAGCAAAGTAGTCGTTCAACACCTCAGCCATCTTTATGATGGAGATAGCCTGTTTTCCTGTCTCGCGGCGTACACCGAGAGCATCGTGCATTACAACTATGGCAAATATGGTGGCAAGACCAAAGGCAACGCTGTCAAATCCTGCGTGAAATCCGCACATAATCGCTAAAGACGTTACGGTAGCAGAATGGCCGCTGGGCATTCCTCCATCACCGACAAGGCGATCAAAGTGTATCTTTTTTGACATAATAGCATTTATAATGGTCTTAAGAATCTGTGCAATTGTCCACGAGATAGCGGGTATAAATAATACGGGATTTGTAACTATATCCAGAAATATCTTCATACTCTTTTTTACTCCTGTGTTTTCGTCATACATAGTTATTGTATCACTTTTCAGTAAATAATGCAAGACTTTTTTAAGTTTTAGTTAAATTATTAATTAAAATATGCACAAAACAAGCAAAAAAAGAAAAAAGCAGACCACGGGGGTCTGCGAGATTAATATCAAGAAGGACTGGAGCGGGATTACGCTGCGTTGTTTCGCTTTGGTGCGAAACAACACGTACAATTTTGCAGAGCAAAATTGAGGGCTTCGTGCCGCTTTGGTACGGCACAGCTCCGTAAGATTGGGTTCCAAAAGAAAAACCGTACCACTTTGGGTACGGTTTTTCTTTTGGAGAGGATTATGTCGCTCGTTAAGAAAACGCTTGATAAGCGTTTTTAGAGCGAAGTGTGAAGGCTTGCCTGAACACTGCCCCGAAATCCGCCCAGTAAAAATAAAAAAAGCACCCGATTTCGGGTGCTATTTTTACTGGAGCGGA
>JAZSIK010000079.1:0-9430 GCA_045533775.1 Eubacteriales bacterium
CGTGACCCCTCCACCGGTGAGAAGAAGCTCATGGGTGAGTTCCTTACCAACGCACAGGGTGAGGACGTTGTTGCAGGTGTTCGTACTCCCATGCCCATCCAGGAGAGGGCTAACAAGTTCCCGGCAGCTTACGAGGAGTTCGTAAAGGTTTGCGAGATCCTTGAGAACCACTATCACGATATGCAGGACATGGAGTTCACTATCGAGAACGAGAAGCTCTACATGCTCCAGACCAGAAACGGTAAGAGAACTGCTCCCGCAGCTCTCCAGATTGCTGTTGACCTCGTAGCAGAAGGCCACAAGACCAAGGAAGAGGCCGTTCTTATGATCGACCCCAGAAACCTTGACACACTTCTCCACCCCCAGTTCGACGCTAAGGCTCTTAAGGCTGCTAAGCCCATGGGCAGAGGGCTTGGCGCTTCTCCCGGAGCTGCTTGCGGACAGATCGTGTTCTCTGCTGAGGATGCTGAGGCTTGGAAGAACGCAGGTAAGAAGGTAGTTCTCGTTAGACTTGAGACTTCTCCCGAAGATATCACCGGTATGAAGGCTGCTCAGGGTATCCTTACCGTTCGTGGCGGTATGACCTCTCACGCAGCAGTTGTTGCTCGTGGTATGGGTAAGTGCTGCGTTTCCGGCTGTGGCGATATCGCTATGGACGAGGAGAACAAGAAGTTCACTCTTAACGGCAAGACCTACGTAGAGGGCGATTACATCTCTATCGACGGTTCTACCGGTAACATTTACGACGGACTTATTCCTACCGTTGACGCTGAGATCTCCGGCAACTTCGGCACCATCATGGGCTGGGCTGACGAGTTCAGAACTCTTAAGGTAAGAACTAACGCTGATACTCCTACCGATGCTAAGAAGGCAAGAGAGCTTGGCGCTGAGGGTATCGGTCTCTGCCGTACCGAGCATATGTTCTTTGAGGCAGACAGAATTGCAGCATTCCGTGAGATGATCTGCTCTGACACTGCTGAGGAGAGAGAAGTTGCTCTTCAGAAGATCCTTCCCTACCAGCAGGGCGACTTTGAGAAGCTCTACGAGGCTCTTGAGGGCAACCCCGTTTGTATCAGATTCCTTGATCCCCCTCTCCACGAGTTCGTTCCCACTACCGAGGATGACATCGCTCTCCTTGCTAAGTCTCAGAACAAGTCCGTTGAGGAGATCAAGAACATTATCGCATCTCTCCACGAGTTCAACCCCATGATGGGTCACCGTGGTTGCCGTCTCTCCGTAACCTACCCCGAGATCGCAAAGATGCAGACCGCTGCAGTTATCCGCGCAGCTATCAACGTACAGGCTAAGCATCCCGAGTGGACCATCGTTCCCGAGATCATGATTCCCCTCGTAGGCGATGTTAAGGAGCTTAAGTATGTTAAGGCAGTAGTTGTTGAGACCGCTAACGCTGAGATCGCAGCTGCAGGCTCTGACCTCAAGTACGAGGTTGGTACCATGATTGAGATTCCCAGAGCTTGTCTCACCGCTGATGAGATCGCTAAGAACGCAGACTTCTTCTGCTTCGGTACTAACGACCTTACTCAGATGACCTACGGCTTCTCCCGTGATGATGCAGGTAAGTTCCTTGGCGCATACTATGACGCTAAGATCTTTGAGAACGATCCCTTCGCAAAGCTTGACACCACAGGTGTTGGTAAGCTTATGAATATGGCTGTTACCCTCGGCAGACCCGCAAACGAGCACCTCCATGTAGGTATCTGCGGTGAGCACGGCGGCGACCCCACATCCGTAGAGTTCTGCCACCAGATCGGCCTTGACTATGTATCTTGCTCTCCCTTCAGAGTTCCGATTGCACGTCTTGCTGCTGCTCAGGCTGCTCTTAAGTAAACTGTGTTTAGAGGGATCAATTCCTCAAAATATAGTAAATAACAATGATTTTTCCATAAAAATAGGCGAATTTGTGGTAGATAGGAAATTTGCGATGGATTATATATCCAAGCGTAAAGATGCTCATCACTTCAAGCTCTCAAAATGGAAAGATCTGCAAATTAGTATTCATATTTGAATATACACGAAGCCCTCGGCATAAAAGCCGAGGGTTTTTTTATTTACATTCGTTAAAGATAATTGTATTTTTTGCCTTTCGGGAACGGATCGTAGCATAGTTCTCGTATATGTAAACGGTTTATTTTCACTGAAATTTTACTGAAAACTTCAAGTTAATGAAAGTCGGGTCTTTGGACCCGGCTTTTTTTATTTTAATGTAAATTTTCACGGAAGGCAAAAATTAAAATCGATAACCGTTGACATATACAAACAATATTTGAAATCTTCCCTTCTCTTACCGAACCACGCTACGATTTGGGGAGGGTGCCGAAAGGCAACAAATAAATATTAAAGGAGAAAAGAAAAATGAAAAAAGTTGTTTACTCAGTACAGAAGTTAGGAAGATTTGATAATCCAAAGCTTACAGGCGTTGGATGTATCGCAGATAACAGTCTCATTATCGCAATGATGAGCAAGAATGGAAAGCCTTACATTAAAGCTTTCCAGGATATTTACGAATACATTCATCCATTGGTAGGAAGAGATAAGGAATTCGGTGGACAGATAAATGAGTTCCTCGAAATCAAAGTTGAAAAAGATACCAATGGATATAAGTCCATGGAAAAAGTAGAAATCGAGGTTGAATATAAAATCGGGTTTAAATACGTATAAAGGAGATTTGAAATGAGGGATTTAATAAAGAAATATGATTCGATCTTTAATGAAATAATGGGGCTTGAAAAACTCCTATGGAAAGTTCCTACATACAACTTCATCAAAAGAAATGAAATCAAACAAAAAATTAAGCTCTTAATACCGAGCAAGCCAGAGCAGAGCTTATCAAAAGGCATAAAAACGGCGATTACAGAGCATTTATGAATCGCTTTGGCAACGATACCGATAAGTTCTTTGACTACATAGTTACTCAAAACACAAATATATACAGCTACATAGATTATTATAACGCTTGTGAGTATTTGAATATTGATATGTCAGACACCAAGAACCGATATCCTAAAGACTTTCGACGTTGGCATAATATCCGTATAGATGAATACAGAACGGCAAAGGCGCTTAAGGATGAAGAAAAACGCAAGGCTTTATATAGTCAGTTCGCATATATAGCCAATAAGTTCTTGCCTTTAGAAAGAAATAGAGGTGAGGGATACGTAGTTATCATAGCTAAAAGTCCTGCAGAGCTTGTTGAAGAAGGCAAGGTACTTTCTCACTGTGTAGGCTCTATGAATTACGACCAAAAATTCATACGTGAAGAAAGTCTTATTTTTTTTGTAAGACCTATATCAGATATACATACTCCATACGTCACTATGGAATACTCAATAGCTAAAAAGAAGATACTTCAATGCTATGGCGAGCACGATCACAGACCTGCTCAAGAGGTATTGGATTACATTAATAAGAAATGGCTCCCATACGCCAATAGAAAAATAAAGGCTCTCGTAGCCGCATAAGGAGGAATTACAAATGGCAAATTACTTTAGAATTACAGCGTATCACCCGGAGAAAGATATATCGGTGATACTTGACTCAAACGGTATGTTTGAGAAGCTTTGGATGTTCAGCTCGTATCTCGTGCAAAAAGGCTTCAAAATACTTGAAGTAGGCACAGGTGAAAACCTTGTAGAAGGCACGTTCCCGGCAGTATCCGAAGTGTCAAAGAAGATCTTACTTCGTGGCATCAACAAAGGTAAGCCAGAGATACAGGAAATGACATACCAAGACCGACCTTGTAAAGCGATTACATTATACGATAAGGTTTATGGTCTGTTTACAACTTAATAACTTGTAGGGAGAGTGTAAAAAGCTCTCCCTATTTTTTGTTAGTGATAGATTAATGGGTGATAGAATTTTTCAAAGAGCACAATCAAGCAGTTACGCAGTTGATTTAGAAACAATGTGCGAGATTTATTAAAAATAACGTGCATTATTAAATTATTATTTGTATTTTTAGCGCCACAATCTTTTAGTTGGTTTATATAGTGTTGACTATATAATCTAGATCTATGGTTGTTTTTAATATTTATCTCCGCTAAAGCATCTGGCAAAAATCGATCCAAATTGGTGTCGAAATATCTGAATTGATAGTAATATAGAAGCTTAAAGAAAATGGCTTTTACTAACGCAAAAAGTGATCTGGTCAAACACCGATTGGATATTTCAAAATCAACCTATGGTTGTTTTTTATCCCTATACAAAAAGCTGAGGCAAATACATAAGCATTTGCCTCAGCCCAAAATTTATTATTTCGTTATAGTACTGAGTTAATCCTCAAGCAAAAAGCTAAGGTAACAAGCCCAGTCATATTCGTTAAGGTAATGATCTCCGCGTCTGTAATGGAACTCAATCTTACCCTGCGAATAGTAATCACCAATCTCGGGGAGAGAGTCAGGATGAACCATACCTAATTCGCCATAAAGCTCCCACATAGGTGTCGCCGCACAAGCAGATAAATACTGACCTGTGGGATCAGCAGTTGCGTCCTCGCTTGCTGCACCTATAGCCAAATTACGAGGTGCTATCAAAGCAAGAAGATAATGCTGGTCTATAGGAAGGGCCGCTTCATTATCAGCGTATTCCTTGTACTTATCGCAGAACCACCAAGGACACATATTAGTAATATCCTTTATGTCCTCGCCTGCCTTTCCTCTTGACAAGGCATCACCAGAGCAACCGCTATTATTTGCGAAACAGTGAGTAAATCTCGTGTCAAGCGCTGCGGTTAAAAGTGCTGTCTTACCAAGTCTTGAATGGCCGATAACGGCTATCTTGGTTGTATCAACAAAGCTCTGTTCCTGCAAGTAGTCCATAACACGCATTGCGGAGAACGACCACATTGCTATTGTTCCCCAAGTATAATCACCTTCGTTATACATGGTTTCAATTCCGTCTACGGTTGAACTGTCACTTGCAATGTCCTGATAATAAATACGAACTATACCACAGCCTGCCTTTAATATTTGAGCAATTGGAATCGCTCTGTCGGGCACAGGCTCTCTAAAATTAAGCATTACAACCATCGGACATTTCTCTACGTTAACAGGAACTACCTGTACAACATCAAATGACCATTCGCCAAGGTCGCAATCAAGTGTTATCCTAATAGTGCTTTCTATTCCCGAAATACCTTCGGAGTCATAGAAAACATAATTAACTGTTTTACTTTCCAACACCTCATATTTAATTTCCTTATCGGAATAATCGGGCATAGTGCCGTAAATGTTATTAAGTAGAAGATCAATAGCTTCCTCTCTCCAAGCATCTACGTTCTCTAAAGTAACCGCTGTTCCGTCCTGCATTTCCATAACGTTAGGCAATTCTCTTTCAGCAAGCAAGCCATCTATAACGCCGTTATCGGTGTCGAATTCTATCTCTCTTTCAGTGGGAACAAAGGGAGTGGAATCACTCTTGATGCCGTAAACTGTGTATTCTGCGTATCCTATGTGTGAAAGTGCAAGTTGTACAACTTCGGTTGTTACGCTATCAAGAACACATTTTGTAGAGTAAGTTTGTCCCTCGTAGCCTGTTCCCTCGCCGCCTTTTATAACTGCTTCCCAGGTAAGTACGTTTCCTGAGCGAGTTATGGTAAGGTAAACATCGCTGTTCTTCATAAGAGCTATCGCAACAGCATCATTAGGTATAGTAGACTCAAAGGTTGCAGTCGAATCACCTATAACTGAAGTGTTCGCAGACTTGCTCTTCGTATATATGAAGCTGAACATCCAATATGCAGATCCATTTTCGTAATCGGAAATATATAGGCGTGCGGTCTTGTCTGTACTTGCAGTTCCTATTTTTATAAACTCGGTGTTAAGATATACACTTATTGTAAAGTCACCCTTATAGGCTCCATACTTTGAGCCGATATATCTCTTGAACGAGGTTCCGGAATTGTCAGCATGAACAGGGCTTCCGTCAAGGAAGGTTTCCACGGTAACGCCGTGCTCAATAATATCGCCGTTTACAGTATAGAGATTTGCATCCGAAAGATTTTGAGTATCTGCCTTTTGATAATTAACATATATTGTTGTGTCCTCAGAAGCAGTACCTGAAATAGTATTTTCAGTAGCTTCAAGACCTAAATATAAGAAGTTTGGAGGAGTAAAGGAGTATTCATCACCCTTAAGGCAGTTAATTACGCCGTTTGCAAACTCATCGCCGTTTTCATCTAAATAGATAATGGTAATATCCGCAAATTCTGTCCAACCAATTTCAGCACTTTCCGACGTAAACTTAATGCCGTAAATATTACGAGCTATGGAAGATGCAGTATTAACCTTAAACGTAATAGTATTCTCTCCCTCTTTAAGTTCTACGAATCCAAGGAATACATATTCAGCAGGGTTTGTAGGACGCCAATTTGTGCCTGCGGGCATTATCCCATCGGAAGCATAAGTCGTATCATTGACTATCAAATCTGCCCAATCAGAAAGCTTAACATTGGTTTGCGTTCCTCCAGTAAATTCAGCATAGAGTCCAACTCTTGCTGCCGCACTTGAGTTGATAAAGAAGGTTATGTATTCGCCTTTATTAGTGTTAAAGTTTCCAATACATCCGTGTCCGTTGCTGAGTTTAACCTCAGTTGTTTCAACAGTGAGCTTTGAGGACAATTCAACAGCCGGTTCAAGTTGACCGTCAGAATTAACGGCGTAGAAAATCTCGGATTCATTCCAATTTGCATCCTCACGAGTATCTTCAGAAGGTGGATTTTCCGTTCCCGAATCATAAGAACCGGACTTCCAGCTAATCTCAGCGGTTTCCGCCAAGAATTTCATACCGTAAATATTACGAGAGCCCGTACCGCTTGTAATATTAATTTTTACGGTATTATCACCCTCAACCAAGTCTATGTCTCCGAGCAGAACGAATTGATTAGAGGCTGCCCAGTTCGTTCCCACGGGCATAGCCGCATCAAAGCTATAAGACTTTTCGTTGGCAGTGCCTTCATTTACTATAATAGTCGCCCAATCGCTGAACTTATTCTCGGTAGAACGAGCGCCGAACTCCATATAAAGAGCGACGGTTTCCGCATTGCTAGACTTAATATTGAATATTATGTACTTAACTCCACCTGTAGAGCCGATATCGCCTACACAACCAACGCCTCTATCATTCGTACCCTTCTCGGAATTTTTGATGAAATGAGTGCTTGTAGATACTCCGCTTGCCGTACCGATAATAACGTCATCCGCATATACCTTATTAACGCTATCCTTTACCGCATCAAACGGACCGTACATAGTACCATCAGCATGTCCGTAAACGAATTTTAACGTAATGAACTCAATTACCTTAAAGCCATCATCGGTATCGAGTAAGGCAAGGAAGGAAAGAGTATGAGTGCCAGTATCGAGACCACTAATATCAGCTTTAATACTAAAGCGCTTGGCATAGTCTCCAGCAAGATTCAGTACTGCCTGCTCGGCAGACTTGGGAACAGCGTTAAATATCGCATCGCCACCGTCGATAGAATAGCCAAACCAATCTATCGCATAGTTAAAGCCTGTCCATCCTACAAAGGTGATAGCTGCCGATCCATCAGCAATAACAGGTTTAACACCCGAGTTAATATTGCTTATTATGCCGCCATCGGTGAATACACTATTACCGTCAACACTAAGCGAATCGCCATGAACTTTTTTGAGCCCTGCGTAGTCATCTGTAGATTCAAGAAAACTGTCAGAGGTGAAGCCTGTAGTAGGCTTAATGGTGTAACCCGAATTAAATGCAGAGGCAGGACAACCTGCGCTGTTGCAAAGGTTGAGCGTTTCTCCGTAGTGATCCTCGGAATTGAAGTTGTATGCTACTCCGCAAATCTTTTTAGCGAACGTAACGGTAATCTGATTTTTAGCGGTGATTTTTGCACTTGTAGGTGTGATTGACTTGACGATGTACTGATCGGCAAGAAGTCCAACGATTCCTTGTACGTCTATACCACCGTCGAGAGTTTTAAGTCCGTCACCCACGTTATCAAATGTGATAACAACAGAAAGTCCATCCACACTAATCTCCGCGTTATTAAAGATAGGGCCGGTTACATCGTCAAGATCGCCTTGCCCATAGATTACAGAACCCGCCAAATCAGCAAGTCTGTCAGCCTGCTCGTATTTGCAGAACGGATGGAGGCTATTCCAATAGGTTCTATCCTTCCAAATGTCGCTTGACGTAGAAATATAACAATTGTCAAGGACGGTAGGAAGAGTACCAATGTGAGATCTGATTAAACCAAGATCCATAAATGACCATGTTCCGCTAAAGCCTGCGGGCTTCTTATAAATGGAAGGAAACTCCATTACAAATACAGGGAAATCCTTATTTACAAGATTATGAGTGCCACGCATATAATCCACAAGAGAAGCAAATCTCTCGTTAAAGAGAGGCGCCTCCTCGTTGCTGTTATTACTCTCGCCCTGATACCAGATAAGACCTGCAATAGCGTATCGCTCAAAGGGAGCAATATGCCACTTATAAAGATAGCCCTTGCTTCCGGTAGTACCATAGCCCGCTTCCTCATAAACTTCATCGGGCATAAAAAGACGTAGAGGAGCTCCACCGTATCCAACCTCGATAATACCGACGGGAACCTGTCCGTCAGTTTTCTCTACGATGTTTCTCGCAAAATAATAAGCAAGTGCCGAACATTCAAGAGTATCCTCAAGTGTAGTTTTTGTCCACTGCTTAACCTTGATAATATCCTTATGGGCTTCGTATCCGCCGTATTTTTTGCCCTCGATTACGCTATCGTCAATAGTATTATTTACGCAATTGAGTCTGATAATGGAATTCTCATCAATAGCAGCCTCGCCGCCACCGTGAGTTTCAGGATCTGTCTTGGACAGATGCTCTGATACCTTATATTCCATATTTGACTGACCGATAGCCATATAAACGTCACCGACAAGAACACCTTCAAATATTATTTCCTTGCTGTCGGTATAAATTTTCATCTGAGCGGGATTTACATCAGCCTCAAACATCTTGTCAAAGGTAATGCACCACTCGCCGTTCTCTATAAGAGCTTCACCGAACGCGCCCTTAAAACTTGCAGCCACTTTTTTGCCGTTTTCGCTTTCTTCAGCGAATCCCCATACTCTGATATATTCTCCACGCTGAACGACCATATCGTCAGAGAAAACTCTGGCTACTGTAAAATCGTCCGCCCATTCTGCATCAAGCTCTGGGTGATCAGGGGAAACATAGTTGGGGTCTTCTGCACCACACTCGCACTTGCCGTCTACAAAGATGTGAGTATGAGGAGGAACATAGTTGGGATCCTCTGCACCGCACTCGCACTTGCCGTCTACAAAGGTGTGAGTATGAGGAGGAACATAGTTGGGATCCTCTGCACCGCACTCGCACTTGCCGTCTACAAAGGTGTGAGTATGAGGAAGAATATAGTTAGGAT
>JAZSIK010000021.1:0-17885 GCA_045533775.1 Eubacteriales bacterium
TTCTTCCGGTCAGGCTGCAAATTTTTTTGCTGTTTTCAATATAGCTTCTTGCGGTGACCACGTGGTTGCTTCTTCCTCTATTTATGGCGGAACATTCAATCTTTTCTCGGTTACCCTTAAGAGAATGGGAATTGATTTCACTTTTGTTTCCCCTGATTGCACTGAGGAGGAGCTTAACGCTGCATTCCGTGAGAATACAAAGGCGGTGTTCGGTGAGACTATTGCCAACCCTGCTCTCTGCGTGCTGGACATTGAGCTCTTTGCCCGCGTTGCGCACCGTCACGGCGTGCCGCTTATTATAGACAACACCTTTGCCACACCTATCAACTGCCGTCCCATTGAGTGGGGCGCAGACATCGTTACCCACTCCACCACAAAGTATATGGACGGTCACGGCTCTGCGGTAGGCGGCTGCATAGTTGACTCGGGCAGATTTGACTGGCGTGCGTCGGGTAAGTTCCCCGGCCTCTGCACCCCCGATGACAGCTATCACGGTGTGACCTATGTAGACAAGTTTGGCCTTGAGGGTGCCTTTATCACCAAGGCGACGGCTCAGCTGATGCGTGACTTTGGCTGCACTCAGTCGCCCCAATCTGCCTTTCTCCTGGGACTCGGTCTTGAGAGCCTGCACGTCAGAATGGCGCGCCACTGCGAAAACGCGCTGAAGGTGGCGACCTTCCTTAAAAATCACCCCAATGTCACCTGGGTAAAGTATCCCGACCTGGAGGGTGACGAGTATCACGAGCTGGCAAAGAAATATCTGCCGAACGGCTCCTGCGGAGTTGTCAGCTTTGGCGTTCGCGGCGGACGCGCCGCTGCCGAGAGGTTTATGAAGAATATGACCCTCGGTGCCATTGAGACCCACGTTGCCGATGCCCGTACCTGCTGTCTCCATCCCGCCAGCGCGACCCACAGACAGATGAACGACGACGAGCTGCGCGCGGCAGGCGTGTCCCCCGACCTTATCCGTTATTCCTGCGGAATTGAGTCGGCAGAGGATCTTATTGAGGATCTGGCAGCCGCCCTTGCATCTATTGACTAAAACGAGGTAACAAAAGTGCCTATAAGAATACCAAACGAGCTGCCCGCGGTCAAAACTCTGGAGAATGAGAACATCTTTGTTATGACCGAAAAGAGGGCGATAAAACAGGACATTCGTCCTCTGAAAATACTGATTTTGAACTTAATGCCAACTAAAGTTGACACCGAGACCCAATTATCCCGTCTGCTCGGCAATACTCCCCTGCAGGTTGAGATTGAACTTATGCACACCTCTACCCACCGCGCAAGGAACGTGGCGGAGGAGCATCTGCTCGCCTTCTACAAGGAGTTTGACGAGGTGAAGGAGGGCTACTACGACGGTATGATCATCACCGGCGCACCTGTGGAGAAAATGGAGTTTGAGGATGTTGACTACTGGGGCGAGCTGTGCGAGATTATGGAGTGGTCAAAGTCCCACGTTCACTCTACCCTGCACATCTGCTGGGGCGCACAGGCAGGTCTGTACTACCACTTCGGCATAAAAAAGCATATGATGGACGAGAAGCTCTCGGGCGTTTTTGCCCACAAATTAGACCACAAAAAGTCCATACTTTTCCGCGGCTTTGACGATCAGTTTTATGTTCCCCACTCCCGCTATACCACCGTTCTGCGCGAGGACATTGAGGCGGTGAAGGGGCTGAAGATCCTTGCCTCCTCTGAGAGAGCGGGCGTATACGCCGTAAAGACCAAGAGAGGCAGACAGGTGTTTATCACAGGTCACTCGGAGTATGACGCCGACACGCTGAACAAGGAATATATCCGCGACAAGGTGGCAGGTCTTAATCCCAAGATGCCCGAAAATTACTTCCCCGGTGACGACGACAGCAAGACCCCCGTCAGCACCTGGCGCAGCCACGCAACGCTGCTCTTTACCAACTGGCTCAACTACTTCGTATATCAGACCACACCGTACGATATTATGAAGATCAAGGAGATCAAATAAAGATAGGGGGCGGACTTGGTTAGCCGCGTAGGGGCGAGCATTGCTCGTCCGAATACGGAATGCAGAATTGAAAAAGGACGAGATTTTCTCGTCCTTTTTCGTTTATATAGGCGCGACGGTTGTCGCTTTTTTTATTAAATATCAAGCTTCACGGCACGGAACTCATCGTCGCCGGTGAAATAGAGGTATCCGTCGCGCAGGAAGGCGCGGGCGGCTCTGTCGCCGGTGGTAATATCAAGCTCGCGAATAACACGAATGCCGCACTCGTCAATCTGAAGAATAAGGTAAACCCGTCTTGCGCTCTCATTTTGGTTTGCGCGATAGCTGCTGCAGGCAAAGCCGAAGATATTCTTCTCGCGGTCAATGAGGTAGGATTTGTACTCACTGCCGGGCGTACCGTAGAATAGGAACTCGCCTACCGATACGACCGCGTCTCCCTCTCGCTTGTATACCTCAAGCTTGCCCTGGGTTCTGCTCTCGCGACCCACGCCGAGCAGATATCCCTCGCCAAAATCAATAAGCGAGGATGAGAAGCCCTCTATATATCCGGTATTTACCTCGGTGATATTCTCATAATCCGACAGGTCAAAGAAGAATACCGGGTCGGTAAAGCTTGAGGTTTCTGCCGTACAGACGTAGAGCTTATTTCCCTCAAATCTCACCGCGGTGGCGCGCTCGCCCTCCGGGGCAAAGTCCTCTACCGAGGCTGTCAGGGTCATAGTGCTGAGGTCGTAGACGTAGAGGGCGGCGTTGCTGTAATTCACCCAATATCTCTTCCACTCGCGGGTGGAGGTGACTACTCTGAGATAGCCGTCACGCTCGTCATAGCTGTACTGCCCTGCCTCTGCCCAGCCGCGGATTTTCAGATTGCCGCGGTATCTGAGCGTGCCGAGGGAGAAGTCTATCAGCTCAAGCTCGGTATATGCCTCGTCAATGGGATAGCCGTCCTCCTCACGAATCTGTCTGCCCGTCTGATATTTTACGGCGATATGGTTCTCGGTGAAATATACGCCCGTCGTCCAGGCGGCGTAATCGGTCAGCACGGCGTACTCATCGTATAGCGAAAGGTCGCCCTCCGAGAACACGGTGGCGTAGACGTAGGACACGCGGCATATCTCGTCCTTATAGAAGATATTATCCGTGTCGCAGAGAGAAAGACACTCGCCCTCTACCACGCCGGGAATATAGGTCTCGGGAACCTCGTCGTCAATATTATTTTTGCCAAAGCCCACCGTGGTGACCAGGTATATCTTATCCCCTATCTTGCGGGTGGCAAGCTTCGTACCCGCCACGCTGAGGGTCCTTGCTATCCTCGGGTTATTCACGTCGGAAACGTCTATGGAGTAAATAAAGGTAGCGTCGCTGCCCGCGTAGGGGTGGTCCTCCTCGCGGTACACGTATTCCTCCTGAATAAGGGTGACGGTGTTGCCGTCGGCGGACAGGAACATATCGCTGTAATAGCTGCTGCCGCCCGAGGAGATATACAGCGAGGATATCTCGCGGGAATTGTCGCCGTCTATAGAATAGATTTTCAGCGATTTCTGTCCGTAGCGGAAGATATATTTGTCGGTGGTCTTGCAGAGGTCGGCCTCAATGATACCGGCCACCTGATTGTCGGTGGTCTCAACGTAGCTGCCGTTATCCGTGGAAGAGTCAGACCCGCCGCCCTCGGGAAGCACAGCGTCGCCCGAAGAGCCGCCCGCGCCTAAGCCGCCCTCCGGTATACCGTCATCCCAGCCGACCTCCGGATACTCTTCATCGGATGAGAGCAGATAATCACCCACCACGGCGGCAAGACTCTTTTGAGGTCTTGGCACCTCGGGGAAGGGCTTTTCAGCCACGGGAGGTATAACGTTCTGGGGATTGCCGCCGCCCATCAGCAAAGCAAAAAGCACTACCGAAACGGCAAGCACAAGGCAGGCTGCGATCGCCCCGATGCGATAGATCGGCTTACGCGCCTTTATGCCGCGGGGACGGGCATCCACCAGATCCTTGTCATCAATTCCGTCAAGAGCGGTTATTATTTTTTCATTATCTTTCATAAGTAAAAACCCCTTTCTGTAAGGTAGTCGCGGAGCATTTTTCTCGTGCGGGAAAGAGCCGTCTTTACTCCGCTGACGCTGAGGCCCTGCTCTGCCGCAATATCACCGACAGACATCATATAGAAGTAGCGCTGAATGAAAATACGCCTCTTGGTGCGGTCAAGGCCGGATACAAAATCACCGAGAGCTGCTCTCAGATCCAGCCCCTCACAAAGATCGCCCGAGCCCATAGAGTCAAGCTCCTCGTATATGGCAGCCAGCTCGTAGGAGGCGCGACGACGATTTGCGCGGGCGCGGTTGAGCGCCAGATTTCTGACTATGCGCGCAAGAAAGGCGGCTAAATACTCGGGTCTGTTGGGAGGTATGCTCTCCCAGGCGCGAAGATATGTATCGCTCTCGCACTCCTCGCTGTCCTGGTGGCTACCGAGAACCCCCGACGCTATCCTGAGCAGCAGACGGCTATATTTCGCCCTTGTTTCCTCTATGGCGCGCTCATCTCTTGCAAAATAGAGCTCTATTATTTTTTTGTCATCCATAGGCGTTACCTCAACTGAAAAATGCATTTTTCCTATCGGCTTTCACTTTATAAGACACCGCTCGTGTCAAAAAGGTCGCAGATTTTCCAAAAAAACTTCAGAAAATCGTTTTTTTAATTATATCATATTCCGGGAAAAAAAGAAAGAACCGCCCAAAAAATCGGGCGGTTCCCTGTGTATTATCTGATTCTTTCCACCATAAAGCCTGTGTCGGTGGTGATATAGAGATAGCCGTCAATATATGCTGCGCGTACTGTGTCACGACGCATATTTATACTTTCGGTGTTGATGAGAATAGAGTTAAGGCTGTAGCCGTCAAAGTGGAGGAGCAGATATCTGTCACCGTAATCCTCCTGCCTTGTCTCCTCATCGTACCGGTAGTAGTTCTCTATGCCGATGCCGATAAGATTTTCCTCTCTGTTGACAAGAAACGCCTTGTAGTTCTGGGAGATCGCACCCTCAAAGAGATATTCATCCACGCTGACCACATCGCCGCCCGACTGCTCGTAGATCTCAACCTTGGAATAGCGCCAATCCTGCTCTCCGATACCGAGCAAGAAGCCCTCGCCCATATCAATCAGATGCTCGGAGTAGCCCTCTATCACGCCCGTATCGGCAGAGGTGATGCTCTCATAGTCGCTAAGATCAATGAAGTATACGGGATCGGTGAACACCACCTTTACCGCGGTGCAGACATAAACCTTGTCCTCGCGGAATCTGACCGCCGTTGCCTCCTCACCGTCTATGGCAAAATTGCGCAGACTGTATGCGAGACTGTTGTCACTGAGGTCATAGATCCAGAGGCTGACATTCTTCATATTCTTTATGCTCGCGACGTCGGAATACTTATTCTCTGTCCAATTTGTAGTGGTAACGAGTCGGAGATAGCCCTCCCTCTCGTCAAAGCTGTACTGATCCTCTGCCCAGCCGTCAACGGTAATTGTACCGCGGTTCTCAAGGCGTTCACCCGAGTAGCTGATCACGGCTATATCTGTCTTGTTTTTGATGATATTCTTTTCCTTATACACGCCCTCGCTCTCGCCTGTATACTCGCGGGTGATATACACATTGTCAGCCGACACATATACATCAGCGTCGTAATTAAGCAGCGCGTTTGCGCCCAGGAGGGTAAGACTGTCGGCATCAAGGAGAGTTACCACGCTGTATCTTGTGTTGCCGATCTGATCGGGGAATATAATGTCCTCAAAGCGAATGGGCTGCTCGCCCTCGCCCGAGTCAATAGAGGGAACAAAGGTAGTGGGGTCGTTATAATCCACCTGATTGCGATTGAAGAAGAACTCGCTGATAAGCAGCAGTCTGCCGTCTACCATACGGGTGGTGTTGAGCGAGCCGTCAATAGATACGGTGGCGCGCAGGGTAATGCTCTGTACGTCCGATACGTCAAGCAGGATTATACCCACCTTGCTCATACCCGTCTTCTCGTGTGAGTATTCCTTTACCACCGTGACGGTGTTGCCATCCGATGAAAGATACATCTCTGCGGCATTGTCATAGCTCTTGAAATACTCGTACTCAAAGTGGGGTATCTCGTACTCGGAAACCAGCTCGGAGTTTTCCTTATCAATAGAATACACGCGCAGGATAGCGGTCCTGTAATTTACATCAGAACGCCAGCCCAGGCGGAAGATGTACCTGTCGGTCATCTTCATAAGGTCGCTCTCAATTACGCCTGCCACCTGATTGTCGGTGGACTCAACGTAAGAGCCGTTGCCGTCAGACTCGTTCATATCTCCGCCCGCAGCGCCGTTCATATTATCTCCCGACGCGCCGCCGTTCACACCGGGTGCCATCACACTACCCAGCGAGCCAAGGGTGTCCATTAAAACCTCAAAGTTGTTGTCAAAGGTAGGCTGCATAAATGAGAGACGGTAGTCCTCAATGCCCTCTATCAGCGGGAAATACTCCGAGCCGCTGTACGCCGCAAGATTGCTGGTAACGGGCGCGAAGGGTAAAAACAGATACAGCCCCAGCGCAATAATTACGCCAAATACCACCGCTACCTTGATTATCTGATTGCTTTTCACTCTTCCCTCTGCCTCCTTTACGTATTTTTCGTCAATATTTCCAATCGCGGAAAGTAATCTTTCGTTTCTTTTCATATTACAATGCCTCTTTCCATAAGGTATGTGCGAAGCTCTCTGCGCAGTCGCAAAAGCAAAACCTTGACGCTGCCCACACTCACGTGCATATCGCGGGCGATCTCCTTCATCTCATACATATAGAAGTAGCGTCTGACAAAGATCTGCCGCTTTTTACTGTCAAGCGAGCCGAGGAACTCATCAAGCGCATCTCGCAGAGCCAGATCCTCGGTGATATCACCCGAGGTGTCGGGAATAGCCTCGGCAAGCTCATCTAAAACCAATATGGCATTAAGCGACTTGCCCCGCTGATTGTCGCGCAGGCGATTTATAGCGAGATTTCTGGTTATCTTGGTGAGGAAGGCAGAAAAATGCACAGGTCTGGTGGGCGGAATAGCCTGCCAGGTGCGAAGATATGTATCGCTCTCACACTCCTCGGAGTCAATCCTGTCGTGGAGAATATTCATAGCAACCGAAAGCAGCAGTCGGCCGTAGCTCTGCTTTGTCTGCTCTATTGCGGACTCATCCCGCGCGAAATACAATTCTATTATTTTGCTGTCATCCATCGGCGTCACCTCCAGTCAGTCGGTTTTTGCTTTCACACTATAAGACACGAAAAAAACGAAAAGGTTACAAAAAAGGGGAAAGTTTATAAACAAAAAAATGGGGCATATATAGACACATCTGCCGCATCGCCAATATCAATCTCTTCCTCTGAAAGATAAATATTTTCAAAGGGGCGGCACTGCCGCCCCTGTTTTGCTTATTTGTTGTTCCGGCTATCACCAATTTTAGCCTGCAAAAAACAGAATATTTCATACTGAAAGAGGAAAATACAGGCTCAAAGTGTTGTTTGAGACCCGAAGGCGTAGTGACCTACGACGAGTTAGGTCGCAAACGGCAGTTTCAGACATATTTTACCTTTCAGGAACGATAAGGCCGTAGCTACCAGCCTTCCTCTTATATACAACGCAAATATCACCACTCTCCGAATCGGTGAAGGCGTAGAAGGCGTGACCGATAAGATTCATCTGGAGGATCGCTTCCTCGGGGGTCATGGGCTTGAAGGGGAAGGTCTTTACACGGATGTCAAAGTCATCCTCCTCCACATACTCGTCATCGTCATAGTCGCCGATCAGAACGGGTGTCTGCTTCAGCATTCTCTCAACGCGGGTCTTGTTCTTTCTGATCTGTCGCTCAAGTCCCTCGCAGGCTCTGTCCAGAGCTGTGATAAAGGTCTCGTTCTCTTCTTCGCAGCGGAAGGTGGTACCGCCGTAATTTACGGTGATTTCAATGATTTTTACTCCTTTGCGAACCTTGCAGGTGACAAATGCCTCTGTTTCAGCGCCAAAGAACTTATCAAACTTGGAAAGCTTCTTTTCAACCGCTTCCTTCAGGCTGTCGCGTACGCTCATCTGCTTGCCGTAAATCGTAATCTTCATACTGTTACCGCTCTCGTGTGAGAGCACCCTCTCGGGTATCCTTTCGTTGGGTTTCGCGGAGCGGAGTGGTTAGTTCCCCTCCGCAATTATATTATAGCATATAATTTGTGAAAAATAAACAGTTTTTCTCAATTTTTTCAAAAAATATTTGACACTTGTGTACAAACTGTAAAAACTACATTATTTAACATATTTCTATTGACACCGGTGAAAAAATATGATAAAATAATAAATGGTAGGCATAAAAAAGCGCTTTTGTTTTATTAACAAATGCGCTTTTTTAATGATGTTTGCCTTCGGCAAATGATGTCGCTTGTGCTAATGATGCTTGCCTTCGGCAAATGATGTCGGCTTCGACTAATGAAAGTCAAAAGGAAATTTGTTTATGAAAGAAAACAAAAAAGAAAATAAATTAGTAGAATTTTCAATGGATTTTTCCGTGAAAATTATGGGACTCGTTAAATCATTGAAGGCAAAACACGAAACCATAATTTCAAATCAGATTGGCAGAAGCGGCACATCTATTGGGGCCTGTATCCATGAGGCTCAGTATGCACAAAGTAAAAAAGATTTTATTTCAAAGCTTGAAATTGCTCTAAAAGAAGCAAATGAGACAGGATACTGGCTCGAACTGTTATACAGAACTAAATATATTGACGAGGAAACGTATACAACTCTTTCAAACAAATGTGCCTCACTCCGTATTATGTTGATATCATCCTGCAAAACAGCAAAGAACAATATGCAAACTTAAGAGTACAAATATGCAAAAAAAGAGCAGAAAATCTGCTCTTTTTTTAATGGAGTATGCTAACGCATAATGATATTTTTGCAGGCGCAAAATGATGCTACTTGCCGACGCTCAAAAAAACTAATCATTAGCAACGCGTCATCATTCCATCATTAGCAACGCGTCATCATTTGCCGAAGGCAACATCATTCCTTAAGTATCAATTTCGCGGTTTTCAAGTGCGGCAAGGCCCTCGCGGAAGGCGCGGGCAGCCAAAAGGCGCTCGTCCTCGCTCTCGCTCTGGAGCATAGGAAGCAGCTGACGGTAGAGCTCACCCTTTACCGACATATCACGCTTGAAGCTCTGGGTGTTATAGAGAGGCATAGTTCTGTCCTTCATCTCAAAGGAGTAAAGACCGAAGGCCTCGCTGCCCAGGTTCCTGGGTATGATAAATCTGGGATCAATCTCGCCGACAAACTCAAGGTGGAGGGCGGTCTCGGGACCATACTTCTTGTCACTTACAAGACGGCTGACGCGGCTGACAACCTCGCTGCCCGAATCAACGCCGGTGATGTCAACGATCTCCTTCTTGAACACGATCTTACCAAAGGTAAGGTTCTTGGCATCCATAGACATATTGCCGTCCTTATACTTAACGACGATAAGCTTGGCACCGCCGATGCCGGGCTCGTCAAAGCCGGTGGACTCCAGCGCGCCCGAGTAGCCGTACATAGCAGAGCCCAGGTTGACGAAATCGCCACCCTCGTGACGGGAGCCAAAGGCGTAATAATCTGCGCCGAACTTCTTAAGATCGGTGGTGGAGACGGGGCATATGCGGGAACCGATGGGACCGTCAAGGTCGGCATAGCCGCAGACAATATTGATCATAGAGCTGTCACCCACTCTTCTGTCATAGAGGGGGCTGTTGTCAAGGTGATCACCCATAAATGCCCAGCCGTACACAACCACTCTGTCCTCTACAAAGTCAAAACGGTCAATCTTGTCCGAGCTGAAGATATAGCAGTTCTGGGGAAGTCTGCCCGATGTATATATGGGGTTGTTCTCATAGCAGTCATACTTGCCGGGGGCAATAATGAACTTGGTGTCGGGGCTGTTGCGGAACTCACGGATAAGAAGCTCTGCGGTGCTGCCGGTGGCGCAGTCGGTCTCAAAGAGGTCGCCGCTGATAAGCACATAGTTCACACCCGAGGTACGAACATACTCCATCATCTTCATAAAGCTCTGACGGAGACCTATTCTGCGCTCGTCACTCTTCTCGGGCGCAAGTCCTGTAAAGGGTGTATCAAGATGTATGTCTCCGCAGTGGAGAAACTTCAAAATAGTAGACTGAGTCTGCTCGCTCATTTATTATACCTTCCCTTCATATCCGAGGGGTTTTGCCCACTCATAGATGGATAAATATTTCTTTACATTTACCATTATAGCACCTCCTCCCCACTTTTGCAATATTTTTATTAAAAAAACTTGAAAAATGTCTTGAAATAGGTTAATTTATATGCTAAAATAATAATTGATAAATCAAGGCAGAATATTTGGAGGTAATTATGCTTAGCTTAGCTGTAAGAAATACCAACAAGCTTATAAGAGAAAAATCGGGCAGCGAAAACATTCGTCTCGGCCGTCTTTTCACCAAGAAGGACACCGCCAGACTTATGGCAGATATGCTTGCTCTTGACGAGAGAAAGACCGTATATACAATACTTGATCCCGGAGCAGGCACAGGCATTCTCGCCGCGGCGGCTATTGAGGCTGTGTGCAAGAACTGTCCTCTGGCAAAGCAGATCTTTATCACCTGCTACGAGAACGATCCCGTATTTATCCCTATGCTGAAAAACAACCTGGAGCGTATCAGAAAAAAGTGCCGTCACGACTACGGCGTAAAGCTCTATGTGACCGTATACGAGGAGAACTATCTCACCGACTCAAAGAACCACTATACCGTTGCGCTCTTTGACGAGGTGGAGGAGGACAGATTTGACCTTATCCTCTGCAATCCCCCTCTTGATCTTATAGACAAATATTCTCCCGAGGCGGAGGCTGTGGGCGGTGTTACTCAGCTGAAGATCGCTGCACCCTATCTTTTCTGCCGCCTTGCCGCAAGACATCTTGAGCCCCAGGGTCAGCTGGTTATAGTTATGCCCACCAGCGCTGCTACCTCCTCGGGTGTTGCCGCCTTCCGTAAGGATATGGCTGACAGACTCGCTCTGCGTAAGATCCACCTCTTTGTAGGTAAGCAGAAAAACACCAAGCGCGCAGTTCCTCTCAAGAAGTCCTTTATCCTTGCTTATGCAAACGACGAGCGCACAGAGACCATTGATGTTACCACCTCCACCGACAACGGCGCGAACATCATCACTCTGCCCGCTATTCCCTACTCCTTTATCGTAGATAACGACGGTACCCTCACCCTGCCCAAGAGCGTTGAGGACACCAAGATAGTAAAGCATATCTCCGACCTGCCCGAGACTCTCAGCAGCCTTGGACTTAAGATGAGCACGGGTCTTGTGCTTGACTCCAGATGCGAGGGTATGCTCTTTACCGAGCCTGTGAAGGGCTCCGTACCCCTGATCCGTCCCTCTGCTATCAAGGGCGGTCAGATCCGCTTCCCCCAGCCTGTAAAGCGCCAGTACATCGTACCCGTAAACGAGAAGATCGTTCAGCGCAACAAAAATATGATCATCATCAAGCGCGTGCCCGCCAAGAGCGACGAAAGATTTGTAAACTCGGCTATCTATATGGCGGCTCAGCTCCCCGGATACAGATATATCAGCACACACAACAAGATCAACTTCATTGACACCGTGGACAAGAATATTGAGATCAACCCCAGATTTGCCTTTGGTCTCTTTGCTCTGCTCAACTCCACCATCTATGACAGATATATCTCTATCACGTCAAAGTCCAAGCAGATAAACTCCAAGGAGATGAGAGATCTGCCCCTTCCCCCCAGAAATATCATTGAAAATATCGGTATGCGACTTATGGCTACCAGACAGACGTCGGTAGCTGTATGCGACCAGATTGTAAACCCGACCTTACATATTATTGAAAAGAGAAGATAAAGAGATAATTTAAGGCCACATATATAAAAAGGGCGGCCGTGTGCCGCCCTTTTCGCAAATACTTAGGAGAATACTTATGGAAATATTTCAAAGCTTAATTTGGTTGCTTGCCGGCGTTGGCGTATTCATCGTCGGAATGAACTTTATGAGCGATGCGCTTGAGAAGAGCGCGGGCAGTGGAATGAAGAAGATGCTGGAAAAGATCAGCAACAACCGTCTTTCCGGTGTCGGAATCGGAGCCGGCGTAACCGCCATAATCCAGAGCTCCTCTGCTACCTCGGTTATGGTTATCGGTCTTGTAAACGCGGGCGTTATGACGCTTATGCAGGCGACACCGATAATTATGGGTGCAAACATCGGTACCACCATCACAGGTATGCTTGTCGCCCTCAAAAACGACTACTTCAATATGCTTATGTACATTCTTGCCTTTGCCGGAGTTATGATGGGCTTCTCCAAGAGCGAGAAGATCAAGCTTACCGGTCTGCTCTGCTCGGGTCTCGGACTTATATTCGTCGGACTGAACGTTATGAGCAGCGAGGAGGCTTTCGGCAATCCTCTTATTGAGGAGATGTTCACGAGGATCTTTGAGGCGATAGACTTCCCGCTTCTGCTTATTTTAGTAGGTATTATTTTCACCGCTCTGATTCAGAGCTCCTCTGCTGCGACGGGTGTAGTAATCACTATGGTCGGCACGGGCGTGCTTCCCCTTGACCTTGCGCTATTCATTATTCTCGGCGCAAATATCGGTACCTGTGTGACCGCCCTGCTCGCCTCTGTCGGAGGTAACGCAAACTCCAAGAGAGTTGCTCTCATACACTTTACCTTCAATGTGATCGGCACAGGCCTCTTCACCGCACTTATCTGGATATTCAAGGATCAGGCAGTTGATCTGCTCGTATCCCTCTTCCCCGGCGATGACGCGATGTCCCTGCAGATGAGAGTATCTGCATTCCACGTTATTTTCAACGTGACGACCACCCTCTTCCTTCTTCCCTTCGTAAAGCATCTTGTTAAATACTCCTGCCTTATCATCAAGGATCAGACCGAGGATGAGGAGAAGCTCACCCTTAAGTATGTTGACGACCGACTTCTGACCACACCTCCCGTAGCGCTGATGCAGGTCAAAAAGGAGATGGATTATATGCTCGGCTTGGTTGAGGAGAATATCAACCTCTCCTTTGCGGCTATGAAGAACGGCACGCTCACCGACGGCGAGCGTATCAAGGGCAACGAGCGGATAATTGACTTTACCAACGGCGAGCTTACCAAGTTCCTTATCAAGCTTTCCACAGGCGCGTCCCAGACCGACGAGAGAATAATCGGCTCCTACTTCCACGTTCTCAACGACCTTGAGCGTATAGGCGACCACGCGGAGAACTTCTATGAGATCGGCGAGGAGATGCACGGCAAGGGAATCAGCTTCTCGGATACGGCGAGATCTGATATCAAGAAGATGTCCGAGCACGTGCTTTCTATGCTTGATATAGCAAAGGACGCCTTTGAAAATCTGAACAAAAAAGAGCTTCCCAGACTCACCGAGCTTGAAAACGAGGTTGACGATATGAAGCTGGATCTTACAGCAAGCCACTATTCCCGACTTGCAGAAGGAAACTGCAGCATAGAGGTCAGCCCCTACTACTCCTCCGCCGTATTAGGCCTTGAGCGTGTAGCAGACCACCTTGTCAACGTGGGATACAGTATTGTAAACCCCGTCGGCTCACAAAAGGGAGAATAAACAAAAAAATGACGCGAGAGATCGCGTCATTTTTGTTTTATAAAGCTAAAAAATAATCAGGTTGCAGATAGTCCACGCCCTTTTCCTTTCGGGAGAGAAGCCTTGAATTATCCTCTGCGGCAGATGGGCTTGTAGGGACAATAATCGCAGGGGCTAATATTTTTATTCACCTTGGGCTCCGCGTCCATCACTCCGCCGCGGATCCCCTCTGCTACGCGGGTGACCGAGTCCTCAACGGTGGACATTATCTCTCCCCAGCCCTCCTCGCTGTAAAGGAGCTTGCGCTTGCTCTCGGGTATCTTGTCGGGCGTGCGCCTTGAGTAGAGGGGAGTATACTTCAACGTCATAGCCGAGATCACCTCGGGGTCGTCAAGCAGCATTCCCTCTCTGCCCTGAGCATCCTTTACCGCCAGGGAGGCAAGGCTGTCGTCGGGGGAACTCACCCTTACATCGCGGACAGAGGTCTTGACATATATAACGCCGGCGGGAATAAGCCTGCCGCCCTCCTCTGCACCGATGCTCCTGCGAAACTCCTCGTTATCGCTCTCAACCAGTGCCTTAAGGTAGAGGAACATCTGAAGATTCGCGCCCTCTGCCATATCCTCGGGCTTAAACTCCTTGTGTCCGGTCTTATAGTCAACGACGCGGACATAGACGTCCTTACCCTTTTTGTAGGCGTCAACGCGGTCAATTATGCCGTAGATATTTATGCCGCCACACTCTGTGTCAAGATGAACGGGATCGGGCTTTGTCCTGTCGGAATAATCTAAAGAAAGCTCAAAGAAGCGGGGCTCAAAGGCAGACATACTGAACTCCTCGCACAGCCCCTCAACAACAGGCAGGGCGGCGCGAGTCAGTCGGTCAATCTTTATCTTGGTGCGTACCGAGGCGCACATTACATCCTCGCCAAGCGTACCGATATACTTCTCAGCGGCGGCGCGGGTCAGCGCTATGCGCTCGTCGGCTGAAAGCTCACCGCTCTTTCTTCCCTCCTCGGAGAGAGCCGCAAAGAAGTTCTCAAGTATAGCGTGGATAAAGGAGCCGATGCTGCGGACATCAAACTCCGCTCTCTCCTCCTCGGAGAGCTTTATCACATAGCTGCAGAAATAGCCGAAGGGGCAGCTCACATAGCTGTCAATACGGGTCTGTGTCAGCGAAAGGTCTCTGTCGGACGATATTATCTGACTGCCCAGCCTTACGGTAGAGTTAGAGATGTCGCCGTCGGCGATAGCCACCTCTCTCTCATATCCCGACTTAGAGAGTGCCGCCTTTACTGTATCGTATTCCACGCCCATATCACCCATACTCATCAGGGCAAGACCGGGGGAATAGAGTCTGTCTGACAGGGGCAGCGACTCAACGCGCACGGGCTTTACCTCGCCGCCGGTGATAATACCTATTCTGCCGATGACCTCAGCCGGCTCTGTCGCCTTAAATCGGGTATCGGCGGTGGAATAGGATATGGTCAGGCTGTCGGTGGCGTAGGAAAAGGCGCGGCTGAAGAAATACAGCTCCTTTGCCCCATTTATCTCAAGCTCGGGCGCGATGGCAAGTCCGCATCGGGAAAGCTTCAGTCTGTCGCGCTCGGAGAAATAGGATCTGTCACCCACATTCGCAGGGAATGCGCCGGCATTTACGCCGATAAGGTAAATATGCTTTTTGTCATATAGCCTCAGCATATCCGCACTACCCACAGTCACCTGATCAGCAAAGGAGGGGATGCGGCCTATGTCGGTGGCGGAAAATACCACCTTAAGCTGAGCGAGAAATGCCTCAGAATCGCATTTTGCCTCCCCCAGCACATTGACAAGAGTATCAAGCGAGGAGCATATTATCTGCCAGAGGGCTGCATTTTCCTCGGCAAGAGCGCTCTCACCCATTTTCAGAAGAAGCTGCGACCTCTTTTTCAGCGAGCCCTCCATATCAATCTCAAGAAGGAAGTCAAGCAGTATCTCGGCGTGCTCTTTTACTGTCTCAGCCTTTGCCATTCTGTCAGCTAAGGCAGAGAGAGGGTTGATTATACGGAGGCGTACCTCGTGAATACGTACCAGCTTGTCATCGGTACCCTCAGCGCGACGGGTGGTGTAGCCTGCAGGATTCATATTCCAGACCTCACCGTCGGTAAAGCGGCGGCCGTTTATCTGCCAGGTGTTTACATACATCTCAAACTCGTCGCACAGAGAGCGCTCAATGCCCGACAGGGCGCACTTGGCATAGCTGATAACATCCTCCCTGGCAAAGCCGCGGGATGCCGCGTAGGCGGTGTATATCAGCTTGATTGCCTCAAACTCGTTTATGTCACGGCGCTGGGAGGTAAAGGCGGGTATCTCTGCGTCAGAGAGAGCGGCGTCAAGGATGCCGCGGTATTTGCTCGCCTCGCGGTAGATGATAGCAAAATCCGAGTAAGACTCGCCACCCATCACTCGCCTCTTTATATCCTCACACAAAAACGCGCACTCATCATAGGGTGTATTTGCCTCAAAAATACGCAAATCGTCCTTATTTTGTAAACTTATATTGTCTTTTGGCTTGATTGTAGACCAAAGCAGACGACAAATCTCGGCAAGAGACTCGTTTTTTCTTGTCGCGCCGCTCTCCTCTCGGGAGAGCTTTACATCAGCGCCGTGGACACGCGCCGATGAGATAAGGCGTCGCTGACACTGAGCAGGCTCGGTGAACTCAAAGGACTCCTCCTGTCCTTTTGGCAGGGTGAGTGCCACGCTGACCGAGGTTCTGGCGGCAAGGATGGCTATCAGGGTATACTGGGGCTCTGTAAAGGAAGCAAAGCCCTCAATGAATATATCGGTATCGCTAAGGAAATCGGGATGCTCTCTCAGCTTGTTTACCATAGCCTCGGCATCATCTCCCGTATCGGCATATTTCTCGCTGACAAGACTCTTATAGAGAGAAAAAATTGCCGCAAGGTCGCTGATTTTTGCCGCCAGCCGTCCGTCGGCTCTCACATCCTCAAGCTCTGCGGCGGCGGTCAGCTCCTCGGGATGAATACCCAGATTCTGCATCTGTCCAACGGCGGCAAGAGCCGATTCTACAAGTCCCGCGCTTATATCTCTTCTGCCCGCGGTCATATTCAGCGTGGGAGACAGCTCGGTCAGAGTCCGCCACATGATCAGCGACTTTTTTGCCGAGTCACAGTATTCTCCCGACAGTCCGCCGAGAGCGCGGAAGGTGGTGTTGGCAAGGCGGGTGAAGTTTGTCACCTCAAATAAGAGAGCCGCCTTGGGAGACAGAAGGCGAGCCATAAGCCCCTCTGCCATAACCGTTTGCTGCTCCGGGACGATAAGGATTGCCCGCTTACCCGCGGCGAGTCTGTCTGCTATGGCGACAGAAAAGGCCTCTCTGAGAGAGGAAGAAAAGCCGCTTCTCACTATTTTCAACACGAAACCCGCCCCCTTTTTCTCCTGCGGCTATGTCATATTTTGCCGCGGAAATGATAAAAATGTTTATTAAAATATTATATATTATTGCGCAAAAAATGTCAAGTAAGACTGCCCTCTTTGCCTACGTTTTTCATTTTACTGCCCCAAATATCAATTTTTGCAATACTTTATAGCAATTTTTGCAATTCTCGGAGTTAAAATAATATAGTATAATTTATGTGGGTTAATTTTTCTTTTTGAAAAAATATTGATTGAAATAAAAAATAAAACACGCTTAATATTAAAGGAGAAATCTAAAATGAGCGATATGATGAAAGAACTCTATTCTATTGGCCTTATCCCCGTAATCAAGATTGAGAACGCAGACGATGCAGTTCCGCTGGCTAAGGCACTTATTGACGGCGGTCTTCCCGCAGCAGAGATCACCTTCCGTACCTCCTGTGCGGCAGACGCTATCAAGAGAATTACCGACGCGTACCCCGAGATGCTTGTAGGCGCGGGCACCGTCCTTACCACCGAGCAGGTTGACGCGGCTATCGCGGCAGGCTCCAAGTTCCTCGTTTCTCCCGGTCTTAATCCCAAGGTAACAGCTTATGCTCTCTCCAAGGGTATTCCTATGCTCCCCGGCTGCTCTAACCCCTCTGACATTGAGGCGGCTCTTGAGCTGGGTCTCAAAACCGTTAAGTTCTTCCCCGCTGAGGCGGCAGGCGGTCTTAAGATGCTTAAGGCAATGGCTGCACCCTACGGTCAGCTTACCTTTATGCCCACAGGCGGCATCAGCGCCGATAACCTTCTTGACTACCTTAAGTTTGGCAAGATAGTTGCCTGCGGCG
>JAZSIK010000056.1:0-20914 GCA_045533775.1 Eubacteriales bacterium
CATCTATGGAGACAACGCCCCCCGTGGCATCGGTGCCGCCAGCTATCACCTGGTCACGCATTTACCCGGTGGCCGCAGTGTATATAGCTTTTGTATGTGTCCGGGAGGTACGGTCGTCGCCGCCGCAAGCGAGGAGGGAGGCATTGTTACCAACGGTATGAGCGAGTATGCCCGCAACGCCGATAATTCAAATGCCGCTCTTTTAGTCTCCGTAACCCCCGAGGATTTTGGCTCCTCCGATCCCCTCTCAGGCATTGAGCTGCAGCGCAGCATTGAGAGAGCCGCCTTTGATGTGGCGGGCAGAAGCTATAAGGCGCCCACCACCACCCTCGGTGCATTTATGAGTGGGGCAGAGCCCACCCGCGGCAGCGTTACTCCCTCTTATCCCGTAGGCACAGAGCCTATCTCCCCCGAGAACTATCTCCCCGAGTATATCACCGAGTCGCTCAGGTGCGCCATACCCGATTTTGATGCCTGGCTCCCCGGCTATTATCTGTCGGAGGCTGTCTTGACAGGTCCCGAGACCCGCACCACCTCTCCCGTTCGCCTTTTGAGAGGCGCTGACTATATGGCAGAGGGGATAGAGGGCCTCTATCCCACAGGCGAGGGAGCAGGATATGCAGGTGGCATAGTTTCCTCCGCCCGCGACGGCCTTATGGTTGCCGAGGCATTGATTTTGAAAAATAAAAAATAAGAAAAAGCTGTCTCGTCTGAGACAGCTTTTTAGTTTACTGGATAGAGCCGCTCTCATACTCGCTCATCAGCAGCATAAGGTCGGCAATTTTCTCGCGTATTTCAGAGCCGCGATAGGTCTCTCTGATACGCATTTTGTCGGATTTGCTCTCAAAAATTATAGTCTGTGATACAATGTCCGCATTGTTCTTTATTGCATCCGCCTTGTCAAAGAAGGGTTCGTGAGCCTGCAGCCTCATTCCGTCGGCGTTGTATATCAGGGTATAGCCGCCGATTCCGGTAGATCCGTGATATGCCTTGCAGAAGCCACCGTCAATAACAAGTATTCTGCCGTTTGCCTTAATGGGATTTTCACCTCTGTGTACGGGCAGATGACCGTTGATAATATGCGATCCAATGCTTCCGAGACCAAACTCCTCAAGTATCTTGATAGCGATCTCCTCGTTGTCCCAGGACTGATAGTAGGCGTTTTTCGGCTCAACCCAGGAGTCCTTGTCGTCAATCAGCAGACGCTCAAAGGTCGCCATCTTTTTTCTCGCGCAGAGGGGAGAGTCCTTTCCGCACCACAAGAACCAGAGAAAGTCCTTGCCCGCCTGTCTTTCCTCGCTGTCAGCCTTGCCAAAGTAGCCGATACGCGCCATTTTATCGCAGTGGTCCATAAGCTCTCTGCCATACTTGTCCTCCGCCGCGCAAAGCCTCATAAACTCGCCATCCTCGGTCATAGGGATAGCACCGTGGTAGAGCAGGTTGTTATTGTATATAGTGTACATTCCGCCCTTGTCGTAGATAAAGCGGATCTGCTTGTTCAGCTTCTCCGAGCGCATAAAGGCAACTCGCAGATATTCCATAACCCTTCCTTCCTCGTCGGTCAGAGCATATGGGTCATCACCGATGGTGGGAAAATCAGAGTCGCGCAGGGTATATTCCTTGTCTCCCAGCTTCACCACACCGCGCTTTTTGTCAATCTGCTCAAGAATAAGTCGCTCATTCATCAAAAATGAGGGATTTCTCTTAATGGTCTGACCCTCAAGCTTAAACTGAATAATGCTTATCGCCTTGTGCATCATAGCCAGAAGCACGTCGTCTGTTCCGCCAAAGAAATTGCCGTCGGAAGTACCCTTTGGCATATATGCAGATATGTCAGAGCCCGCGTACATCTCCTCGGCAAAGAGGGCGAGGGGACGGAGCGAGATGCCGTATCCGATCTCAATAACATCAAGGTTTTTGTATGTGATAGAGTTGTTAAGCACGGTCGCAATACATACCCTGGAGCCTGCCGCCGCACCCATCCAGAGCGCATCGTGGTTACCCCACTGTATATCTATCGCTCTCTCGCGCATCAGCTCGTCAAGGATAAGATCAGCTCTCGGACCTCTGTCAAAGAGATCGCCCACGATATGAAGGTGAGCAATGACCAGGCTCTTTATGGTATCGCACAGACCCTTTATGAGATCCTCCGCCGCGCCTATTCTTATAGAAGTCCTGACTATACTCTCGCAGTACTGAGCCTTCAGCTCATCCTCGCCGTCAATCAGCAGCTCCTCTAAGATATAAACGAACTCGCCCGCCTTGTCACGCAGATGACTTCTGACTACGTCACGGGTATATTTGCTGCCTACAAGACGGCATACCTTCAGCAGTCGCTCAAGAGTAATCTTGTACCACCTTGAGACGTTTTCCTCCCTCTCTCTTGCCTCGGCAAGCTTTTCGGAGGGGTAGTATATGAGGCTGGAAAGCTCGGCGCGATCCTTCTCACTCAGAGTATCCTTGAAGAGATGATCTACCTTGTTTCTTACCACGCCCGACGCGTTTCTTCTTATGTGTGAGAAGGCCTCCCACTCGCCGTGTATGTCGCTGAGAAAATGCTCTGTGCCCTTGGGCAGATTGAGCAGACCGTTCAGCCTGATTATCTCTGCGGCAACCGCCTTGCGTGAGGGATACTGCTTTGCCAGCTCCATCAGATATTTTCTGTCACTTCTGTCGCTGCTTTTCATTGGTGTCCTCCTTGGAAATAAGGATTCGTTTTGCTTGTTGTCTATCTGAAAAGTTGATTTTTGTATTTTCTAAGTACATAATAAAGCGCGCTTCCGCACACTCCCGCGCATACTACTTCGCCGATTCCAACTGTCAGGGCAAGGTAAATGTATGAGTCGGGTGCGCCGTAGGCATATATCAGCACCGGCGGTATTATTATCGTATTCGCCAGTATCGTCGGCAGGGTAGCCGTCCACTTATACCTTTCAGGCAGCCCGCGCATCATTCTGGCACCGATCGCGCCTATAAGCGTGGCAAAACTACCGAAGATAATGTCCCATATCACCGCTCCGGGTACCATAAGGTTGGAGATAAGGCAGCCGATAAACAGCCCCGGCACCGCCTCGGGTAAAAACAGCGGCAGTATGCAGAGCGCCTCGGAGATACGGAATTGAATGGCGTTGCTGGACAGTCCCAACAGGGTGGCAACCGCAGTGAGAACCACATACAGCGCCGCGATGAGTGCTCCGCGGGTGGTGTAGAGCGTAAGCTTGTTTCTTGGTTTCATTTCTTTTTTCCTTTAGTTTTGTTTTTTTCGTTGCTTTGCAACACGGTGAGGAAGGTCGCGAACTCACCAAAAACCATTATACCACAAAATAAAAATAAAAACAATAGTTATTTTTTTATTTATCAATAAGGTCGGAATAAATATGTTTTTTAACCTCCTTACCGCCCTCGTCTGTAAAAGGAAAAGTATACCGCCAAAGCATAAATAAAACAGAAAATCCCTTCGTTTATCAGAAATCTCCGCTCCACCCATTTTTTTGCGGTAGCAATTTACCCGCCATTTCTGTATAATGAAAAAAGAAAAGTATAGGCGGTGTAATTTTGGATTTTTTACTTATAGGAGAATCAAAAATAAAAATTGTCCTTGACAGGACCGAGGCAGAGGAGTATTCTCTCGCGGGACAAAAGGCGGACATCAGCAGTCACAATGCCCGCCGCGTTTTCTGGCGTATACTTGATATGGCGCGTTCCAGAGTTGGCTTTGATCCTGCGGGAGATAAGGTGCTGATACAGCTCTATCCCACGGGGGAGGGCGGATGCGAGATATTCGTCACTAAGCTGGGTATACTCTCCGACTCGTCAGCAAGGCTGGTGTCCCGCTCAGACAGGGTCACTCTGCTTTCTCGCGGGCGGGGAATATACGCCTTTGAGTCGCTGGAGGATCTGACCTCTGCCGTGCGGGCGGTTTCCGCTCTGTCGGGCGACTCACCGCCGGGGAGCGACGTGTATACGGACGGCAGATGCTACTATCTCGCCATAGAGGAGTACGGCAAGGGAGGCGAACCCATAGAATATCCCTGTATCCTTGAGTACGGCATATCGCTGCCACCCGACTCCTTCGTCTACATTTGCGAGCACGCCAAGTGTCTTACAGAGGGCAACGGGGTAGAGCGCTTTTCAAACATATAAAAAACACCCGTCGGCAGTTTTTGCTCCGACGGGTAAAGCTTTATTTTTTCTCAATATCCTCAATCATTTTTACACGCACCGCGTGCCGTCCTCCCTCAAACTCCGCGCCGAGAAAGGCGTCAACAATATCCATAGCCAGGCAGCTGCCGATGACCCTCGCGCCCATACAGAGCAGGTTAGCATCGTTGTGGCATCTGGTCATTCTGGCAGAGTAGGTGTCCGAGCAGAGAGCCGCTCTAATGCCGCGATGCTTGTTCGCGCACATTGACATACCGATACCCGTTCCGCAGATCAGAATACCGAAGGAGCCGTCAAGCTCTCCCTGAACGCTCTCGCATACTCTGGATGCAAACTCGGGATAATGGCAGGACGCGGTTGAGTCGCATCCGCAGTCGGTCACCTCATAGCCCAGGTCGGCAAGATGAGCCTTGACCTCCTCCTTAAGATTATATCCCGCGCTGTCCGCGCCTATGTATATCTTTCTTTTCATATCTGTTCTCCCTTCGTTTTTGCCGCCTCGCGCTCAAGTCTCTCGCGCTCTGCCTGGGGCATTCGCAGATAGAGAGGTGACATTTCTCTGTCGCTCACTACTTCTCCTGCCTCGTATTTTCTCTTTGCCACCCTGGCAACAGACGCCGCGTTTTCAAGTATCAGCAGCTCAGGAGTATCGGCGAGGGATATTCCGGCCTTTTCAAGAGCTCTCCTTGCCACCCCGTATCCGTCTCCCGACAGATAGATGCTCTGACCCCGGTATTGCTTAAGCTCCTCAGCCAGCTCGGCAAGGGAGATGGCACGATCCTCGCACACACGCAGGAGATCTTTGCCGTTGCCCTTGAAGGTGGCAGAGTATACCTGACCGCGCCTTGCATCCATACAGGGAACTATGATTCCGCACAGACCGCGTAGATTTTCAGCCAGCGCATCCAGGGTAGAAACCTCCACACAGGGAATCCCCTTGCCAAAGGCAAGACCCTTGACCAGCGAAACGCCTATTCTCACGCCTGTAAACGAGCCGGGGCCCACCGCCGTAGCGTAGAGATCAATATCCGGGAAGCCAAGTCCCAGGCCTTTCAGCATATCCTCCGCCATAGGCAGCAAAAGCTCACTCTGAGTAAGTCCGTTATCTATTGTCCATACCGCCAGGGTTTTGTTCCCGTCTGCTACCGCGACCGAAGCAGCCTTGGCAGTACCGTCAAATGCCAATATTTTCATCAATCTCTATCCTTCTTTCGCCCTCGCGCTCAGGGACTCTTGATATAGTCACATATATTGCGCCGTCGGGTATCTCGTTTTCAATATTCTCCGACCATTCTGCTATGCAGAAGCCGTCCTTTTCAATATAGTCGTCATAGCCAATGGAGTACAGGTCGTCTCCGTCTGAGATACGGTACATATCAAAGTGATAGAGATTAGCCCGACCGCGATGCTCGTTGACGATGGTATATGTAGGGCTCTTCACACCCGAGATGCCAAACTGGGAGGCAAAGCCTCGTGTAAATGCGGTCTTGCCCACACCCATCTCGCCTCTCATAGCGATAAAGGCGCGCTTTATCCCCGCCGCCTCCAGCCTCTCGGCAAGCTCTCTGCCCACCGCCTCGGTCTCCTCGGCTGTCCTTGTAATGTATGTCATTCTAAAAAATCCTTCTGAAAATCAGTTATTTATCTCGCTGAGATATCCCTCAGCGCCCTCGCCGAGAACAAAGCGCAGCATCGCAGAGTATTCATCTCTCGCCCGTTGCCTATCAGCCTCGCTCATACGGTTGTTTTTTATAGCCTTGATAAGCGTATTTTTAGGTGTATTCTCGGGGTCTGTCAGCTCAAGAGCGGCAACGGTATAACCGCCCGCCTTCAGCCTCGCAAGACGGAGAGCGTCTGTTATCGCCTCGCACAGCTTGCCTGCAATATGAGGATACTCGGTGACAAATCTCAGCTCCTCTGCCACTACCTTGCCGTTAAGGTATCTGTGACAGCAGGGAGTAGAGAGGATAATATCCGCACCCAGCCTTACCGCCGTGTCAAGTACGATGTCGGTGGCAATATCGCAGGCGTGCAGGGATATGACCATATCGGGCTTCTCACGGGGAACTATCCTTGAAATATCTCCCACCTCAAAGCGCATACCCACATAGCCAAGCTCGTTTGCCAGCGACTGACACCAGATTATCACATCGCGCTTAAGATCCGCGCCGTACAAAAACACCCGTCTCCCCTTTACCTCTGTGAGATAATGGTACACCGCAAAGCTGAGATAGCTCTTTCCGCAGCACAGATCGTATATTTTTATCATACCCTCGGCGGGCAGCCTCGGATAAATGTTTTCTATATGCTCAAGAAACCTGTTTATCTGTCTGAACTTACCCTGCTTTTTGTCGTGGACGCGTCCGTCGGCAGAGCTTACGCCCAGCTTTATTAAGAATGTCTCATTCCCCGTGAGGATATAGTTTTTCTTTCTGTCAATAGCCTCAATCGCCCGTTCAAAATCCGGCGCATCCCCGTTAAGACGGCGTCTGAGATTCTCTCCGCCGATAACCGTCTCCTTGCCTGACTTGGAGCGCTTCAGCTCCGCATCTCCCAGCGCGCTGATAATATTTACCTGCCTGTATTCGTCTATCAGAGGGAGAAGCTCTTTTGTAAGCTCCTCCTCGGAGAGATTCCTGTGAGAAACGGTGTTGCCGGGCAGGGAATACTCCATAGCCAGCAGCCTTCTGCCCCTGTGAGATACCAGACGGCAGGATATTTTACTTATTTCGCTGCTTTTTGGTCTTGACAGCACAAGCTTTTTCAGAGCCTCCTTTTTGAAGGAGGATTCAATCAGACCTATAAAATCCGTCTTGTTCATACAGATTTACTTTTCCTTTTTGCCAATAGATATTTTCTTTTCGGTGCCCTCGCGCAGCCTCTTGATGTTGCTTCTGTGGCACCAGATGATAAATATACCGATGAACAGTGTACATACGACCGTCAGCCAGCCCAGCTCTCCGCCTACAAAATAGGAGTAAAGTCCCAGGGCAAGGGGTAAAAGACCCGCCGCGCAGATAGAACCCAGCGACACATAGCCGAATATAGCCACCAGGGCAATAAACAGAAATATAAGAATGCCGAAAACGGGAGGTGCAAGCACCAGCATCATAGAGGCGGTAACCAGCACGCCCTTTCCACCCTTAAACTCGTGAAATATAGGATAAACATGGCCAAGCACGGCGCAGCTTCCCGCCAGGTAGCATATGCCGTTAAGGCTGACTGCACCGTTGTAGTTGAAGCCGAAGATCAGAGCAGCAAATAAAACAGAGATGACGGTTTTCAGCAGATCACCCACAAGAGTCATAACGGCAGCGCCCATACCGTAGGTACGCAGCATATTGGTCATACCGGCGTTTCCGCTTCCGTGAGATCGGATGTCCTCTTTGTATACCAGCTTGGAGATAAGCACTGCCGAGCTGATGCTTCCGAGAACATATGATATTACTGCTACCACAAGTGCTGTCGCCGAGAGCAGGGCATAGTATTGCCAGCCCGAGGCGTTGACCAACAGGTCAAAGATACCTTCGTTAAGTATTTGCATAGATTGCTCCTTCAACTATTTTCTCAGTTTATTATAACATTATAGGCAATTAAAGTCAAGAAATATCTTGCAATTTGATTTTTCATAGTGTATAATGATGGAAGAACAAGTGGCAGATCAAAGGGAGAAAGGTATGAAAGAAATAATTAAAAATCACTTTTTGAGTCTTAATATTGAATACTTTGCGATTCTTTCATACTCCGACCTGAGAGAGACCAATAGCCGTATTATTGAGAGGGAGGGCTTCGCGCCCAAGAGCGCCATAGTCTATCTTTTGCCCTACTATGCAGGCGAGACGGTAAATCTCTCCCGATACGCCGCCTCTCTTGACTACCATCTTGCCATATCTGAGATAAACGCATCGCTTGAAGAACTGATTAAAACGCATTTTCCCGGCTCTAAGGTAAAGGGATATGGCGACCACAGTCCCATTGACGAGCGCCACGCCGCTCTGATCGGTGGTCTCGGAATACTCGGGGACAACGGTCTGCTTATTAACGAAAAATACGGAAGCTATATCTTTATTGCCGACATTCTGACCGACATAGAGCCCGAGACACTCGGTGCCGCATCCCCCTGTGAGATCGGCTTCTGCGAGAGCTGCGGAGCCTGCAAGAGAGCCTGTCCCACAGGCATACTTTCGGGGGAGGGAACAGACTGCCTGTCTGCCATAACCCAGCGCAAGGGTGAGTTGACCGAGGGCGAGATCGCTCTGATAATAGAGCATAACACCGCCTGGGGCTGTGACGCCTGCCAGACATCATGCCCGCACAACGAGAGTCCTCGTATCACACCGGTTGACTTCTTCCACAAGGACCGTATTCCTCATCTTACGAGGGAGCGGCTTGATGCTATGAGTGACGAGGAGTTTTCAAGACGCGCTTTCGCCTGGAGAAAAAGAAAAACCGTTGAGAGAAATCTTGATATTCTTGCCAAAAAGTAAACTACTATTGTCAAAACAAGCTTGTTTTGCTTAAAAAAAGAGCAATTTTCACCAACAGGCTTTATAAAAAAAGATAATTTTCGTCTTGCCTGTTAACAGGATCATCCACACGGGAATATACTGATAACATTATTTCCGTCAGGGGGAGAAAATGAAGAAGATCATTGTAAACGGTGGCAAGCGACTTGAGGGTGAAATCAGGGTCGGCGGATCCAAAAATGCAGCTCTGCCTATAATTTTCGCCTGTTTTTTAATAAATGGCGTGTCGGAGATAGATAATCTCCCCCACATAGGAGATGTGCAGATCGCATTGGATATACTCCGCTCGTTCGGCGGCAGAGTGTGGAGGTGTGAGGGCAAAACCTACATTGACACCACACGCCTTTCATACAGAGCTCCCGACCCCAAATTAGCTTCAAAGATCAGAGCCTCTACATATCTTCTCGGCGGATGCCTCTCCAGATTTGGCAGATGCCCAATACCCAACTTCGGAGGCTGTAATTTCTCGCCGAGGCCTATTGATATGCATATTGACGCCTGCCTTTCATTGGGAGCTCGGCTATGTGATGGCGCAGTCGTTTGCGACCGACTCCGCGGTGCCGATATTTCCTTCAGGCTCCCCTCTGTGGGTGCTACCGTAAACGCCATTCTTCTTGCCGCCTCGGCTGAGGGGGAGACCCATATCAGCGGCTGCGCCCGCGAGCCTCATATTGATTCGCTGATTGACTTCCTCCTCTCCTGCGGTGCGGATATCAAAAGAGAGGACAGAGAGCTTTGTATAGTTGGCAGAGAGCTTCACGGCGGCAGCATTTCCATTATAGGAGATATGATTGAGGCAGGAAGTTATCTTGTACTCTCACTTATGAGTGGCGGTGGCATAACCGTCAACAACTGTCCCACCGACCATATGCAGAGCTTTTTGGATGGACTTTGCGATCTCGGTGCTACATATTCCGTCTCGGGCAGCAGTATCTCGGCAGAGCTGCTATATCCCAAGTATTCCTCTGTCACCACATCTCCCTATCCCGGCTTTCCTACCGATCTTCAGCCAATTATAGCGCCGCTTATGGCTTTCGGCGCCGGCGGTGAGATAACAGATACGGTCTGGCGTGACAGATTTGGCTACCTCGCCTCGCTTTCTCACTTTGGCATAGTCTCTGACACTCGGAGCGGCAGAGCAAAAATATACCCATCTACCATTCAGTCGGGAAGATCCTGCGCGCCCGATCTGAGAGGCGGAATGGCTTGTCTTATCACCGCCCTGTCTGCGACGGGGGAGAGTGAGATTTCCGACTTGGACATCATTCTGCGCGGATATGAGGATTTAGAAAACAAGCTCCGTACACTTGGTGCGGACATAAAAATTATAGACACATAAAGAGGAAAACAATGAAAAGAATACTCACAGTACAGGATATTTCCTGTGTGGGCAGATGCTCTCTCACGGTAGCTCTGCCTATCATCTCCGCCGCCGGTGTTGAGACCGGTGTGCTTCCCACCGCCGTTTTATCAACTCACACCGCTTTTCCCAAGTTTACCTTCTGCGACCTCACCGATGAGATTGAGGGTATATCCAGGACCTTTACCGAGCTTGACCTTGGCTTTGATGCCATCTATACGGGCTATCTCGGCTCCTTCCGCCAGCTTGGACTGGTCAGCGAGCTCATTGACCGCCACAGGACAGAGCGCTGTATGATAGTCGTTGATCCGGCTATGGCAGATAACGGCAAGCTTTACAAGGGCTTTACGCCTGAGTTTGCCTCGGCTATGGCAGGACTCTGCGGCAAGGCTGATCTTATTATCCCGAATCTGACCGAGGCATCCTTTATGCTCGGCGTACCCTATAATCCCGATTACGATGAGGAATATATCCGCGATATGCTCAAGCAGCTCTGCGGACTCGGCGCAAAGCGTGCCGTACTCACAGGTATATCCTTTGATCCCACAAAGCTGGGCGCATATGCCTATGACAGTACGACCGACAGCTACTTCTCCTATTTCAATGACATCAAGCCGGTCTCCTACCACGGCACAGGTGATATTTTCGCCTCTGCTATGCTTGGTGCGCTTATGCGTGACCACGGTGTTGAGAGCGCCTTGGCAGTAGCTGTTGACTATACTCTTGAGTGTATAAAGCTCACTATGGATGACGAGGATCGTCGTACCTACGGTGTAAACTTTGAACAGGCTCTTCCTTACTATATTGAAAGATTAAAGGTGTAATACCTTTGTAGTAATAAAAAAATGCGGCATTTTGCCGCATTTTTTTATTTTTTGTGTCCTCTGTGATGTGGCTTTTTCCGTCCAAGGTATGCGCAGAGTGACGCTACTCCGAGATAACAGCCGTAATTCATAAATGCCGCTCCGCCAACACCGCCTGCCGATACGATAACATTTACGATCAGCATGATCAGCACGATAGTCAGCGCTACCAGGGTAGCAAAGCCGACTCCACCCTCGCCCCGTATTCTTGAGGAAAGGACACCGCCCGCCGCCGCAGAGATTATCATTACGAAAAGCGAGATTATACCGAGATGACCCCCGGGATCATCCGTCAGAGTCGCCACCAGCGCGCCGATCAGTGACAGGGCGAGCATAACAGCCACGGAAATACCGATACAGATAAAAAAGCTTCTCGCCACACCGCTCTGCGAGACCCGTTTAGTCTTTTGCATAAGAAAACCTCCGAATAAGTATATACAAGCTTATTCGGAGGCTGTCTGCTTTATTACTTCTTTTTGCCAAAGAGGCTGAACTTTTTCTTGGGCTGCTCCTCGGTCTGCTCTGCGGGAGCCTCTGCCTTGGGCTCTGCAGCTGCGGTGAGATCAGCAACGCGTACGTCAACGCTTCTGATCGCGCCCTTGAGGAATCTGATGTGGGTCTTTTCCTTAGTGGTCTCAAGCACGAAGGTCTCTTCCTTGATGGAAACAACCTTACCGATGATACCGCCTATGGTAGTAACCTCGTCACCAACCTGAAGAGAGTCACGCATATCCTGCGCTTCCTTATCTCTCTTCTTCTGAGAGCGGGAGGTGAAGAACCACATAAGCACGAGCATACCGATCATAATGATCCAGGTAAAGCCCATACCGCCAAAGAGATCACCGGCACCTGCGCCTGCACCGTCTGTGCCGCTACCTGCACCCGCGCCCTCCTGGGCAGCGTCAAGAAGAAATGTTAAAAGATTCATTGGTCTATCTCCTATGTTTTTTTATTTTTTGCATTACATATAGTATACATTCTTTTTGTGAATAAAGCAAGAACTTTTTCTGCTTTTTTTCATAAAATGCGCTAAAAGGGAAAAATCCACCTCTTATGCATCGGGGTTCGTTGCCTTAACAGCCGCCTTGGGAGGTCTTCCGCTGGTGCGGTTCTTTTCCGCCGCGTTAACGATAGAGCGGATAACTCTGCCGGGCGACAGCCACCAGTCTCTGCTCCAGATACGCATTACTACCCAGCCGCGTCCCTCAAGGAACTTGGGCTTGTACACGTCTCGCTCCATAGCAGATGCCGAGGTCGCAAAGGCGTCCTTGTCAAGCTCTACGCCTACAAGATACTTGTCGGTGCTGTCATCATATACCGCAAGAGAAATACGACTGTTCTTGTTTCCGAGACCGATGTCAACCTTGTATCCCAGCTTTTCCAGTCTCTCCTTCATCTGCTCCTCAATGCTGGGGGTAGATGTGAGCCTTCTCAGCTCGGAGGTGGTGTCGGTGGTGGGGCAGAGTGCGTGAAGGATAGCCGCCGCGTGCGCCTTGTCACCCGAGGCGACCGCTCTTACATAAGCAAGATACTCGCGCAGGAGTCTGGGACCGGCGTTCTTGGAGGCCTCAACCTTCAGATCCTCGGGCTCAATGCTTGTAACAACGATTATCTTAGTCTTTGCTCTCGTTATGGCAACGTTAAGACGGTTCTCACCGCCCTCGCTGGACAGCGAGCCGAAGTTGGTGTATACCTTGCCCATCTCGTTGGGCGCGTAGCCGATGGAGAAGATGATGATATCTCTCTCGTCACCCTGTACGTTCTCCAGATTCTTGATAAAGAGACCTGTATCCTCGCCAAAGTCCATTCGGGTCTTCTCGGTGGCGATCTGAATACGGAACTTGGAGTCTCTCTGAGCCTCCTTGTCTATGGCATCGGCAATAGCGGTCTGCTGATCGCTGTTAAAGGTAATTATACCAATGCTCTCGTTGTTCTTTCTGGTGGCAAAAATGTTCTTGATGATCTCAACGATCTTCTTGGCCTCTGCCACGTTCTTTCTGTCAATCCACCTGCCGTCAACCTTGTATCTCTCCATAGGCTTCGCACTCTTGCCCGTATAGATGTTGGGCGCAACCTGAAGATTGCCTGAGTAGAAGGCACAGTTGGAGAAGTCAATAAGCTCCTGATGGCGACTTCTGTAATGGTAGGTAAGATTTGCGCTGTTGTATCTCGCTACCGCAAGGTCAAGCAGACTCTCTACCTCCAGGGCTGCCTGCACGGAGGGATCGTCAAAGCTCTCTATATCCGCGCCGAGGAATCGCTTCATAAACGTAGCCGAGGGGCGCAGCTGCTTTGCATCACCCGCCACTACGATGTTGTTGCCGCGGTAGATGGTGGGGATGGTACTCTCAATAAATACCTGAGACGCCTCGTCAAAGATAACTATATCAAACAGATTTTTCTCAAGAGGCAGCAGGCTGGATACATTCTCGGGAGAGAGCAGCCAGCAGGGGAAGAGCGAGAAGACAAACTGACCGTACATCTCCATAGCCTTTCTGATAGCCCAGTGCTTTTTGTCCTTGGAGATCTGGTAGAGATAATCCTTCGCGTTCTCTGCGTTCTGATACAGCTCCTGATATTCCTTGCAGGCTATGCCGTGGCAGATCTTCTGCGATACGGCAAGCTGGGATTCCTTCAGCCTGTATATTCTTGCGGAGATGTTGGGGTAGTCCACCACCTTGGCAAGCTCGTCCTTGAGCCTCTCCTCGCATACGGTTATCTCGTGATACATACGGATAACGGGTATCTTGTCAATCAGCTCAAGATAGTTTGCATAGTTTCTGCTCGCCTCATAGGCAAAGTTGAGTATATCCAGCATATTCTTATCTAAGGTGCTGAGCAGCATTCTCACATCGCGCTGAGTGATGTAGTTGTCAAGTGCCTCGTGCACCAGCTTGATATATGCGGTATTTCCTCTGAGTATGTTGTCAATTACCGAGATATATCCGTCTTTAGTCATAACCTTGTTAAGACAGTCATACTCTTTTACAAAATCTGCTATGGCAGCAAGGGTCTCGCGCATTCCCTCCTCAACCGCCTTGGACTTCATGCCTCTTACCAGGGGATTGGGGTACTCAAGACGGGATTCCATCTTGGCTAAGGTGTGGAGCGTCGCGGGGTTTTCAAGCAATGCATAGTGCGCCAGCACCTGTCTTGTATAGGGATATTTTGTGATGTTGAAGAATCCCTTGCGCGACTTCTGTATTTCGGTAAGACGCTGCTTTACCGCATTGATAGTAGGAATATCTATATCATTGCGCATACAGTCAATTATGGGATTCTTCTCCTTCGCCTGAGCAAAGGAATAGTAGGTCTCTGTTATATTGTTCGCGCGGATGGTGAACATGGCCTCGGACAGCTGCTGATAGTTCATAGCAATAACGTCCTTGCTCTCCACCATACGCTGATAGGTCGCATATTCTCCCGAGCTCTTGGAGAGCATATAAGAGGAAGAATACATCTCTGACATTGAGAGACCGAAGGGCTGCTTGTCATTCAGCACGTGATTGATGTCGTCAAGCCTCTTTTCCTCAGCGTCTATCTTTGCCTGTATATCGGCATATTCCTTGACCAGGGCGTCAATGTCAATGTTCTGGTCGGTCTCCGTCCTCTTGTGAGCCTCGTAGCATCTCTCGTAGAAGGCGTGCTTCTGCTTGCCCTCGTCGGTGATGTACATAGCCTTCTCGTTAAGGTTGCCGAGACGGGAGTATACAACATCAAGGGCGGCCTTTTTCTGCGACACGACAAGCACGCGTTTTTTCTTACACAGCGCGTCTGTGATAACATTTACGATAGTCTGGGACTTACCCGTGCCGGGAGGGCCGTAGATAACCATATTTCCGAGGCTGTCAACCTTTTTCACCACCTCCGACTGAGCGAAGTCAAGCATCTTTACGATATAGCTTGCGTGGGTGAGATTTTTCTTTGACTTTACAGGTCTTTTGATCTTCAGCTTCTTTACGAGAGAAAATCTCTTTTTTGCAAACTTGCCCGTGGTTCTGAGCAGCTCGTCTATGGCGTCGTTGGTAAGGTTCTTCTTCTCCAGCACGCAGTAGTCGTTGTATATGGAGTTGGAGATGGGGAATCTGCCCAGCACCGCCGCGTGTCTTACGGACAGATCTGTTCTTCCCGAATCGGGCTCCTTGAATCTTGCGTAATTGTATATAGTCTTGGAGGGCTTGCAGTCAATACGTATCCTGGAGTTGCCGAGATACTTGATGATGGACATCAGGCTTCTGAAGGGAGAGAGATCGTCAAAGTCTGTCTCCAGCTCGTCAATGTTCATTCTCTTTGACTGGGCGTAGGCGAGTATAAGCGCCTTATTTATCTGTATCTGCTCCGCGCCTCTGAAGCGTATTTCAACCGTCTCCTCGTCAACTATATCTATCTTGACGGGGAAGAGCATAAGGGGCGCCTTGATCAGAGTTTTCTGGGGGCCCTGCTGGATGCAGCCGAATACAAAGGGATAGCCGATGTACAGCTCGTTTTTACCCGTCTCGCGCTCAATCTCCTCAACCTCGCGCTTCAGATCCTTCAGCTTGGATACCTCTGCCTCCACCAGCCTCGTCTGGTCTGAGGTGATCTTTTTCTTGCGCCTTCTCTGAGCCTTTTCGTATTCCTCAGCGGTCTCTGCGCGCTCCTCGTCACCATCCGACTCGGGCATACCGAGATTGCCGATGATCTCGTAGGTCTCCTCGTGGCTTATCAGCGAGAGGGGCTCCTTGCCCGCCGACCAGAGAAACTTTATAAGCTCGTTTACTTTATCTTCACGGCCTTCAAAAATACGGCCGATATCGTAGGCGTTCTTCTTAGCTATATTTTTCAGATATAAACACTTGTTTTTGCCGCCGATCTCTATAAGTCGTTCCTTGTAATAAGTGTAAATACTCTTACTCATAATATCAATACCTTTCTGTCGGACTCGGCAGATCCCAACCCGTCGCACCGTCTGCATACTACTATCGCAGCCCAACTAATATTTTTACAGATTTATACATAGTAAATTATAACACAACCACCAAAAAAAATCAACACATAAAAGACGATTATTCAAGGTATTTTTCAAATTATTTTAACAAATCTTTACAAAATTGGCGTTTTTTTAATAAAAAAACGAAATCCGAAAAACAAAAGGAGAAATGTCCGTGACAGAAAGTGATTTTAACAGAATCTCAGCCGAGCTATCGGCGGTGAACGGAGGAGATGCTTTTTTCGGGAGAACAGACCCCGCGGGGCTGCCTAAAATGAAGCAGGCAGTTCTGTTGACCGATGAGACGGTGGCAGCTCTTTTGCCCCTGACCCAAGCCGACAGACCCGGGGAATATAGCACATCCGATGCGATAAAGCATCTGCACTCTGATTTTCAGACCACCCTCTCGCCTGTTACAAACAGGGCGGAGCAGATCGCGGACGGGTTGATATCCCTTTTGCCGAGGATCAAGCGTGATATACTCAGTGATGCCCTTGCCATATACGAGGGCGATCCTGCCGCCACGTCTCCCACTGAGGTTATGCTTTGCTATCCCGGCTTCTTTGCCATAACGGTATACCGCATAGCCCACGCCGTTTTTTCTCTTGGCGCACCCTGCCTTGCACGAATGATGTCGGAATACGCCCATAGAGAGACCGGCATTGACATTCACCCGGGCGCAGAGATAGGGGAGAGCTTCTGTATTGATCACGGCACGGGTGTGGTCATTGGCGAGACCGCAAGGATCGGCAGAGCTGTAAAGATATATCAGGGCGTTACCCTGGGAGCAAAAAGCTTTGAGCGGGACGAGAGCGGCGGACTGATAAAGGGCAAAAAGCGTCATCCCACCGTAGGTGACGGCTGTGTCATCTATGCGGGAGCAACCATTCTGGGCGGAGATACTGTCATCGGCGATGGCTGCGTGATAGGCGGCAACGTCTGGCTCACCCACTCACTTCCCGCAGGCACAAGGGTCTATTACGATAAAAAATGACGGAGCAAAAACTCCGCCATTTTCTTTTTATTTGTTCAGTTTATTTGTTCAGCTCGCCTTCAATCGCGCTCACCAGCTGGTCGTGGCTGACCTTACCGTTCGCCTTGAAGATCACTATTCCGTCATCGTCAACGATCAGAGTGGTGGGGTATGCTCCCGAGCCGCCCAGCAGAGTGTAGTACATATCCACACCGTCGCTTAGAGGCATATCGTAGGCAAACAGCATCTTGCTGTCAGGGAACTCCTTTGCGATATACTCAGGCGCCGTTTCCGCATAGTCAACCGTATGTACGGTCAGCACGACTACGTCCTCGGCATATTCCTCTGCCACCGCGTCAAAGTCGGGCAGCTCCTGCTTACAGGGACCGCACCAGGTGCCCCAGAAGTTGATTATAACGATCTTACCGCGCAGATCCTTTATATTGATCTTTCCGCTGCCGTCAACCAGGTCAAGCGAGTAGGTGGGACATCTGTATCCTATGGCGTTTCCGATGGGAATATCGTCGTTTTCGTTCTGATCTTCCTCGGGCAAAAGATCCGATGTTCCGTCATCATAGATGAAGTTGAAGTATACGGTGGAGAAGATAAGCACCACCGCCAGCACAAGAGCTGTGATACGGCTTATGAGCTTAACGCGTTTTTCGCGCTTTTTATTAACCGCATCCTTTTCCTCGTCGGTTTTCGCCGCCTCAATCTCGCTGTCGGGCAGAATGATCTTCGCACCCTTGTAGCTGATAGCCTGAGTGGGACAGTGAGCAATACACTCGCCGCATTGGATACACTCCATATCGCCAACATGGTGAATGTCCATCTTACATACAGAGATACACTTTCCGCAGTCAATACACTTATCGCGGTTCAGCTTGATGCCGAAAATGGAGAAGCTATTGAAGAAGCCGTATATAGCGCCGAGAGGGCAGAGAAAACGGCAGAATATTCTGTATATAAATACGCATCCCACAAGGATACTGATAGCCAGCGCAAACTTCCAGGTAAACAGCGGGCCCAGCATACCGAACATACTCTCGTTGTTGGGGTTGATGAGCAGACCGATCGCGCCGCCAACGGTTCCCGCGGGACAGATGTACTTGCAGAAGGCGGGAAGGGGGAAGTCCTTGGTCATATAAAGCAGGGGAATAACCACCACAAACAGCACGAGAATAACATACTTGATAAAGGACAGTGCCTTTGTCAGGCGGTTTTTCTTCAGCTTGGGTGTCTTGATCTTATGTAACAGGTCCTGAAGCAGACCGAAGGGACAGAGCCAGCCGCATATCCATCTGCCAAACATAATTCCGTACAGCATAAGTATGCCAAGCATATAGTAGGGTACGGTCTTGTTTGACGCCGAAAATGCGTTTTGCAGCGCGCCCATAGGACAGCTGGTTACCGCACCGGGACAGGAGTAGCAGTTAAGTCCCGGGGTACATAGGTTTTTTGATATACCCTTGAATATTTCGCCCGTAATATATCCCTTGCCGTAGCAGTTGAAGAGCAGGGCGGAGTAAAGCTGGATCAGCCTTCTCTTTGTGGGGGCGTGACTTGCCCACCATTCCTTTATTTTTCCAAATATCTTTTTCATATCAGCCAAGTCCTATACACTCCGTACAGATTTTTACCGCTTTAGCCAGCACATCCTTCATACCGCCGTTAAATACACCGAGTACGATAAGACCCAGCGAAAGGAAGAGCAGGGCGCACCGCACAAAGACAACGGGGTCAACCTTACCGCTCTTTTTCTCAGGTGCGGCGAGTCTTGTCGGCTTAGCCTCTCTTACATACTCTCTGATGGCATCAAGCTCTCTTTTTGAGCTGCGCTCGGCGTGATATAGCCTCGGAATATGTACACCCAGTGCAATGGCGCAAAGGGGTAAGGTAAAGAGAAACGCCCTTATCATATCGTCGTTAAGCTTTTCAATGGTAAGCTGGGCTACGAAGATAAAATATGCTAAAACATATATATAAATTGCGGCAGAAAAGATATTTGCTATCATGCTGAATATCATTCTGTCCCTTCTCTCGTGGTTGACGGCATCAAGCCTCTCGCCGGTCATACCCGAGAGATCAAATCTCTTTTTGTAGCTCTCCAGCTGCTCGGAGTGGGTTCTCTTTGTGCCCTCCTCATCCTGCGGCTTTGAGATGATCCTCATAACGATACCGCCGCCCGTAAGACCCACCGTTATGATTGAGGGGATGGCAAGTATCCTGAGATAGCTGCCGACTCTCTCGGCGGAGTAGGGCTGCTCGCCGCCCGTAAAGTAGAGGTGGGCGGCGCAGATTATAAACGCAACGCCCAGCAGTGCAATACATACCGCCGTCGCGATCGCGATTATTTTTTCATACTTTTTGCTTGTCATGGTAAAAACCTTTCTGAAAGTTTTTAGTCCTATCAGTCCTTGTCTGCAGCCTCGTTCTGACCGCAGCACTTCTTGTATTTCTTTCCGCTACCGCAGGGGCAGGGATCGTTTCTGCCCACCTTGACAGCCTTTACCACAGGCTTCTTTACAACGGGTGCACCGCCGGCAAAGCCCTCGGAGGTAGGCTTCGCTACCTGTACTCTCTCTAACGCCTGGGGCTTGGGAACCACCGCCAGCACCTGTCTTACGGTGTCCTCCTTAATATCGTCAACCATCTGGTCAAAGATATCTGCACCCTGAATACGGTAGATTGCAACGGGGTCTCTCTGAGCGTAGGAGTTAAGTCCTACATACTCCTTCAGCTGATCCATAGTCTCCAGGTGGTCCATCCACTTTTGGTCAACATTCTGTAGCAGGATAACCTTCTCAACCTCGCGCATAGCGTCGGGGCGCATACCGGGTGTAGAGTTGAAGAGCTGATCCTTTGATCTGTAGATCTCAAGCGCTCTCTCCACCAGCTCCTCGCGCCAGGCATCCTTGTCAATAGCAGCCATCTCCTCAGGGGTATAGCTGAAGTTTTTCCTGTCTGTGAGCAGACCGAGATAATGGTTTCTGAACTCGTCAAAGTTCCAGGCATCGGGGGATTCGTGACCGAAGCAGAAGTTGAAGGTGTCCTCCACCGACTGTCTGATCATATTCACGATCTTCTCCTGGATGTTATCATTCATAAGAACCTCGCCGCGCTGACTGTAAATAACATTACGCTGCTGGTTCATTACATCGTCGTAGGTAAGGACGTTTTTACGTCTGTTAAAGTTGTTGTCCTCAAGAGTCTTCTGAGCATTTTCAATAGAGCCGGAGAGGATCTTGGCGTCAATGGGCGTGCTCTCCTCAAGACCGAGTCTCATACACATATTAGCCACTCCTTCAATTCTTGAGCCGCCGAACAGACGCATAAGATCGTCCTCAAGAGAAAGGAAGAATCTGGACTCACCGGGGTCGCCCTGTCGTCCGCTTCGTCCGCGGAGCTGGTTGTCAATACGCCTTGATTCGTGCCTTTCCGTACCGAGGATAAAGAGACCGCCCGCCTCGCGCACCTTTGCTGCCTCGGGGGCAATAGCCTCGCGGTGCTTGTTATACAGCTCGCGGTACATAGCTCTCGCCTCGTTGACTGCCTGGTCCTCAGAGGGTGCAGAGCTGGTCGCCATAGCGATAAGACCCTCCTCAACGCCTGCGCGACGCATATCGTTCTTTGCCATATATTCGGGGTTACCGCCCAGCATAATATCTGTACCACGGCCCGCCATATTGGTGGAGATCGTCACCGCGCCAAAGCGACCTGCCTGAGCAACGATCTCGGCCTCCTTCTCGTGATGCTTCGCATTGAGGACTGTATGGGGGATGCCCGCCCTTTTAAGCACCGCGGACAGCTCCTCGGACTTGTCAATGGATACAGTACCCACAAGCACGGGCTGACCCTTTTCGCGACAGGCTCTGATCTGCTCAACCACCGCCTTGATCTTTCCGCGATAAGTGGTGAATACAGAGTCGTTCTGGTCAATTCTGATCATCGGCTTGTTGGTGGGCACCTCAACTACGTCAAGGGCGTAGATGGTCTTGAACTCATCCTCCTCGGTCAGCGCAGTACCCGTCATACCCGACAGCTTCTTGTACATACGGAAGT
>JAZSIK010000058.1:0-44920 GCA_045533775.1 Eubacteriales bacterium
ACCTCTAGCTCAGTTGGTAGAGCAACTGACTCTTAATCAGTGGGTCCAGGGTTCGAGTCCCTGGAGGTGCACCAATATATTCCTCGATAGCTCAGTCGGTAGAGCGCATGACTGTTAATCATGATGTCACTGGTTCGAGCCCAGTTCGGGGAGCCAAATGAAGCACTTACTTCGGTAGGTGCTTTTTTGTTTATCTGTTAATGTATTTACAGGGCTCGGACGACAGTGACACCAGCTTAACACTCATTGTTCGCTATGCGAACAGACTGTGAAAGGGCTACCGTGGAGCTATGTTATGTCAATGGCGCAAGCTGTAATGCAGATCAAGTGGTATCCCCACGGCTTAACGCCCAATCCCGCAAGCGGTATGCATGAGGCACTGGTTTGAGCCCAGTTCGGGGAGCCAAATGAAGCACTTACTTCGGTAGGTGCTTTTTTTGCTTTTGGGTTTACTTTTTATAAGAAGTGTGCTATACTTTATACATTAAAGGACGGAGAAAAATATGACATATAAAGATTTTATTGACGGAATTAATTGCGGATGGATCAAGCAGATAGATTTTTATCTTGAAGGATACGGTCATTACAGAAACTGCAGTATTGGTCGTTATAGGGAAAAAATATACGGCAGGGATGTTGACTACAGAATTACCTGCGTTCTCACAAAAAATCACCACGAGGATGTAAGCTTTTTTGACAAGTTTGATGAAAAATACAAGCTTTTTAATATAAAAAGTAAGGGAAAGTTTACATTAAAAGAGGTTTGGAGCAGAATTGTAATTACGAAGGTGGAATATTTTAGTATTTTTAAGAGCACAAAAAACACCCGTCCCATTATAGACGGAAGCATAAAATATATCAGAAGTGATGTTCCCACCGTTGTGAGTGAGAAGGAAAAAGAGTGGCTTGTCACAAATAAAATAACGACTATTATAGATCTGAGAAGTGATGCCGAGAGGCAGAGAAAGCCTTGTGGACTCTTTGGAGATGATCGGTTCAAGTATTATTGTCGTCCTGTTTTCGGAGGCGACTCTGTTCCCGAGTCCTGCGAGCTGGTTGTGAGATCGTATATTAATATGGTTGACAGCAGTTTTTTGGAGACGGTTGATCTTATTCTACGCGCCGAGTCAAATGTTCTCTATTTCTGCAACGCCGGAAAGGACAGAACAGGGGTTTTGTCGGCTGTTTTGCTTCAAAAGATGGGAGCAACAAGCGAACAAATCCTTTGCGATTATATGAAATCGGCAGATAATCTGCGGGATATGCTACTGGATTATGCAAAGCAAAATCCATCTGTAAGCATTGATGTTATCACTCCTCACGAGGAATATATTCTTGATTTTCTTACTTGGTTTATGGCCGAAAACGGTTGATTATTCTATATACAAGCTTTGGTCTGTGCCACGCCCTGCACAGACCTTTATTTTTATGTAAAAGTAAGTTGAAAAGAGTCATATTTTGTGATATAATAATCTAAAACAGGAGGGCATCAGAATGACCGATTTCAGCAAGGTGCAGTTCAAGGGAACATTCCGCGACTATCAGCGGCGTGTTCTTGACAATGCGGATAAATATCTTAAAGACGGAAAAATCAATATTGTTGCAGCACCCGGCAGCGGTAAGACGATACTCGGGCTTGAGCTGATACGCCGACTTGGCTCTCCGTGTATTGTTCTTTCTCCCACAACAGCAATTCGTCAACAGTGGGGAGAGAGATTTGCTGAGATGTTTCTTGATGATGGGCAGAAAATATCCGACTTTTGCTCGGGCGACCTTCACGACATAAAACTGTTGAACTCCATAACCTACCAGGCGCTTTACACCGCAATTGAAAAGGTGGCCTCAACCGACGATGAGGATGTTGATTGCTCGGATATTGATATTTTTGCCACGATGAAGCATTTTGGAATTAAGACGGTATGTCTTGACGAGGCACACCACTTGAAAAACGAGTGGCAAAAGTCTCTTGAAAAGTTTATTTCATATCTTGATTCTGATATTAAGATAATATCGCTTACCGCAACTCCTCCCTATGATTCGGAGGGCTCTGAGTGGACAAGATATATGAAGATCTGCGGTGAGATTGATGAGGAAATCTTCGTGCCGGAGCTTGTGGGAAGGAACAATCTCTGTCCACACCAGGACTATGTATATTTCAATTTTCCCACTGAAACCGAGATAAAAAGCCTTGGTATTCATAAGGAAAAGGCCTCCTTTGCCCTTGCTGAGTTGAAAACACTGAATGTTTTTACTCTGATCAGTAAAACGCTGAACGCAGAGCGTGATTATGAAAAGCTTTTCTCGGACGTCAAGGGATATATAGCTCTTATGACGCTGCTTCGTCATTTTGGGTTTGATGTAGACAAAAAGCTTATACGAGAGCTTACCGCCGACAGAGGTCTGCCCTCTTTCAGTATGAAGTATGCTGAGGTGGCGGTTCAATTTGTTCTTGACGGTGATTTGCTGACCGAAAAAGAAAAGGAGAAAATCATCTCCGTTCTGAAAAAATATTCGGTTTATGAGAAAAAGAAGGTGACCTTTTGTCTTAATGAAAGGCTGAAAAGGACACTTATCTCCTCGGTCGGAAAGCTTGACAGCATCACAAGCATAGCAAAAAGCGAGATCAATGCTATGGGCTCCCGACTTCGTATGCTGGTTCTGACCGACTATATCAAGAAGGAAAACCTCTCTAAAATTGCCACCGACGAGGAGCTTAGCTCTGTAAATATCGTAAGCATTTTTGAGACTCTGCGTCGTGCAGAGCTTGGAGTAAATATAGGTGTGCTGTCTGGCACGCTGGTTATTTTGCCCAGGTCTATTGATTTGTCCTCTGTGAGGTGCAAGGCCTCCGATATTGAGGGCACCGACTACTGTGTCGTTGATTTCGTCGGCGCTACACATCGCAGTGTAGATTATGTTGGCAGGCTTTTTGCAGAGGGTAAGCTGCAGATCCTTATCGGTACAAAGTCGCTGCTGGGCGAGGGCTGGGATTCTCCCTGTATAAACTCGCTTGTGCTTGCCAGCTTTGTAGGCAGCTTTGTTCTCTCAAATCAGATGCGCGGAAGAGCTATCCGTATAGATAAAAACGATCCCGAAAAGTCGGCAAACATCTGGCATCTTGTCACCGTAGAGCCCGATTATCTGTTTAAGGAAAAGCTGACCGAGAAGATTTCCTCTTATATTACCGAGGATTACAAGGAGCTTATCTCCTATGACTACGAGATGTTGAAAAGACGATTTGACTCCTTTATGGGGCCGAATTATTCAAGCGGTGAGATTGAGAGCGGTGTTGAAAGACTAACGCTTATAAAGCCGCCGTTTAACAAGGAGGGCATTGGCAGAATAAATGAGGGAATGCTGAAGATGTCGGCAGACCGCTCTGCCGTTCGCGAAAAATGGATTGAAGAGGTCTCTGGTGACAGATTTGAGGTGCATATAGAGAGCGAAGTGACAAAGGAAAAGCGTGTTCCTATCTTTACTTTCTGGAATGTGGGACTGTGCGCTATTCTTACCGCACTGGAGGTTTCATTTGCTCAGCCGCTCATTAACGCCAACATTCAGGTTACATCCTTTGAGGCGTTTTTGCTTATAGCGCTAATGATCGGTGTGGGAGTATTGCTTACATTTGGGTTTACAAAGCTGCTGTCTCATATCAACCCCGCCCGCTCTATAAAAACGCTTGGCACCGCCGTGTATAAAACACTGCGCGAGTGCGAGCTCATATCTCCCGAGGCGCGAGTGGAGGTAAAGGAGCACAAGGAGCTTATGACTGTATCTGTATATCTGAAAAACGCCACGATACACGATCAGAACGTATTTAATACGGCCATGGCAGAAATGCTATCGCCCATTGATAACCCAAGATATATTCTGATCTCAAGGTTCAAAAACTGGTATAACTACGAGCTATCCTTCGCCTGTCCTGCTATTATCGGAAAAAAGAAGGAATATGTGGATATACTTAAGGAAAAGCTGAGGCTTACGACAGGTGGATTTGAGCCTGTGTATACTCATAGCGAGGGAGGACGCCGCCTGATTCTTAAGTGCAGAAAGCGATCTTACATAACATTTAATCAAAAACAGATTGAAAAGAAATACAAGGTTTCACACTGGGAATAACCGGGAAAGGAAAGAAAAATGAAAGCTAATACAAAAAAGATTCTGCTCATAACAGGAGGAATATTTTCCACAATCGTGGTTTGCATACTGTTTGGCTTCTTCGGTAGAAACGAGGAAGACATAATTATGAACCGAATTGTCGGTATAGTGGCGATAATTTCGGGACTCGGAAGCCTTTTGGTCGGAGTTTCATCTATTTTTACCACCTCGCTTGACAATGTGCGCGAGTATTTTGCCAACGGCGAGAAGTCCGAGATAGCCGACTCAAGACATCTGCTTTACAATTACAGAAACATCAAGATCAAGTATGGAAAGACGGTATATGACGCAGACTTTGATCAGTGGATTGAAGAGAATATCTCTAAGGAAAACAAGAGCTTTTACATAGAGGGCGGCAAGGATGCTGTGTTTAAGGCGGCCTCACGTGTGGCAAACTTCTATCAGATGTGGGGACTTCTGCAGAGCAGAAACTTCCTGCCTATATGGGTGTTTGACACCACATCGGGATATAATATTATTAAGCTCTATCAGTCAATGGGAGATATTATTTCTCACAAGCGAGAGGAAAACCTTCTTTACGCAGGTCACTTTGAAGATCTGTGCAAGAGAATATATGCAAAATACCGCAAGGTAATACACCTTTGCCGCGACGGAGAACAGGAGCTTATTACCAAGAAGTTTGACGTAGAAACGCTTGATACAAACGAGACCTTCTCCATCGCCTTCCTTGAAAAAACAAAGAAATAAGACAACTATTATTTACAAAACAGGTGTTTTATATAACTATTACTGAAAGGGAAAAGGAAAATGCATTTTTTACTTGATACCGCACAGGAGAGCATTAATTGGTCTGCCGTGCTTGATACGGTAACATCCTGGTGCCTTAATACGGGAATAAAGATTATTATTTCGCTGATCATACTCTTCGTGGGCTTCCGCATTGTGAACACCATAGCCAAGAGAATAGAGAAAAAGGCGAAGAACAACGAAAAGCTTGATAAAACTCTGGTAAAAACCCTTACCTATGTGGGAAAGATTGCCGTTAAGATACTTATCGCAATATGTCTTGTCGGTTACCTTGGCATTGACACCAGCGGACTGACCGCTCTTGTTACCTCCTTAGGTGTATGCGCAGGTCTGGCAGTTAACGGTGCACTTTCAAACTTAGCCGGCGGCGTGCTTATAATCTTCACCCGTCCCTTTAAGGTGGATGATTATATTGAGGTGGAGGGCAGCTCTATTGCAGGTACTGTTGAGGAGATCCGTATCGTATCCACCAAGCTGCGTACCCCTGATAACAAGGTGATATATGTTCCCAACGGCACTCTCTCAAACTCCAATATTATTAATTACTCTGAGAAGCCTACCAGAAGAGTTGACTTTGACTTTACCGTTGCATATGAGAGCGATTTTGAGCGCGCGAGAGAACTGATCACAGAGATATGCACATCCCACGAGCTGACCCTTAAGGATCCCGAGCCCGTTGTCAGAATGAGTGGACACGGTGACAGCGCAATCAATATTACTGCTCGTGTATGGGTAAACAGCGATGATTATTGGACTGTAAAATGGGATATTTTGGAGATAAGCAAGAAGCGATTTGACGAGTGCAATATTGAGATACCCTATAACAAGCTTGATGTCAACCTGAAAAACTCCTGAGGATAAAATAATGGAAGAAATCTGGGATCTGGTTGACAAGGACGGGAAACGTACAGGCATAAAATGGCCAAGATCAAAGCACGACAGCATCCCTGAGGGACTTTATCACCCCTGTGTTGAGGTTTGGGTAAGAGTAGGTGACAGACTGCTTATCGCGAGGAGACACCCCGATAAGAGCGAGGGCCTTAAGTATGATGCACCGGGCGGCGCAGTCGTATCGGGCGAGGATGAGCTTTGTGCGGCGGCAAGAGAGCTATACGAGGAGGTCGGTATTTTTGCCGAGCCTCAGAGCCTTCAGAGGCTTGGTGTAGTTATCAGCAAGGTAGGATATGCCATAACATATCTTTTGTGCCTTGACAGTCTGCCGAGCCTTGTGCTTCAGCCAAGCGAGGTGGTAGGATACAGGCTTGTCAGCCGTGGGGAGCTTGATCAAATGACCGACGAGCTTTGTGAAAACTGTGCTAAGAGATATTTTATCTACCGCGACAGACTTTTTAACTAAAAAAACAGGCTAAATCAGTTTTTCGCTGAATTAGCCTGTTATTTTTTTCGTCCTCTTACAGAGTAGATGCCACGAAGAATTATACTCTTGGCCTCTTTCGCCCTTTCGTTTGACGTGGCTGGAGTGTCACCCAGTGGATAGGGAATGCCCATTTGCTCGTACTTTGCCCTGCCCATAGTGTGATATGGTAAAACATCAAGGGCGCGCAGGTTTTTCAACCCTCCGATAAACCGTCCGAGATCATATAGATGCTCCTCGCTGTCGTATCCCTCAACCACTACATGGCGGATCCATACGGGGATATTTTTTTCTTCAAGATACCTGGCAAATGCCAGCGGTCTTTTGCCCGAGTGTCCTGTCAGCCGTTTGTGACACTCCTCGTCAATATGCTTGATGTCCAGCATAACCAGGTCGGTGTAGGACATAAGAGTGTCAAGCTTTTCGCGGTATGTATTGTCTTCCGCGGTAAAGGTTATGCCAGAGGTGTCAATACAGGTGTGGATATTCCTCTCCTTTGCTGCTCGGAACAGATCTATAAGAAAATCAATCTGCAAAAGAGGCTCTCCGCCGGTTACGGTAATGCCTCCATCCCTATAAAAATGACGGTTATTATAGTATTCTTCAATAATATTTGCCACCTCAACCGTCTCGCCTGTACCCATCTGCCAGGTATCAGGATTGTGACAGTAAAGGCAGCGCATAGGACATCCCTGCATAAACAGTACATAGCGTATGCCCGGGCCGTCAAGCGTGCCGAAGGATTCCTTGGAATGAATATATCCTGTCATACAGAGCTCCTTTCTTTATGAGATCATAATGATTTGCCGCCTGCCCGCCAAAACGGTAAGCAAGCGGCAATTTGCTGTTAAATACTATCGTGGAAGGTACGGGAAATTACCTCGTCCTGCTGCTCCTTTGTGAGCTTTACAAAGTTTACCGCATAGCCGCTTACGCGTACGGTAAGCTGGGGATATCTCTCGGGATGAGCCTGAGCATCAAGAAGGGTCTCACGGCTGAAAACATTTACATTCAGGTGATGTCCGCCCTTCTGCACATAGCCGTCAAGGAGAGAAACAAGATTATCTATCTGATTCTGTGTTGCTGCCATAATGCTTTTTCCTTTCGTTTTGCTGTACTTATTATAGCTGTTTATAGACCTTTTGTCTGTGATGATATCACATTAACCGTTGTTTTCGGTAAACTCATATCCGTATGCATCAGCGTCAAGTCCCTCAAAGAGTGTGGGAGAGCTGCATCCGCCTGTGCTGCAATCAAGGTTGACCTCAATATCTCCCGCGAAGATCTGGTCATCCTTACCCAGCGCACCCGGAATAATGGAGAATGTGTTGGAGATACCGTCCTGAGAATCAATGAAGGGCAGCTTTGCAACAGATGCCAGCGATGCAACGGCACCGTGCGTGTCTCTTCTGTGCATGGGGTTAGCACCGGGGGCAAACGCCTCACCCCTCTTACGACCGTCGGGTGTGGCACCGGTAGCCTTACCGTACACCACGTTGGAGGTGATTGTAAGAATAGAGGTGGTGGGTATGCTCTCGCGGTAGGTGTGATTCTTACGGATGTGCTCCATAAATCTGTGTACGATGTCGTATGCGATAGAGTCAACGCGGTCATCGTCGTTTCCGTATTTGGGGAAGTCACCCTCAACCTCGTAATCGGTGGCAATGCCCTCCTCGTTACGGATAACCTTGACCTTGGCGTACTTGATGGCAGAGAGGGAGTCGGCAACTACCGACAGTCCCGCTATACCTGTGGCAAACCAACGGGTAACATCCTTATCGTGGAGAGCCATCTGGATCTTCTCGTAGCAGTACTTGTCGTGCATATAGTGAATTACATTAAGTGTATTTACATATACGCCTGCCAGCCACTTAAGCATAGCATCATACTTTACGATAACCTCGTCATAGTTGAGATATTCGCTTGTGATAGGTCTGTACTCAGGGCCGATCTGCTTGCCGCTTATCTCGTCAACACCGCCGTTGATAGCATAGAGCAGACACTTTGCCAGGTTTGCTCTCGCGCCGAAGAACTGCATCTCCTTACCAACTCTCATAGAGGATACGCAGCAGGCGATCGCATAGTCGTCACCGTGGGTAAAGCGCATCATATCGTCGTTTTCATACTGAATAGAGGAGGTCTCAATAGACATCTTCGCGCAGTAGCGCTTGAAGTTCATAGGGAGTCTTGTAGACCAGAGAACCGTGAGGTTAGGCTCGGGCGCGGGACCCAGGTTGGTAAGGGTGTGGAGATAACGGTAGGACATCTTGGTGACCATATGGCGTCCGTCAATGGCAACACCTCCGATAGACTCGGTAACCCACTGGGGAACGCCCGAGAAGAGCGCGTTGTACTCGGGGGTACGGGCAAACTTGATAAGGCGGAGCTTCATAATGAACTGGTCAACAAACTCCTGTATCTCGCTCTCGGTATATCTACCCTCTCTGATATCTCTCTCGGAGTAGATGTCAAGGAAGGTGGAGGTACGGCCCAGCGACATAGCCGCGCCGTTCTGCTCCTTTACTGCAGCAAGATAGCCGAAGTAGAGCCACTGGATAGCCTCCTTGGTGTCGCGAGCGGGCAGAGAAATGTCGCAGCCGTAGCTTGCCGCCATTTTCTTAAGGTCGCCAAGGGCGCGAATCTGCTCAGAGAGCTCCTCTCTTGCTCTGATGACCTCTGCATACATTGCGGAACGGGTGGTTCTCTTTTGCTCCTCCTTGTCGGCAATCAGTCTGTCAACACCGTAGAGCGCAACTCTTCTGTAGTCGCCTATAATTCTGCCTCTGCCATAGGCATCGGGCAGACCGGTGATGATATGGGCGCTGCGGCAGGCCTTCATCTCGGGAGTGTAGGCATCAAATACGCCGGAGTTGTGTGTCTTTCTGTGAGTTGTAAAGAACTCCTTTACCTTGGGATCTATGGTATAGCCGTTGTCTGCGCATGCCTTCTCAGCCATACGGATACCACCGTAGGGCATAAGCGCACGCTTAAAGGGCTTGTCGGTCTGGAAGCCGACGATCTTTTCTATTTCCTTGTTAAGATAACCGGGACCGTGAGATGTGATGGTGGAAATAATACTGGTATCCATATCCAGCACGCCTCCCTTTTCTCTCTCCTGTCTTGACAGATCCATTACCTGATCCCAGAGAGCAAGCGTATCTTTTGTAGGCTCAGAGAGAAATGCCTCGTCGCCGTCATAGGGTGTGTAATTGTGTCGGATAAAGCTGCGCACATTGATCTCTTTTACCCAAGTGCCGCCTTCAAATCCCGACCACGCTTCATACTTGTAAGTCATTTTTTATTCCTTTCTTTTGCTTATGCTGCGGGCGCGATTCGTCGCGCCCTTTTGACCAACACAAGATTATACATTATTTTATTTCAAAAGTCAAGGTTTTTAACCATTCTTAACCGCATTTTTGCCTCGCAAAATAATTAATATATTAATATATTGACTTTTCTCTTGATAAGTGATATAATTACCACAGAAGATTTTTTTATTACTTATGAAGGAAAAGGTGTTTGTTATGAAGGAAATCAATCCTCGCTCTGCGGGCATTTTCTCGGCTATTCTTGCTTTAGTTCTCTTGCTGTGCATTTATACTATGCTTGGCACTGTTGATGTGGTGTTTATGCAGGGTGAGCGTGAGGTATTTCATCTTGTTGATGTTGGCATATTCTCTCCTATTGACGCTCCCGAGACAGATGAGGTTTATGTTTATAATACCGACGGTGGTGAGAAGGAGTTTGCCGACAACTTTGACTTCAGATTTGAGATAGGCAAGACGGTTGTTCTTAATCTCCTCACGTTCAAGTGGCAGGAGAACGACAACGTAATAGAGCTTCACGCTAAATAATTTTTCGTAAAAAACGGTTGGTGATCCAACCGTTTTTCTTTTTATATCTTGATTATGGACATACCCTCTTTATCAAAAGCATCAAGATGCTCCTGGCCGCCGACAACGGCAGTGCTGCAATCCGAGAGGGCAGAGTCAATAATATCCGCCGCCAGTCGCAGATCCTCAGATCTTACCGCCAGCATATCGGCGCGAACCTTTGCCTCGTCCTCCGCAGTCCAGCCGTTTATGTAGTCTGCGGTTGTAAGAGCAGATGCAACGCGAGGTGTGATAAGCGTGTCATATTCACCTATTGAACCGATAATAAACTTTGTAATATCCTCGCCCGAGTCGGAGAGCGCGCGCAGATAGTCAGAGCTTTCTCTGTAAACTCCAAGGGAGTTTTTGGGATTTGGATCTCGGTAGGAATAGAAGGTAAGTGAACCGTCCTTTTTAGCCACAAAGCCTGTGCCGTAAGCGCCACCGAGAACTCTTACATTGTTCCAGAGGTACTCATAGGAGAGTATTGAGCGCACCACGCGCATAAGACCAAGTTTTTCCTTGACGCGACCGCTCTTTCCTGCACATACAGCATAGGCTACCTTAGATGGCGTGAGAATAAACTCGCGCTTTTCTGCGCAGAGGGGGGTGGAGCCTCTGACAAGCACATCTTCTCCCTTTGGGAATATGGAAATGACAGATGAGAGAAAATCATCATCCGCCTCGCCGGTCACAAAGACTGTCAGTCTGCGTCTGTCGGTAAGGTGTGTTAGCAGATCCGCAATTTCTCTCGTCAGCTCCTCAATCTTCTCCTGACTTTCGCAGATCTCAGAGAGTAGCTTGTATGCTTCGTAGCCGCTCAGATACTCGGCAACGGCACCCTCCTCACCAAGGCTTGCTTCTGCGCGGGAGAGAGCAACCGTTTCACCGGACGCTATTATCATATCCTCAATCTGGGTCTTGATCTGAAGCGCCAGATTTTTTACTTCCGAAGGAGCATCAATACGGGAGGTCATAACCAGCTCGCGGATCAGTCTTATAATATCCTCCTTTTTGCTGACAAGGCCTGAGGCACCGATCTTTAGATATGGGGTAATCCTTCCTCCGCGTGTGCCGCATGCAATAGAACTGAAGAGACTGCCGAGGTTTGATTTAACCTCGTTCTGCATTTCAAGAGGAGAGTAGCTCTCGGTTGGGAAGTTCATCAGCGCGCTTGCAAGCATAGAAAGACGCATAAGCTGCTCTTTGCAGAGGTCAGAAGCATCAAAAAGCAGAGAAATGTAAACTATACCGTTCGTTTTGACAGGACATTTCAGGATTTTCACCCCGCAAAGCTCGTATTCCTTTGCGACGGGACGGGATATTTTTTGCGGAATATCGCTAAGAGAGAGGGTGGGCAGAGCTTTCAGCTGTTCTTCGGTGGGCTCTGCCTGCTGCCACGATCTGAGCGCCTCCTCCTCTGATATTATTTTTTCAATATCAGCCTCGTTCATAGCCCGACGTATTTTTGCCAGCTCTTTCTTTTCCTCGGCTGCTGAGGCGGAGGACAGACGATTATCGGGTATCATCAGCACAGTAGCTCTGTGAGAGCTTTCGCTTGTGATCTTCATAAGCAGCTGCTCAAAATAATCGCTATCCATTTTGCCCCTCAGCGCACTGATGGTATCATTATAGAGCAGAGAGTCCTCAGGCAGACCACCGTACATCCAGCTGCCAAACACCGAGCTTGCCAGGGCGATACCTGTGGGAAGGACGCCAAAATCTCTCTCCCTGAGACGAAACTCCATACTGTTCAAGGTGGCGTTTATCTTGCTTCTGTCAATGCCTTCTGTTGCTGCCGAGCGGATAAACTCCTCTATAAGCGAGAGAATCTCATCAGCCTTCTTTTCGTCAATATCACGCACCTCAATTATAAGGGTGTTCTCGCGGGATTTGATAGAATACATTGCCGCGTCCTTACACAGTCCTCTGTCAAGCAGAGCTTTTTTCAGCGGAGATGCGTTGGAGCCGCAGAAAATATCTGACAAAACAGACATAGCAAGAGTGCTCTCTCTGTCGGAATAGTCGGAAAAAACATAGCCGCAAAGTAGCCTTGCCTTGCCGCTCTCGTCCTCACCCTCGGCGATTTCATATTTTACGCGCACAAGGGGAGAAACCCTTGGCTCGCTTTTTCCCGAGAGAGAGATTGGCTCGCGCTTCTCGTACTTTGACAGATGTGAATCAAGCAACGCTAAAACCGCCTCAAGATTCATACTGCCGTCAAGCACTATTTTTGCATTTGACGGATGATAGTGCTTCTCGTGTGCCGCCTTTACTGCCTCATAGGTCAGCTCGGGGATATGGGCGGGATCTCCGCCTGAGTCATATCCGTATGTATCTTTGCCAAACAGGGCTCGGCAGATATTTACCCCGCCAAGTTCGTCAGCAGAGGAGTATACCCCCTTCATTTCGTTATAAACAACGCCATTCCGGCTCAGACTGTCGGTTTTTTCATCGTATTCATAGTGCCAGCCCTCCTGATGGAATATGCTGGGATTTTTCAGCAGATTTGGCGACAAAACCGCATCCATATATACATCTACAAGATTGAGAAAATCCTTCTCACATCTTGACGACACGGGATATATGGTTCTGTCCTCATAGGTCGCGGCGTTGAGAAATGTGTTCAGCGATCCCTTGAGCAGCTCAGCAAAGGGATCGTTCAGAGGGTATTTTTCAGATCCGCACAGCACCGAATGCTCTATGATGTGAAAGACACCCGTATTATCCGTAGGCGGTGTGGGAAATCCTATGGCAAAGCTCTTGTTTTCGTCCTCTCGCTTAAGGTAAATAAGGTCTGCACCGCTTTTATTATGAACAAGCTCGTACAGAGTTGCATCAAGCTCGGAAAGCTCGCGCTCTCTGACAAGGCTGAAACCGTATTTTTCTATATTATACATTATTTTTCTCCTTAAATATTATGCTTTATCGTTGACATGTGGTGGTTTTTATATTATAATTATAGCGGTAAACAATAAATAAGTCAAGCAAAACAACTTATGCGGAGATGTAAAAATGTTTGAAATTGCAGTAATTGGAGCAGGCGTTATAGGCGGTATGGTAGCAAGAGAGCTTACCAAGTATACCGACAGCGTTTGTATTTTGGAAAAGGGAAGTGATGTGGCACTCGGAGCAACCAGAGCAAACAGTGCTATCGTTCACGCTGGCTATGATGCCAAGTCGGGCAGCCTTAAGGCGAGGATGAATGTCCGAGGCTCAAAGATGATGGCAGAGGTGTGCCGTGAGCTGGGTGTTAAGTATAAGAACAACGGCTCGCTTGTCGTAGGCTTTAACCCTGAGGACGAGGAGACTCTCAAGGAGCTTTGCGAGAGAGGTAAGGCTAACGGCGTAGACGGCGTAAGAGTTATCTACCGCGATGAGATCCTCTCGCTTGAACCCAATATCGGTGACGAGGTTACCGTGGCGCTCCACGCACCCACAGGTGCTATCGTTTGTCCTTACGAGCTTTGTATGGCATCTGTTGGCAACGCTATGGACAACGGCGCGACCCTTAAGACGAGCTTTGAGGTAAAGTCCATCACCGAGTGTGAGGGTGGATATAAGCTTTCTTCGGGTACAGACGAGGTTTGCGCTAAATGGGTCATCAACTGTGCCGGCCTTTATTCCGATGAGATTTCTGCTATGGTTGGTGAGGATAGCTTTACCGTTCGTCCCAGACGCGGTGAGTATATGCTCCTTGACCGTGAGGTTGGCGATCATATCAGCCATACCGTTTTCCGCTGTCCCTCCAAGATGGGTAAGGGTGTTCTGGTTACTCCCACCGTTGACGGCAATCTGCTTATCGGTCCCACCGCAGAGGATATAGATGATAAAGAGGATACCAAGACCACTGCAGAGGGTCTTGCAAAGGTAAGAGCGCTTGCCTCTGCTCAGGTATCCCGCATAGATTTCAGCAAGGTTATCACCTCTTTTACAGGTCTTCGCGCTACCGGCAGCACAGGCGATTTTATTATCGGTATGCCCAAGCCCCACTTTGTAAATGTTGGTGGAATTGAGAGCCCCGGCCTTTCCTCTGCTCCCGCTATTGCGGAGTATGTTGTATCCCTCCTTTGTGACGCGGGATATGAGGTGAACAGGAGAGAGGACTTCTCGGGTACAAGACGTCCCATGCATTTCTTCTCCTCTCTTTCGGTTGAGGAAAAGAACGCGCTTATCAAGGAACGTCCCGAGTATGCTCATGTGATCTGCAGATGCGAGACCGTTACCGAGGGTGAGATCCTGGATGCTATTCGTACCAACCCCCGTCCCACAGATGTAGACGGTATCAAGAGAAGAACAAGAGCCTCTATGGGTAGATGTCAGGGCGGCTTCTGCACTCCCTATATCATAGATCTTCTCGCAAGAGAGATGGGCGTTGATTATACCGCCGTCACAAAGTTCGGCGGCGATTCTTACATCAATTTCGGTAAGACAAAGTAAGAGGTAGAGTATGAAGAAGGATTTAGTAATAATCGGCGGTGGCCCCGCAGGTATGGCTGCTGCTGTTGCCGCCCACGAGGCAGGCGTAAGAGATATTCTTATACTTGAGAGAGATAACGCTCTCGGTGGTATTTTAAGACAGTGTATCCACAACGGATTCGGTCTTCATCGCTTTGGTGAGGAGCTTACCGGCCCCGAGTACGCTTACAGATATGAGAAGATGGTAAGCGAAAAGGGTATTTCCTATATGCTCAATACTATGGTTATTGAGGTTTCGCCCGACAGAGTAGTGACCGCTATGAACAGCGACGAGGGTATCTTTACCGTTGAGGCAGGCGCGGTTATTCTCGCTATGGGCTGCCGTGAGAGACCCAAGGGCGCACTCAATATTGCAGGACACCGCCCCTCGGGCATATACACCGCGGGTACTGCACAGAAGTTCGTTAACATGAAGGGATATATGCCCGGCCACAAGGTTGTTATTCTCGGCTCGGGTGATATTGGTCTTATTATGGCGCGCCGTATGACCCTTGAGGGCGCGGAGGTAAAGGCTGTTTGCGAGCTTATGCCTTATTCCGGCGGTCTTGCCAGAAATATTGAGCAGTGTCTTAATGACTTTAACATTCCTCTCCGTCTCAGCCATACGGTAGTTAACATCCACGGCAGAGAGCGTCTTGAGGGCGTTACCATTGCACGCGTTGATGCAAATCGCAGACCCATTAAGGAGAGCGAGGAGTACATTCCTTGCGACACCCTGCTTCTCTCCTGCGGTCTTATCCCCGAGAACGAGCTTACCAAGGGCGCGGGTATTACTCTTGACAGAGTTACAGGAGGAGCAAGCGTTAACGGTGAGAGAGAAACCGAGATAGAGGGCATCTTCGCTTGCGGAAATGTTCTTCACGTTCACGACCTTGTTGACTATGTTTCGGAGGAGTCTGCCATTGCGGGCAAGGCTGCCGCTGACTATATCGCCGGCAGAAGCGAAAAGCAGGTTTCCGTAAAACTTAAGACCGACGGCAGAGTTCGTTACACCGTTCCTCAGAGACTTACCAAGATAGAGAATACCTCTGTATATTTCAGAGTTGCCGATGTTTACCGTGATGCCAAGATCGTTGTGCGTGACGGCGACAGGGTTATTATTTCCAAGAAAAAGCAACGCCTTGCTCCCGCAGAGATGGAGAAGGTTGAATTAACTAAGGAAATCATCTCCTCGCTCTCGGGCGGTGAGCTTTCCTTTGCAATAGAGCAGTAAGGAGGCAAGGATATGTCTAAGATCAGAGAATTAACCTGTATAGTTTGCCCCCGTGGCTGTCAGATGAAGGTCACTCTTGATGACAATGGAGCTCCCATTTCCGTAGAGGGTAACTTCTGCAAGAGAGGCGTAGGCTATGCCAACGACGAATGCACAAATCCCAAGAGAACAGTTACCTCCACCGTCAGATGTGAGGGTGGCGATGTTGTTGCAGTAAAAACCAATACTACTATCCCAAAGGGCAAGATGTTTGAGGTTATGGCGGCGATCAATGCCGTTGTTGCCAAGGACGCGCTCAGAATAGGTGACGTTATTATTGAGAATGTATGCGACACGGGTGCAGATGTCGTAGCCACTGCCAATCACAACTAAAAAAACAACCGCTCCAAATAAATGGGGCGGTTTTTTGATATACATACTTGTATCGTGGCAAAATAAATGATATAATTAGTTTATCAAAACATTATGGTGAAGCTATGAAAATATCCGAGATATTAAAGAAAAATAAAAGAACGATGTCCTTTGAGGTATTTCCTCCAAAGACCGACACCGGATTTGACAGTATACGCCGCGCCACAGAGGAGATTGCCGCTCTCGGCCCGGTTTATATGAGTGTTACATATGGCGCGGGCGGTGGCAGAAGCAGATATACTCTTGACATTGCAAGGAATATAGAAGAAAGATATAGCGTTCCCTCCCTGGCGCATCTGACCTGCGTTTCATCTACAAGAGAAATCGTAGAGGAAAGAATCAGAGATATGAAGATGCTCGGTATTGAAAATGTAATGGCTCTGCGCGGAGATGTTCCAAAGGATGCAGATTATCCGAGAGAATACAGATACGCCTACGAGCTGGTAGAGCAGCTGAGGGAGGCGGGATGCTTTTCTGTTGGCGGCGCCTGCTATCCCGAGGGTCATCCTGAGAGCGAGTCTGCCGAGAGGGATCTGATAAACCTTAAGTATAAGGTGGAGTGCGGACTTGATTTTCTCACCACTCAGATGTTCTTTGACAACAGGCTTTATTACAGCTTTGTTGAGAGGGCAAATAAAACAGGCATTGATCTGCCTATAATACCGGGGGTTATGCCGATCACATCGGTGTCTCAGGTGGATCGCGTTGTTATGCTCTCAGGCTCATATATGCCGGGGGAGTTTCTGAATATGGTGGAAAAATATTCTGCTGATCCCGAATCAATGAGAGCGGCAGGTATAGATTATGCCACCCGACAGATAGCCGACCTATATGAGAGAGGCGTTAATAATGTGCATGTTTACTCTATGAACAAGCCTGATGTGGCGCGAGCTATAATGACCAATCTTTCGGATGTGATAGAAAAATGAAAGAAATAACCGTAAAAACCAAAAGCTATTCTCCCCCGGATATAGACAGACGAGAGGTTCTGCGATATGCAGGAGTGATAGAGGGGACATCGGATATAGATGCGATGCTTTCCGACTGTATCAGTGAGATAAAAGACAGACTTTCATACAGGGTCTGCTGGTGTGAGTTTGAGGTAAATGTGACCGATACGGAGATAGACATCGGTTTTGCAAGAATAAGCTCATCGTCCCTGAAAAAGGTTCTTTGCGACTGCGATAGAGCCGTTATTTTCTGCGCTACCGTCGGTGTGGATATTGACAGGCTGATCTCAAGATACTCGCTTACATCTCCCTCCCGCGCGGTGCTTTTACAGGCGCTGGGCAGCGAGAGAGTAGAGGCTCTGTGTGATGCATTTTGTCTTGATATCTCAGAGCGTGCAGCAATCTCGGGGGCGGAAATAACCCGCAGATTCAGCCCGGGCTACGGAGATCTGCCGCTTGAATTTCAGAGGGATGTTTTTGCAGTCCTTGATTCATACAAGAGGATAGGTGTGTCCCTCGGAGAAAATCTGTTTATGACACCGACAAAATCAGTTACAGCTATTTTTGGTATTAAAAATGTAAAGTAAAGCTTACTTTTTGAGGTAAAACAAGTGAAAGTTACCGAATATATTAGAAAAAATACAATTGTTCTTGATGGTGGTATGGGTGCGCTGCTTCAGTCCCGCGGTCTTTCTGTGGGCGAGAGAGCAGAGGGCTGGAACATTACTCATCCCGACATAATCCGCGACATTCATCGCGCATACTTTGACGCGGGCGCAAATATTGTGCTTACCAACACCTTCGGTGCAAACAGACTTCATTATTCCTCCGGAGAGCTGGAGAATATCATCTCTTGCGCGGTAAATAATGCAAAATCTGCTAAGAAAGAGAGCATAGGTGAGCAGAAAAAGTGGATTGCACTTGACATCGGACCTACGGGCAGGATGCTTTCTCCTCTTGGCGACCTTGATTTTGAGGACGCGGTCTCTGTTTTTGCAGAAACGGTAAGAGCCGGTGTCATAGCCGGGGTTGATCTTATTTTCATAGAGACCATGTCCGACTCCTATGAGACAAAGGCGGCGCTTCTCGCCGCCAAGGAAAACTCCACGCTCCCCGTTTTCGTTTCCTGTGCATACGGTGAGGACGGCAAGCTTATGACAGGCGCCGATGCTGCCGCTATGGTGGCACTTCTTGAGGGTATGGGCGCGGATGCCATAGGCGTTAACTGCTCCTTTGGTCCCTCGGCACTCTCGGGCGTGGTGAGAGAGTATCTTGAGTATTCCTCCCTGCCTGTTATTTTTAAGCCTAACGCCGGACTTCCCGAGGTGGTAGACGGAAATACGGTATATAATCTTTCGCCGTCAGACTTTGCGGCTCAGATCGTTCCATTGGTCATAGAGGGTGTTCGCGCGGTGGGTGGCTGCTGTGGAACAACTCCTGAGTATATCAGCGCACTTTCCTCTGCAATCTCTCATACATCTGTCGCCGCAATTACCAAGAAAAACGACACAGTAGTGTCATCATATACCCACTCCGTTAGGATCGGAGAGAGACCTACGCTTATCGGAGAAAGGATAAATCCCACAGGCAAGCCCAGATTCAGAGAGGCGGTAAAGTCCGGGAATATGGAGTATATTCTCAGAGAGGCTGTCTGCCAGGAGGAGTCGGGCGTTGCGATACTTGATGTAAACCTGGGTATTGCCGGTATTGACGAGACAAAACTGCTTACTGATGCAGTCTGCCGTTTACAGGAGATATGCGATCTTCCCCTTCAGATAGACAGCTCGGATCCCGTAGCTATGGAATCTGCTCTCCGCCGCTATAACGGCAAGGCTATGATCAATTCGGTTAACGGTAAGGCTGAGAGTATGGCGTCTGTTTTCCCACTGGTTAAGAAATACGGCGGTGTTGTGGTTGCCCTGACACTTGACGAGGGTGGAATACCCGACAGAGCAGAGGATAGGCTGAAGATTGCCAAAAAGATTCTCCGCGAGGCAAAAAAATGGGGAATTGATAGGAAAAATATTGTCTTTGACCCTCTTGCTATGGCGGTAAGTGCGGATAAGAACGCCGCTCGCGAGACACTCCGCGCGCTCAGAATGATCAACGAGCAGCTCCACGCAAGAACGATTCTCGGTATATCAAACGTGTCCTTCGGTCTCCCCGAGCGCGACCGACTTAATGCGGCATATTTGACTATGGCTATGAACAACGGTCTGTCCGCCGCTATTATCAACCCATATTCCGAGGCGGTTATGAGTGCGTATCACAGCTATCTTGCCCTCGGTGGATTTGATAGCGATTTTGAGGGATATATTGCCTCCGTGTCAGGCGGCGTGCAGGTGACAGAACAGAATATTACCGATCTTAAGTCTGCAATCATCAAGGGTATGAGAGAGCTTTCCGCATCACTTGCAAGAGAACTGATAAAGACAACCGATCCCCTTGACATTATTAACGGTCAGATAATCCTCGCCCTTAATGATGTGGGTGAGGGCTTTGAGAAAAAGACGGTCTATCTCCCGGGTCTGCTTATGAGTGCCGAGGCGGCGGGAGCTGCATTTGAGGTTATCAGGTCAGCATCAACCGCAGAGCGTAAGGGTGGAACAAGAATAGTGCTTGCAACCGTAAAGGGCGATATCCACGATATAGGTAAGAATATTCTGAAGCTTATTCTTGAAAATTACGGCTATGACGTAACAGATCTCGGCAAGGATGTATCGGCAGAAAAAATAGTAGATACTGCATTATCTGTCGGTGCTGAGTTTGTGGGTCTCAGCGCACTTATGACGACCACTCTGCCCGCTATGGAGGATACTGTCAAGCTCCTGCGCGATCGTGTCCCCGAGTGCAGAATACTCGTTGGAGGCGCAGTGCTTAACGAAGAATATGCGAGAAAAATTGGCGCGGACTTCTATGGCAAGGATGCTATGTCTGCCGTCAGGTTTATTCAGTCACTCAAATAAATAAAAAGCGGTTTTTCTCAAAACCGCTTTTTCACTCTAATTATTTTGTGGCATCCGCCCTTGCTTTTATAGGTGAAATGCCGTACATTTTCTTAAACTTATAGGAGAAATAGTTTCCGTCATTAAATCCACACTCGTAGGCTATTTCGCTGATGGTCTTGCTTGGCTCGCACTTTATCATCTCCTCTGCCTTACGAAGGCGGAGCAGGGTCACATATTCGTTAAAGCCAAAGCCTGTGCATGACTTGAACGTTCTGGAAAGATGCTCGGGGCTGACAGATTTCATCTTTGCCACGCCCGAGAGCTTTATGTCGCTCATATAGTTTTTCTTTATATATTTTACTATGTTGTCAACAAGCTCATTGCCGGTAGTAGCCTCCTCAAGAGATCCGGGGTGACGAAGTATGAGATAGAACATCTCTGCTGTGTGACAGCGGAGAAGCGACTCTGTATATTCATCGGGGTGAGAATACTCTCTGTCTATCTTGTTAAACAGCTCCTCAATTCCGCGGGCAATTTCTCTTGAGCGATAGAGATATCTTGCGTTGCTGATGTTTTTCATCACATCCTCAGGGATATACTCCTCGGTGAAGTTTATGAGCAGACGGCTGTGAGATGCGGTCGTATAATTTGTGCGGTGGATGATTCCCTTGGGGATAAATATCACGTCTCCCGCCTCTACCTCAAAGGCACGGTCATCTATAAAGTAGCGGCAGCTGCCGTCCTTCATATAGTAAATCTCGTAGTGAGGGTGATAGTGCTGGGTTGACTCGCTGTATCTGCGGCCAATCGCCTTGCTGAAGTAATAATTTTCTATTTTTCCGCTTATTTTTTGTTCCATACAGGACCGCCTCTTTATAAAAGATAAATATATTTTAGCACAAAATATCAAAAAAATCAAGGAAAAAGACTAAAAATGCTATATTTTTTAAGGTGATAAGGATTTTATTGATATATAATGATATTAGATAAATACGGGAGGATATGCATATGAAATATACCGACAGCGGCGTAAGTGAAATAAAGATCGCCTATATAGGCGGTGGCTCTCGTGGCTGGGCGTGGAAGCTTATGAGCGACCTTGCGGTAGCCGAGGATATCAGCGGATATGTTGACTTATATGACATTGATTATGAGGCGGCCTGCCACAATGAGATAATAGGCAACAGATTTAATGATGCAGAGGGTGCAAAGTCTAGGTGGATATATCGCGCCCGACGCAGTATTGGCGAGGCTCTTTGCGGCGCGGATTTCGTTGTAATATCCATTCTGCCCGGCACATTTGATGAGATGGAGAGCGATGTACATACTCCTGAGAAATACGGTATTTTCCAGCCCGTAGGAGATACTACGGGACCCGGTGGAATTATCCGCGCGCTTCGTACCGTTCCTATGATGGAGGTCATTGCTGCAGCGATCAGGGAGCATTGTCCGAACGCCTGGGTAATCAATTACACCAACCCTATGGCACTCTGTGTAAGGGCGCTTTATGACACCTTCCCGAAGATAAAGGCGTTTGGCTGCTGCCACGAGGTGTTTGGCGCTCAGAGGGTGATAGCCAAGGCTATAAGAGAGGCAACGGGTGAGGAGGTTGCCGACCACAGAGCAATAAAGACAAATGTGGTGGGCGTAAATCACTTTACCTGGATCACAGATGCAAGATATCATAATTATGACGTAAACAAAATATATGCCGACTTTGTTGAAAGACATTATAAGGACGGTCTGCCAAAGGAAAACCCCGACTCTTACTTTGAGTGCGCTCATAGAGTAAAGTTTGATCTATACCGCAGATACGGTGTTATTGCTGCGGCGGGTGACAGACACCTTGCCGAGTTCTGCGAGGGCAGCTGGTATCTCAAGGATGACAGACAGGTGCTTGACTGGGGCTTTGCCCGCACTCCTGTCAGCTATCGGAAGGGCGACCTTTGTGAGAGACGCGCACGCAGTGAGCGTCTTCGTACCGGTGCTGAGGAGGTAAAAATAGAGAACACGGGGGAGGACGGTGTAAGACAGATCCGCGCTCTGCTCGGCCTTGAAGATTTTATCACCAACGTAAACCTACCCAACAGAGGTCAGATCCCCAATCTTCCTCTCGGTCTGATCGTTGAGACCAATGCTACCTTCCGCGACGATGCGGTTGATCCGGTCTTTGCGGGTGAAGTACCCGAGGGAGTATGGCAGCTGGTTTCCCGTTCGGCTGATTCACAGCTCATTATGGCGAGAGCTACCGGGGAGAGAGATCTTGATCTGGCATTCAAGGCCTTTGTGAACGATCCTCTTGTAGGTCTTGATATCCCCACCGCCAGAGCTCTCTTTGATGAGATGGTTGAAAACACTAAGGAATATCTTTCGGAGTACATAAGATGAATGAAGTAAACAAGACACTGTATATCCCTCTTTTCGGCAAGTCATATGTCAGCAAAAACGGTATCATTCTTGAGGACAAGACAGCGGAGAGAATATGGGAGAGCGAGGGCTTTGCCCTTCGCGGAAAATCCAAATCAAAATGGCTGTCATACTATATGGGTATGCGCGCCAGGGTGTTTGACGATTGGACAAGGGACAGGCTTCTTGAAAACCCGAGTGCCACAGTGATTCATATCGGCTGCGGACTTGATAGCAGAGTAGAGAGGGTAGGCGGAGCGCACCGCTGGTATGACATAGACTTTGTTGATGTTATCTGCGAGAGAAGAAAGTATTATACCGATAGCGAGAGCTATATTATGCTTTGTGGCGATGCACGGGAGAAGAACGTCCTTGATTCGGTTGTGGGTGATGTCGCCATAGTAATTATGGAGGGTGTGAGTATGTATCTCACTCCCAACGAGCTGTCGTTGCTGTTTAGCAACATTTGGGGACGTTTTGGCAGAGTTTATCTTCTTATGGATTGCTATACTACTCTTGCCGCAAAAATGTCCAAAATAAAAAACCCCATAAACGATGTGGGTGTGACACAGGTTTACGGAATGGACGAGCCCACCTCTCTTGCTATAACTGGTATGGAATATGTGGGCGAGCTGGATATGACACCCACAAGGCTTATAGGTGAGCTGACGAGGGGTGAGCAAAAAATATTTAATCTTCTCTACGCCGGCAATACGGCGAGAAAAATGTACAAGCTCTACGAATATAAAAAGGTATAAACCGTTTTTTAACAAAAAAAGCAGACCCTTGCGGTCTGCTTTTTTTATTTTACTTCTTGGAAATGACAAGCTCACTTTCGCCGTCAAAGAGATAGGCGTTCTCGTAGGGAACAGAGAAGGTGATCTTTTCGTCCATAGCAGGAGTATCGTGGGGATCAACCTTAAGGATAAGGTTTGTGTCGCCGTCGCTTACATATACATTGGTGTTGTCACCGAGAAGCTCGGTAAGATCAACGGTAGCCTCAAATACATAGGAGTCGGGCTGCTCGCCGAGAACAATTCCCTCAGGGCGGAATCCGAGAGCCACAGGCTTGTTAAGATAGCTCGCCACAGTCTCATCAGAAACGATAGCCGAGAGGGGAACATCTCTGCCGAGAACTCTGATAGTGCCATCACCGCTTACATCCGAGCGAACAAAGTTCATAGGAGGCTCTCCGATAAATCCGGCAACAAACATATTTACAGGGTTAAAGTAAAGCTCATAGGGAGTACCAACCTGCTGAATATATCCGTCCTTCATAACCACGATTCTGTCAGCCATAGTCATAGCCTCGGTCTGATCGTGGGTTACATATATGGTAGTAGAGCCAACCTTGCGGTGAATGTCGGTGATCTCAGAACGCATGGTAACTCTCTGCTTTGCATCAAGGTTGGAGAGAGGCTCATCCATAAGGAAAATACCAACCTTACGGATAATTGCACGACCTACGGCAACACGCTGACGCTGACCGCCGGAGAGAGCTCTCGGCTTTCTGTCCAGATAATCGGTAAGACCGAGTATTCTTGCAATATTATGTACCTTCTCGTCAATAACATCGTCATCAACACCCTGAAGTGAAAGACCAAAGGCAAGGTTGTCATAAACCGACATATGAGGGTAGAGCGCATAGCTCTGGAATACCATCGCTATCTCTCTTTCTCTGGGGCCCATCTCGTTGGCGCGTACGCCGTCAATGAGGAAGTCACCCTTGCTGATATTCTCAAGACCTGCGATCATACGCAGGGTAGTGGACTTACCGCAGCCGGACGGACCTACGAGACAGATAAACTCACCCTGCTCAATGTCAAGGTTAAAGTCGTGTACAGCGTGGAATCCGTTAGGATAGATTTTGTTAATTCCTTGCAGTGAAAGATATGCCATATTTAATCATTCCTTTCAGGTTGATTAATTTATTTCGTTAATTATGTTAAGTAAATAGGATACCGCGTATTCAATATCCTCGCCCGTTGTACCCTCCAGCACAAGTATAGCATCTCGGTTTTTGGAGTATATTTTCTTCAGTATTCTGCCATAGTCAAGCACTCCGTGACCCACGCCGACCTGTCTGAGCTTATCGTTTTCTATGACAAAGTCCTTTATGTGGAAGAGAAGTATGCTGTCCCCGAAGATCTCAAGACCGCGGTCAAGAATATCGTAGGCAGAATCAACATTGGAAATATCAAGATAATTATAGAGGTCAAATATGATCCTGATGTTATCTCTGCCAATGCGGCGCACCGCCTCGGCAAGTCTCTCGGGAGTGTGACACACATGACCGAAAGCACCCTCCATACCGATATATCTGCCTCTTTTTGCAGCATAGTCGGCAAGATCGGAGAAGGTCTCAACCACTCTGTCAAGTGCTTCGTCCGAGTGGTTCATAGGATGATATATCCAGGGGTCACCATTGTAGGAGCCTGTCTCGGAGCCCACCGCATCACATCCGAGCTCACCCGCCACATCAAGATAATCCTTGAACACCGCAATGCCGCGGGTAATTTTTTCCTCGCTTGGATGCACAGGGTTAAAATACGCACCGATAAGAGGCACCTCTACATCGCCACTTTTTAGTGTCGCACCGATCTCTGCGGCGCGGGAGGGAGTTATAGCACCAGACTCATATTTTACATCATCGGTACACTTGTAGACCACAAGCTGAACGCCAGAAAGTCTCTTTTCGGCAACAGCACACGCCACCGCTCCTTCCCCCTTGACACCAAGGTCGTGAGCGCGAATCATCAGCTTCATTAGTTATTTCCTCTTGTTCTGAGTATCTCGGTATAGCAAAGCACGAAGGGAGCAACTCCCTTGGCGTCGTTCTCAACTATAGGCTCGGAGATGTAATACTCATATGAGCCGTCACGGCGGAGATTGTTTTCAGGTCCGAGACCTGCCACAAGGCAGATGCCTCCAAGATTAAGCTCACCGCCATCGCTGACGGTAAGGTATCTTTCGCATATACCGTCAAAGGTCTGCTTGCCAAGCTCGGTATATTTAGGGTCAAGAACCCCAAGCCTTGCGCCCTTGAGCTGAGCATAAGCGATCATAGATGATCCGCTTGTTTCAAGATAGTTACCCTCTCTGTGAGGCTGATTCACAACCTGCCAGTAGAGTCCGCTCTCATCACGGAATGCAGTAATGCTGCTTATAAGACCGGAGAAGATTTTTACAAGCTCGCCTCTTGCTGCCTCGTCATCAATTATCTCAATTATATCAACGAGTGCAACGGTAAACCAGCCGATAGATCGCAGCCAGAAGTTTTTTGACAAGCCGCTTTCCTTATCTGCCCAGAAAATAGATTTTGAGCAGTCAAGGCCGTGGAAGTAGAGCCCGGTAGCCTTATCTTGCATATAATTGTTTACATTTTTTATCTGCGAGAGCATATCTGAGTAGTTTTTGCCACCGTACTCCTTGGCATAAAGCGTGCTGAAAACCTGAGCCATGTATATGCCGTCAAGCCATATCTGGTGGGGGTAGATCAGCTTGTGCCAGAAGTTGCCGGTATTGGTTCTCGGTTGCCCGTCAAGCTGTTTTTTCTGATTCTCTATTGCCAGGCGATATTTTTCCTTACCGGTCTTGCGATAGAGCTCAAAGAGAACTCGTCCCTCGTTCAGATCGTCAAGGTTGTACTTTTCAATATCATAGCCGAGAATTGATCCGTCATAGGCTACATAGTAGTCAATGAAGCGCTCGGCAAAGTCAAAGTACTTTTTATCTCCGCTGATCTCACTCATCTGAAGCAGAGAGGTGATCATACAGCCGTCAATGTAGTTCCAATGGGGCTTCTTACCCTGTCTGATACTCTCAATATTCCATATGGGAAGGTCGGGAGTAGACTCGGTAATAAGTCTGTCTATATATTTATCAATATTTGTATAGGCGTTATTACCCTGCATAGGCTCCCCCTTTTACTTGTGTGTAAGCTCTCCGATATGGTTGAGTATAAGCTCGTCACCAATGACGCCGCTGATGTTAACATTATCAATGTGGAGACGGTTTATGTTGTCAAAGTACATTCCTACGCGGCAGAAGTCCTCCATAAACTCACGCATAGCGGGCTTAGAGGGCTGTGCATTCTCATAGAAGGTGAATGTAATATTCTGAAGTGTTATCTCTTCAATGGGTCTTTCAGGCAGACCGTCACAGTAGCAGGCAGCTGCCTCACAGTCAAGGCACTCCATATTTCTGAAGGTAAAGCTGCCGAGGTAGGGAGTGCGCTCGTCAACGGGCAGATGCTCTCTTGACCAGACATACTCTGAGTTTCTGTCGGGGTCACAGCAGTTGTACCACATATTTATTACGATGGGCGTAAGCACGCGCTCCATCTTAATGTTTTCAAAAACCACGCCGTCAATAACGGCATCCTTACCGCGTCCGCGTCTACTCTTGATACGCAGACCTCTGTCGGTCTGTCTGAACACACAACGGTTGACCGTCAGATTAGTAACACCGCCCGCCATCTCGCTGCCGAGAGTGACTGCACCGTGTCCGAACTCCATAAGACAGTTACGGATGGTATACTTATTTGCAGGCTGCTTGAATCTGCGGCCGATATCAATCTTTCCCGACTTTATAGCGATACAGTCATCACCAACGCTGAAGCGACAGCCGATAATGTTAACCACATCACAGGCCTCCGGGTCAATTGCATCTGTGTTGGGACTATCCTTGGGGGCAGAGATAAACATATCATAGAAGCCTACATTACGGGAAAAGTAGGGATGCATCTGCCAGGATGCCGCATCACAGGCGCGTATGCCGTGGACCTGTATAGCCTCACAGCGATTGAAGAACATAAGTCTGGGGCGACCGTTTGGTTGTTCCTTTACATTGATCCACCATCCCGCCTCGGGCGCATTGCCGTTTATCATACCCTGACCAACGATGGTAATATCCTCACAATGCTCAGCAAAAATAAGTGCTTGATGCATGGGAACCGCATTGCCCTCCCAAACACCGAAGTGATGCTCCTCACCTGTCACCATATCAACGGTTACGCCGGGAATAACAGGATACCTTGCTCTGTCGGCAGAGCCTAAAATACAGGAATCCTTTGGAATATCAAGAGTGATATGGCTCTTAAGACACAACGGGGCAACGAGATATGTACCCTTTGGGAAATAGAGCCTGCCACCTTTCGGTAGACAGTTTATAGCTGTCTGCACGGCAACGGTGTCATCTGTAACACCGTCACCCATTGCACCAAAATCACGAACGTTGATGGCTGCAGCCTCGGATTTTGTTTTGAAATTAACCTTACCCCGAGTGCCGGGAGAGGTTATTGTATATTCTGTGTCGGGGCGCAGGTTAAAGAGAGAAAATACATTTGAATCTCCTGAATATACCTTTGCACCGTTGAGTAAAATATCGTATTTCTTTTCCTTGTAGTAAGGAAGATCGTTCTGCCATTCAAAACAGGCCGATGTTGAAGAGACAAAAAGAGTTTTGATCATTTTGAGTCTACCTTTTCCTTAGCGTCCGATATAATCTTGAGAAGAAGATTCTTCATTCCGATAAACATCATATCCACCGCCATATAAAGCAGTCCGAACAGTATAGGCTCAACACCCATAAATACTACGAGATTAATAACTCCGTACAGGGTAATAACCACAGCCAGAACCACAAAGGAGTAAATGATGTTTGCAAAAAAGGTCCAGAACTTCTTTTTGGGGAACATCATCCATTTATCGTTGCTTCCGGGAGTTACGGCAAAGAAACGGAAGGCGTTATTTACCAGCAGATCGTTTACCATACCTAAAACTATCGCCATAATAAACGACATATCCCAGAAGGAAGGAACATATAAGCTCAGTCCCCAAAAAATGAAGAAGCAAACCGCTCCGTTGAACCAGAACTTGATGAACAGCGCTTTAACGGGAGAGGGAATCCTGTCAAGAAATCCCTTTGATTTATACTGCTTGCCGGGATCTGCCTTGCTGTCGGAATAGGTTTTCTTATTGGCGTTAACAAGGCGGTCAACCGCAGATCTGTTCAGGTCATATCCGCTCTGCGATGATTTTGAATCCGTGGCTTTGTTTTTGTTTTCTTTTGACATTTTTTGAATTATTCCTCTTCGGAAATATCTATCTCGGCAATTTCCTCACCCTCTTCAACATCAATAGAGGTCTTTATCTTCTTAAGGAGCTTTGCAACAACGGGCTCCAGAAGCATAAGAACAGCGGTTATACCAACAAGGATGATATTGACGGAAACGGTATCGCGAGCCTTTATCATAAAGTCTGTGAGAACAACGGGATCAACCTCGCGGTTTGTGGCGTTGTTAATACAGGTAAGATAATGATTTTCAGCGAAGATTACTGCACCGTAGAGAACTACCATAACGAGAATCATAGTAATTCTGGGCTTCTGACGCTTCGGGAAGGCGTTAAGCATACACACGAAGGAAAGAAGCAATGCCAGCATAGAAACAAATGCAGCAAAGCCCATATTCGGTCCGGCAAGTGTTACGGTGGTATCGGAAATGTGGGTAAGATTCAGCGAATAGTGAAGGAATGTAACGATAAGTGCAGTAAGAGGAATGAGCTGAGGATTCTTCTTCAGAGCAACAAAGAACTTACGCACGCTCTCCTTTAACCAAGCGCCAAATGCTTTGAATATGTTTTTAGATTTCTGTTTTTTCATATCACACTTTCCTTATCTTATAGCGTTGGTGGTTTCCTTGTCAAAGAAATGCTTGCGGTTGAAGGAAACGGTAATCTCCTCGCCGTGCTTATAGTTACACCACTCGCGCAGCTTAGCAGTGATCTTGTGACCGTCCATAGTGCCGTGAACCAGGGTGGTCTGACCCAGGTTTTCACAGTTGTTTACCTTCATCTTCACCTCGTCGCCGATAACAATATTCTCGGGACGGACACCGAGGGTGATCGTCTTTTCATTGTAGGGGTAGAGAAGAGCTGCCTCATCATCAGAGAGTCCAACGCTTTGACCGCCATCAAGGAGCAGTCTTGCGTTCTCCGCATCTACGGTAGCATCAAAGAAGTTCATGGGAGGCAGACCGATAAAGCTCGCTACAAATACATTAGCGGGGGTATCGTACAGCTCAAGGGGAGTACCGATCTGCTGAACATAACCCATAGACATACACACGATTCTGTCAGCCAGGGTAAGAGCCTCTGTCTGATCGTGGGTAACGTAGAGCATTGTGGCACCAAGTCTCTTGTGGAGCAGAAGGATCTCTCGTCTTGTAGCGCCGCGGAGCTTTGCATCAAGGTTGGAGAGGGGCTCGTCAAAGAGGAATACCTTGGGTGTACGAACGATAGCACGACCCATCGCAACACGCTGACGCTGACCACCGGAGAGCTGCTTGGGCTTTTTGTTAAGCTGGTCTGTCAGGCCGAGGATCTCAGCCGCAGCCATAACCTTCTCGTGAATAACATTGGGATTCTCGTGAAGAAGAGTCAAGGAGAACGCCATATTCTCGTAAACAGTCATATGTGCGTAAAGCGCATAGTTCTGGAATACCATAGCGATATCTCTGTCCTTGGGAGGCATCTGGGTAACATCCTTGCCGTCAATGATAAGCGTGCCGGAGGAAATATCTTCAAGGCCTGCAACCATACGAAGGGTGGTGGATTTGCCACAGCCGGAGGGGCCGACAAGAACGATCAGCTCGCCGTCTTTAATATCAATGTTGAAATCAAAGACTGCCTGAACGTTGTTGTCATATATTTTGTTTAGATTTTTCAAACTTAAAGAAGCCATACTAAGAAAAATCCTTTCTTTAATCTTGAACGAGAGTCTTCTCGTAATCTTTCAGCTTTTTGGTCTTAAGAACGCCGATCACGCCACCCGCTATTGCACAGATAGCAGAAACAGAGAGACATACGATGCAGAGTATCAACTGATCGTAGGTCATTACCTGCAGAGTCTTTGTACCAACCTTAATAAAGGTGTTATATGCAGAGATCGGAATACCAAAGATACGTACGATCTGCATAACGCCAAGTCCAATCAGCAGAGCAGAGAACTTGTAGTCATAGGATTTAACTCCCTCAGAGCCAAGGAAGGTAAAGAGCATAAAGAGAAGATTGTAGATTACGGAGATGCCGATCTGAAGTGTGTAGTAATACTTGCCCACGTCAGAGCTGTACACAGAAACAAAATAAAACGCATTAAACAGGATAGCTACATACGAGAGCGTTGCAGAAATCTTGTTTTTTGTATATCTCATACGGTCGCTTTTTACATCGGTGATGTTAGGCATATCAGTTCTCTCCTTTCTCAAGAAGTTCCTTTTCGTTCTTCATAAGAACGGTCTTGAATATCATATTTGCAACATTGAGCAGAGCTGCGATTATGAGAATAGGGAATACAACAACACAAATATCAAACCAGAATGTGGAGTAAGGACCTGCAAGGTTTGAGGGGTCTATGCCGTTGGAGGTAAGAACAAACTCGGGAACTACCTCAACAATTTCCTGAAGAACCTCAAACTCTACATTAAGGAACTGATTTTTATATTCAAGCACACTGATAATGCCCCAGATAGCCACGCCGATGTTAGCTATGGAGCTGATTATGGTTGTGCAATAGTTTGCAAAGTAATATCTTCTGCGTGTGTGGTTGTTTGCAACAAGGCAAAGCACGCCGAGAACGATGAGAGCAATGCAGGCCGTAGTCAGTGTCTGGTTGAAGGGCTGCATATCATAAAAGACCTCGGAGCCGGGAATAGAGTCATAACCGATAACGCTTATATCTACTGCCTCAAGCTTGTAGAGGAAATAAACATCGGTCATAACACCGAGGGAATATATAAAGGCAAGTGCGGCTGCCGCGATACAGAGAAATGTGATTATTCTCTGGAGCTTCATTTGTAATTTATACATAGTACTTTCCAATCCGCCGTCAGAAAACGACGGCCCAAAGATTTTATCTGTTATGTAAAAGAAACGGTTGTTAGGAAAAATAGTGATGCTTTGTGCGTTTTTTTTGGTAGACAGAGGGGGCGAGCCCCCTCTGTCGGAATTGCTAATTACTGCTCATCAAGTGCAGAGAAGCCCTGGCAAATGATGTCAAGAAGAAGGTTAGAGTTGCCACTGGACTGAGAGTACTTACCCTTTGTGGAAAGGTTAGTAAGAAGTGCGATTGCATCGTTCTCAGGCTGAGTGGTGGGAAGAGATGTAGGAATGATGGAGTACCAGGGGTTATCGGTAATCTCAAGAGCGGGATGCTTGATAAGACCAAGACCGATCGCGGTAGAGATGTTACCTGCGCCCTCCTTACCAACGATGTGAGTGCACTGATACTCAAACGCCTGGCTCTTTACGAAGGAAAGAGTGGAACCGAGATAGTAACGTGCAAAGTTGGTGTAGTTACCGCCTGCGAGATCCCAAAGTGCTGCGTAGGTCTCATCGGAGATAACGGGCATCTGCTTACCGTTGAAGTTGAAGGTTACATAAGAACCGTCTGCGTTGGTCTTGATGAAAGCATCGGGACCGTAGGACATAAGGATCTGGCCTTCAGGAGAGTATGCATAGTCAATAAGAGCAAGAGCTGCATCAAGCTTGTTCTTGTCATCGCCTACACCTGCCTTGGAGATTGCCCAAGCGTCAGTCTTAACGGATCTCCAGGACTCGGTAAATCTCATGTATACGCCATTCTCGTCAGAGCCGTCGTACCAGCGAGCAACGGGAACCATAACTGCCATGTACTTCTCACCGGTATCGGTAGTGTCTTCGCCCTTGCCGTTGAGCTTAGTCTCGTTGAGAAGAGTCTGGGTCTGGTTGTAGTCGTAGTGCATGAAGCCTGTGTCCTTAGCGAGCATATTTTCGCTCTTAACGTTCTCATTCTTTACGAAGGAGTCGGAGATAAGGCCTTCCTCTACCATTGCATTCATCTTAGCGAGTGCAAAGTAGGTGTCCTCCTCCTGACGTGCATCGTGAAGCTTGCCATCGGTACCCATGTAGAGGTAATCCTGTCTGGACTCAAGACCACGTACGCCGAAGAGAGTGCCTGCGAAACGGAACATATCAACCTTTCTCTGGTTGTTGCCGTCTTCTCTGGAGAAGATACCCTGAACAGTGTCAGTGCCGTTGAGAGTCTGGGGGTTAGCAACTACGCAACGAAGAAGAGCTACAAGCTCGTCTGCGTCCCAAGCTGCATCCTGACCGATGAAGAGGTCAGCTCTGTTAGTGCCATAGTGGCCGTTGTAAGCCTTGTCAATGTACTCACGAAGCATATTAACTGCCTGAACACCGGAAACGGTGCCAGCTGCAAGTGCCTCGTTCATGTTCTCAACAATGTTGCCTGCTGCATCATAGTCCTTAGTGAGCTTGATAACAGAGGAGCCATCCTTGCTTGCTGCATCAATCTCTACCTTACCCTCGGTGGGCATGTAGGGAGTATAAGCAGCGGGCTTAAGGTTATTAGAAGCGGTAGCGGCGAACTCGCCCTCACCGTTGAGGAGCTTTTCAACCCAGTCAGTTCTCATAAGAGGCATACGCTCAATATCATCAACACCGTCAAAGTAAGGAGCGTAGTAGATAGCGCCGGTCTCAACGCTACCAACGATAGAGAGGTAAACGATAGGGTTATCATCAAGATACTTCTTGAAGTTAGGCATAGCATCAAGATAGAGAGAAAGGTCAACGATCTTGCCTGCAACACCGGCCTCAGTAAGCTGAGTAGCGGTACCGCAAATCATATCAACCTCACCAAGTCTATCTGCCCAGAAATTGTACTCCTTCTCTGCGGAGCCAGCACCGGAGAACTTATCAACGAGCTTAACGCCCAGAACGTTCTGAACCTCTACCCAAGTGGGCTTGAGATCGCCAACGTGATATGTAACGCCGTCGGGAAGAGTAATACCTTCGCCAATGCCGGAGTCAGATGTAAAGGAGATGCCAGTCTTGGTATCCTTATAACCGGTAGCCATTCTGAGCTCGGTGCCCTTAGCGTACTCAAGCTTGTAGCCTGCGATAGCATTGCTTATGGGGTTCTTCCAGTAGTTCATAAGTCTGTTATAAGCGCTCTGCTTATAATAGAGATATGCATCGGTGCCCCACTCTTTTGCGAGAGCTATTGCTGCTGCATAGTTCTCAGCGTTGGGGTCTACGACGGTTTCATTACCGCCATTGCCACCGTCGCCATTACCACCGTCACCATTACCGCCGTTATCGGGGGTAACAGGAGGCTGACAACCGGTAAGCACTACGCTCATAAGCATTACGAGCGCAAGGAGTAGTGCGAGGAGTCTGTTTTTTGTCATAGGGGGTTTCCTCCATTAAAATAATTTATTATTAAGCGCATTTTGCTGCGATAATAACCTAAAATAAGTAACTGAAATGAATAATAAATATAATATGTGGCTTATTCCTTTACACCGCCCATATTTACGCCCTTAGCAAAGTACTTCTGAATGAAGGGGTAAATTACGAGGATGGGAATAATTGCACAAACGATAAGAGCGTAAATTGCAGAGTCTGAAGCGTAAACCTTGTCCCAGCCCGCCATCTGATCGGGATCCTGGAAGGTCTCAAGCTGAAGACGGATAAATACCTGCAGGGGCTGCTCGTTGGTGTTTGTGATCATCTGTCTTGCCCAGAAGTATCCGTTCCAACGAGAGATTGCAAAGAAGAGTGCAACCGTTGCGATGGTGGATTTGGACATAGGCAGATAAACCTGGGTGAGAACCTGCATCTCGGTAGCGCCGTCAACAATAGCTGCCTCCTCAATCTCGGAGGGTACACCCTCAAAGGCGTTACGGAGAAGAATGATGTTCATTGCCGCCATACCCATGGCAATTACTACGAGCCACTTATCGTCGGTGATACCAAGACCTTGGAACACCTCCTGGGTGTTAAGGTAGTTTCTGTACTGCGGAATGATACCCGCAGAGAACCACATTGTAAATACGAGGAAGAAGTTGAAGGTCTTGCGGAAGAGCAGTCTCTTTTTGGAGAGAGCATAGCCGCCGAGAATTGCAACTCCCATAGCCCAAAGCGTGCCGTAGAAGGTAAGGAACAGAGTGTTTGCATAAGAAACCCAGAACTTGTTGTTACCAAACATATCCTTAAAGGCCTCAAACTGTATGTCCTTGGGGAAGAGGATGATCTCGCCGTATTCTACTGCGCTGCTGCCGCTTATTGCGGAGGATATAGCATATACAAAAGGATAAAGACAACAGATCGCAAAGACCGTAAGGAACAAATAGCTTAGTATCTTAAAGATAAGCTCGGATATTTCTAATTTTCTTTTCATACCTGAAATCCTCCTTATCTTAATAGAGCGAAACATCGGATGCCTTGCGGGCAATGGTGTTAGCACCGATAACCAGCAGCATGCCGACCACATTGTTCAGCATCTCTGCCGAGCTTGATATACCCTGAAGAACGGGAGCGTTCATACCCCATCTCTGTGCAAAGGTGGAAACAACGTCTGCGGTCACATATGTATTATCATTGTAAAGAAGGAGAACCTTCTCGTAACCTACATTAAGAAGAGATCCGATACGGGTGATAAGCATAATTACTATGGTAGAAAGAATAGAGGGAAGCACAACATATCTCATCTGCGCCATCTTGCCTGCGCCGTCTATCTGCGCTGCCTCATAGCTTGTGGGCGAAATAGCAATTATCGCAGCGAAGAATACTATTGAATCATAGCCCGCCGTCTCCCATATACCGCTTATCTGATAGATGGCGCGGAAGAAGTCGGGGTTGTTCAGCAGACCCGCGTTGCCGACCTCGGGAGTGATAAGACCGAGATTGCACATAAGCTGAGAAATGACACCCATCTCAATGCCGATCGTTCCTGCCGACTGACGCACCAGCATAGTGATCAGTGTGGTCATAACAACCGTAGACATGAACTTGGGCAGATATGTAAGCACCTGATATACACTTCTTGCAACATTGGACTTGATCTCATTGAAGAAGAGAGCGATTATGATCGGCATAGGGAAGCCGAAGCACAGACCGTAGAAGGAAATAACAAAGGTGTTTCTGAAGGCTCTCCAGAACTCCATAGAAAGATCTGTATCACCGCGGAACAGCTCAACAAAGTAAGAGAATCCGGAGTAGAACTGATCTGCTACATCCTTATTTGCATCGTAGATCTTAAAGCAACCCAGCAGCTCGTACATGGGGAAGTATCTCCAAAACAGGAATACGAGAAGCATAGGCACCAGCATAAGATAAAGTCGCCAGTCCTTTAGTATTGTGCGGCCTACATTAAGCCAGTAATGCTTTTCCACATCATCCCTGACGGCCTGCTCGGGATCCTCGTGGAATCTACCCGTAGCTTCATCAAGAACGAGATAATCGGATGCTAATTTTTTCATAAACGTGCTTCCTCCGTTGTTAATCATTCAAAATTAAGTAAAACTGTTAGTCCTCGTCGCCGTAGCCCAGAGGTGCTGCGGGTCGCTGACTATCTTCCTTTTCTCTCTGCAGGCGGAAGAGATAGGACTTCTGATCCTCTATCATACCGTCCACCTTGCGCATCAGTATCATTATCACTATCGCAAACATCAGAGAAATAACATCTGACGCAAGATATCCTACCAGAGTGCTGAGTGTTCCTTCAAAGGGGAGAGATACAAGCCATCTGCCGACCTGCATCATAACATAAGCGCTTGCTGTGAAGAGTATAAGCATTGCGGGGCTGCTTCGTATTTTTTCCTTACCAAACAGCTTTATCCAGATCAAAGCTATCAGTGCAAAGCAATTTCCTACTATATAAATAAGATATTGATGAGCGGTGGCTCCCGATGCTATACAAAACACCAGACCGCCAAGAGCGGCGTGTATTGCCGCAAACCCGCTCCAACGCATCATGACCATACATATGAATACTATGGTGGTTGATATTGCTATGGGTTGCGCGTGGAACCATTTGTTAGTTGCTATTGTTGTGATAGCCTCGGATATAGCGAGCAATACGCCAAAGAGAAACAGATCAATGCTTCTGTATTGCTTAAATGTAATATTGTTCATTATATATAAAGACACATTTCTTGATTTTATTGTTGACTCATTTTACATCAGCCCAAAAAATGCCGCCTTAATTATTTTGACAAAGCTAAACTTTTATCTTTGTTTTTTTGATATTTTTAAGTAAAAAAAGCCTATCGGTGTTAAAAAAACAAAAGGGATTTTGTGCAAAATGCTGAAAATGTACATTAATTATTAAATAAAAGGCGGCTCAAGAAAGAACCGCCTTTTATTTATATCAAAAAATACCCACTTGATGAAGCAGTGCCGATGTAACAAAAACCGTGACCGCGGAGGTTAAGGTCGTGAACACGACTAACTGACCCGCCAGCTCGGAATCGGCACCCATCTCCTGTGCCATAGGAACGCTGGATACGGCAACAGGCGTACCAAACGCAGCAACGAGAGCGGCAAACTGTGCGCCGCCAAAGCTGTTGCGGAATAAAAGATACGCGCCACCTATACCGATCAGAGGAACGGCAACGCTGCGCAGCAGCACACCCGAAATAATTTCTCGTCTTAGCGACTTGATAGCCGAGAACTCAAACTGAGCGCCAAGCACCAACAGAGCAAGAGGGGTTGCGATGCCCGAGAGATTGTTCAGAGTCTTCCAAATAACAGAAATGCTTGAAAGCCTGAAGGAAATATTAAATCCGATCAGCAGCTGACGGATCAACAGAGCGACCGCACCCGCTGCAATGCCGAGAATAAGGGGATTTTTGATAATTCCCAGCAAAACCTTTTTGAAATCCGGTTTTTCTCCATCATTATTAAAAATAGAAAGACCGATAACCGCAAGTATGTTAAATGCCGGTACGATAAAGGCGGAGAGCAGGGTTGCAATCGCCGCGCCCTCGGCAGGAAAGAGGGATGATGCCAGAGGAATGCCTATCAGCGCATAGTTTGATCGGAATACAGCCTGTAAAAGAGCGCCTCGGCACTTCTTTTTCTTGGTCAACAGAATAACCGTCGGTATCGCAAGAGAAAAAATAACCAGCAGAGTGATTATGGCATAAACAACATATCCCAGATCAATATCTCCCGCGCTCTCAATGCCGTAAACATTGAGAAAAAGCATAACGGGAAGCAATGCGCGGAAAACGAGCTTGTTAGCCTTTTTTGAGAAGTCCTGATCCATAAGACCTATGCGCTTGAGAATATATCCCACGGCTACGGTCAGTATTATCGGGCCAACAGAATTAAAAGCAAAAATTAAAGAATCCATTTGTCAGATTTTTCTCCATTTCATGAGAAAATATAATAATATGCAAAGTTTGGTTGTCAATTATCTGCAAAAACGGGCTCTGCGTAGTATTTTCCCGCTTCTGAAAGAGTGTAAATCTCGTTTGGATTTACTCTGGCGATCACCCCTCCCGCCTCGTTATAAATGACCCAACATTCTATCCTTTCATCCCTTTTTCCTGTATAAGTAAAAACAAGCTGAAGAGATTCGTTGAACTCATATCTTACTGCCTCTGACGAATTATTTACAAGACATTCGGCGCCGACAGTAACTGTCGTTACAGGAACCGGCTTAAGACAATATTCGCATATGTAATCGGCATTATGATCAACGCATTTTGACAGCCGCTTGTCACACACATCGCAGAGATGATTTTTGTTTTCATCGCCGCAGGAGGAAAGCACTTTTTCGCAGCAGTCACATATATGGTTTTTGTCTGTATCGGTACAGAGTGACATAATGTCAAGACAGTAGTCGCAGACGTGATCTTTATCCTTGTCATAGCATCGGCTGAGCCTCTTGTAGCAAATATCGCACACGTGGTTGATCTGTTCGTCAATGCACTCAGAGAGCACGATGTTGCAGAAATCACAGTGATGATCCTTGTTTCTGTCCTCACAGTCAATTATCGGCAGACCGCAGTAATCACAGACGTGAGAGTTGTCTGCGTCATAGCATTTACCGATCACAAAGCCACACAGATCGCATTTATGATTCTTGTCTGCGTCAATCGGACACTTGCTTGTTGCCGCGCCGCATACATTACAGGCGTGGTCGTTGTCTGTGTCTATGCAGAGGTTGAGTAGGGCATAGCATACATCACATCTGTGGTTGCAATCCAGGTCATAGCAATCGGGACTTCCTCCGATTGGCTCCTCGTTGCTTTGAGAATCGCATCCGCAAAGCATACATATAATTAAAATCATCAGCGCGATTATGAAAAATGCGCCGCTTTTAAGCTTTTTCATACAAAACTCCAAAGTTGATATGTATTAGTTGAAGATACCTCTTGTCAGTGCCGGCACAATGGTTTCGTCAACCATTTTATCTATTTCTTCGTCTGTCATCTCGGTAAAAATCGCTTTAAGACCAAGGAAGTTTGATATACCCATAAGCATATATGCCACAGACTCGGTGTCCTCGGCTGCAATTCCGTCATCACCGCGAAGACCTCTGGAGTAGCTTGCGGCAAAGGACTCGTAGTAGTCAATGAATATCTGTCTGTCAATAGACAGGCTTCCCCAGATAATATTGTACACGTTCGGATTTGCCAGAGCATATTTAATAAAGCACTTGATACCCTCTCGCTCCTTCTCCAATCTGGTTGTACATCCGCTGATGCTCTCTGCCAGCTGTTTTTTGATTTCCTTTTTATATCTTTCCATCAGGTATTTGTATACATCAATTTTGGTTTCAAAGTAAATGTAAAATGTACCGACCGCAGTACCTGCGTGCTTGCAGATCTCGGATATAGAGGTGTCATAAAAGCCGTTTTTGGCAAACAGCTCCTCGGATGCGGCAAGCAGCTTTTCCATTTTTGTCTGTCCAAGCTTGGTTTTTGGTATGTTAATTCCCTTGACATCTAAAATAATGTTTGACATAGTATCCTCTCCGGAGCAAAAATTACTATTTATTATAACATTTTTTGAGTTAGTTTGCAATACCTGTGGACAATATTTTTATCTATTTTTACCAATTTTTTGGAAAAAATAAACTTTTACATATAATATATTGACAAATAGTATAAAAGATGATATAATTATGATGTAGAAAATATGAACAATATTCATATTCAAAAAACGGAGGAAAAAATTATGACATTCAACGAACTTTATGTAGGACAGAAGGCGTCCGTACAGAAGACCTTCACCGACGCAGACCTCAGAGCGTTTGCAGAGGTGAGCCTTGACACCAACCCCATTCATCTTGATGAGGAATATGCCAAGACTACCATCTTTGGAAAGAGAATAGTACACGGCATTCTCACTTCCGGACTCATTTCGGCAGTTCTTGCCAACAAGCTCCCCGGCCCCGGAACCATTTATCTTGGACAGGAGCTGAGATTCACCGCTCCCGTATTCCTTGGTGACACCATCACCGCAGAGTGCGAGATCGCTGAGATCCGTGAAGATAAGCACATTGTAAAGCTTAACACCACCTGCTACAACCAGGACGGCAAGGCGGTTATCACCGGTCTTGCTACCGTAAAGTTTTAATAGCTAATAAATTGCCAAAAGGCAAAGGAGAAATAAGAAATGGCAGATTACAAGTCTATTCTGTTTGAACAGATGATCAAGGACTTCGCTGAGAATGAGGTAAAGCCTCTTGCTCAGGAGGTTGACGAGCAGGAGCGTTTTCCCGCTGAGACCGTAGAGAAAATGGCAAAGCTCGGTCTTATGGGTATTATCGTTCCCAAGGAGTATGGCGGAGCGGGTGGAAACTATCCTATGTACATATCCGCCGTTGAGGAGCTTTCCAAGGCTTGCGGCACCACGGGTGTTATCCTTTCTGCGCATATGTCTCTTTGTGTAGCTCCAATTCTGGAGTATGGCACAGAGGAGCAGAGAAGAAAGTATCTTCCCGACCTTGCAAGCGGTAGAAAGATCGGCGCGTTCGGTCTTACCGAGCCCAATGCAGGTACAGATGCTGCTAACCAGCAGACCACCGCAGTTGAAAAAGAGGATCACTACCTCCTTAACGGTAGCAAGATCTTTATTACCAACGCAGGCTATGCATCCACTTATATAATCATTGCTATCACCGGTAAGGGACCCAAGGGCCCCGAGATGTCTGCTTTTATCGTTGAGTCCGCATTTGAGGGCTTCTCGGTTGGTAAGAAGGAGAAGAAGATGGGTATCCGTGGTTCTTCCACCTGTGAGCTTATCTTTGAAAATGTTAAGGTTCCTAAGGAAAACCTTCTCGGCAAGCGTGGCGACGGCTTCAAGATCGCGATGAAGACCCTTGACGGCGGTCGTATTGGTATCGCTGCACAGGCTCTCGGTATCGCAGAGGGTGCTCTTGACGCTACCGTAGCGTATGTTAAGTCCAGAAAGCAGTTTAACAGAGCTATCAGCCAGTTCCAGAATACTCAGTTCGTTCTTGCAGATCTCTCTACCAGAGTAGCAGCTGCTAAGGCTCTCGTTAAGATCGCTACCGATGCAAAGCAGAATAAGCTTCCCACTCTCTCGGTTAACGCCGCACAGGCAAAGCTCTTTGCAGCAGAGACTGCTATGGAGGTTACTACCAAGTGCGTGCAGCTTCACGGCGGCTACGGCTACACTCGTGAGTATCCTGTAGAGAGAATGATGAGAGATGCAAAGATCACCGAGATCTATGAGGGAACCAGCGAGGTTCAGAGAATGGTTATCTCTGGCGCGCTTCTCAGGAAGTGAGGTAAATAGAAAATGAAAATTATTGTATGTATCAAGCAGGTGCCTAACACCACCGAAATTAAGATTGATCCCATCACCAATACTCTTAAGCGTGATGGCGTTCCCAGCATTATTAACCCCGATGACAAGACTGCCATTGAGGCGGCTCTTCAGCTGAAGGAAAAGTGCGGTGCTACCGTAACCGTTATCACAATGGGTCCCATGCAGGCAGAGAAGGCTCTGCGCGAGGCTCTCGCTATGGGTGCTGACGAGGCATTCCTTCTTACCGACAGAGCCTTTGCAGGTAGTGATACTCTTGCTACCTCTACCATTATCGCCGCCGCTATCAAGAAGCTTGGCGCAGATATCGTTTTCTGCGGCAGACAGGCTATTGACGGCGATACCGCACAGGTTGGTCCTCAGTTCTCCGAGCATCTCGGCATTCCTCAGTTCACCTACGCTGCAGCTATTGATTATGATGCAGAGCGCGGCGCTCTTATTGTAAAGCGTCAGTTTGAGGACAGATATCAGACCCTTGAGGTTAAGGGTCAGTGCCTTATCACCATTCTCTCCACCCTTGATAAGCCCAGATATATGAATGTTTGGGATATCGTTAACCAGGATGAGAAGGAGATCGGTATTATCACATTTGCGGATATTGAGGTTGATCCCGCCGCTATCGGTCTTAAGGGCTCTCCCACAAAGGTAAAATCCACTGCTACAAAGCAGTTTGACAAGACTATTGAAACTCTTGAGCTTGATCCCGAGAGTGCAGCACAGGCTATCGTTGACGCACTTAAGTCGCGTCATCTGATATAAGGAGGTAAGAAAAATGGCAAAGAATATTTGGGTATTCTGCGAGCAGAGAGACGGCGAGCTTCAGAATGTAGCTCTTGAGCTGCTCGGTATCGCGCGCGAGCTAGCTGAGAAGACCGGTGAGAAGGTTGGCGCGATCCTCCTTGGACACAATGTAAAGGCTAAGGCAAATGATCTTATTGCATACGGCGCAGACGAGGTTCACGTAGTTGATGATGAGAGACTCGCTGCCTTCGTTACAGAGCCCTATACTCAGGCTGTTACTCAGCTTGCAAGAGAGTATACCCCCTCTGTAATCCTCTTTGGTGCGACCAGCATTGGCCGTGATCTTGCTCCCAGACTTTCTGCAAGACTTAAGACCGGTCTTACAGCAGACTGTACTAAGCTTGAGATGGATGAGGAAGGAAATCTGTTTATGACCCGTCCCGCATTCGGAGGCAACCTGTTTGCCACCATCATCTGTCCCGATCACCGTCCTCAGATGTCCACCGTTCGTCCCGGCGTAATGAAGAAGCTTGATCGTGACGATTCCCGTTCGGGCGTTGTTGTTGATGAGACTGTCGCTTGGGATGAGTCCAAGTTCGCTGTTACCGTTATTGAGGAGGTTAAGGAGGTTGCAGGCGTTGATAAGATTGAAGACGCTAAGATCCTCGTTTCCTGCGGTAGAGGTGTTAAGGACGTTGCTCCCGCAAGAGAGCTTGCAGGTAAGGTAGGCGGATCTCTTTCCTCCTCCCGTGCTCTCGTTGACATTGGTGTTCTTGAGCACAACCGTCAGGTTGGTCAGACAGGTAAGACCGTTCGTCCTCAGGCATATCTTGCCTTCGGTATCAGCGGTGCAATTCAGCACCTTGCAGGTATGGAGGAGTCCGAGTTTATCGTGGCTGTAAATACCGACAAGAATGCTCCCATCTTCAAGGTTGCCAACCTGGGCATCGTATCCGATGCGGCAGCCGTAATGAAGAATCTTAACAAGCTTCTGTAATTAATCTGTAGTTAAATAATAATAAATACAAAAGGAGAATGACCCCCATGAACAAGGTTTATTTAGTAAGCGCAAAACGTAGCGCTATCGGATCAATGCTTGGTTCTCTCAAGGAGCTTTCGCCCGCTTATCTCGGCGCACAGGTGCTTCGTGCAGCTCTCGCTGAGGCAAAGGTTGAGCCCGCGTGGCTTGATGAGGTTATTGTCGGCAACGTTCTTCCTGCAGGTGTAAAGCAGGGCCCCGGCCGTCAGGTTTCTATCGGCGCAGGCGTTCCTGTGGAAGTCCCTGCATATTCGCTCAATATGGTTTGCGGCAGTGGTATGAGGGCTGTGATGAACGGTGTTCTTTCCATTAAGGCAGGCGCGGCAGATCTCGTTGCCGCAGGCGGTACCGAGGTTATGAGCGGTGCTCCCTATCTCGTTCCCGGCAAGACTCGTTGGGGCGCTAAGATGGGTGATATGAAGATGATAGACCATATGATATTTGACTCTTTGACCGATGCATACAGCGGTCTTCATATGGGTATCACAGCTGAGAATATTGTAGAGAGATACGGCCTTACCCGTGAGGAGCAGGACGAGTTTGCTATCAATTCTCAGAAGAAGGCTATTGCAGCTCAGGATGCAGGTAAGTTCGTAGACGAGATCGTTCCTATTACCGTAAAGCAGGGCAGAAAAGAGTTTGTATTTGAGGCTGATGAGTACATAAACCGTACCACCACCCTTGAGAAGCTCGGTACACTTCGTCCCGCATTTAAGCCCGACGGCTCTGTTACCGCAGGTAACGCTTCGGGTATCAACGACGGTGCATCCTTCGTAATTCTTGCCTCCGAGGCAGCTGTTCAGAAGTACAATCTTACTCCTATGGCAGAGATAGTTGGCATAGGTCAGGGCGGCGTAGAGCCCGACGTAATGGGTCTTGGCCCCGTTCCTGCAGTAAGAAATGCACTTAAAAACGCAGATATGAAGCTTCATGAGATTGAGCTTCTTGAGCTTAATGAGGCCTTTGCGGCTCAGTCCCTCGGTGTTGTAAAGCTTCTTTCCGAGGAGCACGGTGAGAGCAGAGAGGACATCCTCGCTCGCTGCAATGTAAACGGCGGTGCAATCGCTCTCGGACATCCCGTTGGAGCAAGCGGAAACAGAATTCTCGTAACACTGGCACACGAGCTTAAGAGAAGCGGTAAGACCTACGGTCTTGCATCCCTCTGTATCGGTGGCGGTATGGGTACTGCAGTCATCATTAAAAATATTTAATTACAGAAAGGTGAAAAAATTATGAGATTAGAGAATAAAGTAGCAATCGTTACCGGTGGCGCAAAGGGCCTTGGCGGTGAAATGGCACAGACCTTCGCAAGAGAGGGGGCAAAGGTTATCGCAGTAGATATGGCACCCCTTTCCTACGAGTGTGAGGGCGTAGAGTTCTATCAGCTCAACGTTACCGACGGCGAGGCTTGCCGCGGACTCTTTGAGTACGCTAAGGAAAAGTACGGTAGAATAGATATCCTCGTTAACAATGCAGGTATCACCCGCGACTCTATGACCAGAAAGATGACCGACGATCAGTGGGATCTCGTTATTGACATCAACCTCAAGGGCGTTTTCAATCTTACTCGCCATATAGGTCCCTATATGGAGGAGATCGGCGGCGGAAGCATCATTAATATTTCTTCTGTAGTTGGTGAGTACGGCAACATCGGTCAGGCTAACTACGCTGCATCCAAGGCAGGCGTTATCGGTCTTACCAAGACCTGGGCTAAAGAGTTTGCAAGAAAGGGCGTTCCCGTAAGAGTAAACGCTATCGCTCCCGGTTATATTATGACCGATATGATGAAGACCGTTCCCGAGGATCTTCTTAAGAAGTTCGCAGGCCTTACCATGCTCGGCAGACTTGGTCAGCCCGAGGAGATCGCAAAGGCTGCTCTCTTCCTTGCATCCGATGATGCATCTTACGTTACC
>JAZSIK010000002.1:0-40744 GCA_045533775.1 Eubacteriales bacterium
GCCATAGCGATAGTACCCTTTGCAAGTGTGGGGTTTTCGAATACGCCCATAGGACCGTTCCAAACAACTGTCTTAGCATCAAGAACTGCTTGTGAGTAGAGTGCCTGTGTCTTTGCACCGATGTCACATCCCTCTCTGTCAGCGGGAATTGCATCTGCATCAACCTCAAGTGTTTCAACGGGAGCATCGATAGGATTGGGAAATTCTGCAATTGTTACAACGTCAACGGGAAGAAGGAGCTTAACGCCATTAGCTTCTGCCTTTGCCATCATATCCTTGCAGTAATCAATCTTTGTTTCGTCAAGAAGTGACTTACCAACGCCATAACCCTGAGCAGCAAGGAATGTATAAGCCATACCGCCACCGATAATAAGTGTATCAACCTTTGTAAGAAGATTATTGATAACGTTGAGCTTATCCGCAACCTTAGCACCGCCAAGGATAGCAACGAAGGGACGCTCGGGGTTCTGAAGAGCCTTGCCCATTACTGAGATCTCCTTCTCAATAAGGTATCCGCATACTGCGGGAATATAATCTGCAACACCTGCGGTAGATGCGTGCGCTCTGTGAGCTGCGCCGAAGGCATCGTTTACAAAGATATCTGCATAAGAAGCAAGCTCCTTTGCAAGCTCGGCACCGTTCTTGGTCTCGCGAGCGTCAAAGCGGGTGTTCTCAAGAAGAACAGCCTTGCCGGCCTCAAGAGAGGCGACCTTAGCCTTTGCATCGGGGCCGATGATATCCTCTGCGAAGGTTACAGTACCCTCGCCGAGAAGCTCGTTAAGTCTTACGCAAACGGGCTTAAGAGTAAGCTTCTTCTTATCAGAAACAAGCGCCTTTGCAAGATAGTCAGCGGTAGCAGCTGCCTGCTGATCTGCGGGAAGAGCCTCAACAGCCTTCTTCTCCTTCTTGGTCAGACCGAAGCCCTCGGTAAGAATAGCGTGGGGCTTGCCCATATGAGAGCAAAGAATAACCTTTGCGCCCTGGCCGAGAAGATACTTAATAGTGGGGAGTGCGCTAACGATTCTCTTGTCAGAGGTGATAACGCCATCCTTCATAGGAACATTGAAGTCGCAACGAACCAGGACGGTTTTACCTGCAACGGCAATATCCTCAATGTTTTTCTTGTTATAAGTTGCCATTTTATAGTTTTCTCCTTATAATATTTTCACACGTCTAATATAATAGCACAACGATCTCTGAATGTCAAGCGGATTGTTAAAAATTAAACGATATTTTTATTTTCCTGCCACAGACATATTGTGAACCAGCACGGAGGGAGCGCCGAAGGTGGTAAATCCACCTGTGATACCCACCTCAACCTTGTTGGAAAGAGCGGATATGGATTTGAGCAGCTCAAAGAAATTGCCTGCGATGGTGAAGGACTTAACCGCCTCAGCCTTCTTACCGTCTCTGATCCTGAAGCCTGCAGACTCAATGGAAAAATCTCCTGTTACGGCATTGGCACCTGCGTGCAGACCCTTAAGCTCGGTGATATAAAGTCCACCCTCTGCCATAGCAAAGAGCTCCTCCTCGGTATACTCGCCTGCCTCAAGACAGAATGCATAGGGGCTGATGCCTACGGGAGAGGCGTAGCTGCCCTTGCTGGCGTTACCGGTGCTTTCAACACCGGCAGCCTTTGCATACTCGCGGTTGTAAAGAAGTGTCTTAAGCACACCGCCCTCAACGACTGCCTTGCGATATGCGGCAACACCCTCGGCGTCAAAGTTGGTCTGAATGGACACGCCCTCACGCATAGGATCGTCGGTAATGGTGACGATGTCGGAGGCGATCTTCTCCCCCTCCTTGCCTGCCAGCAGAGACATACCCATCTGTGCCATTTTAGCAGAGAATGCGGAAACGAAGGCGGAGAGGATGGTTCGCATCTGCTTTGCACTGAGGACAATACTGTACTTACCCGACTCCACATGACCTGCGTGAGCCTTGATAATAGCGTCGTCAACCACCTTTGCCGCGAGAGCCTTCATATCAATTTCAGAGCCAAGCTCCTTAATATCATATGCGCTCTCATACTTACCCTCGTCGCAGACTACCGCCTGAAGCTGGAGAGCGTTGATGCCGCAGTTGGTCTGAAGATCAAGGCCGTGGGAGTTGGAGAGGCGAACATTGAAGGAGGCGGTGATACCGTAGGTAGCCGTACCTCCCGCGACCTTGTCACTATAATCATAAATCTCATCAGCGAGCTCGGAGCAGAGCTTTTTCAGCTCGCCTGCGCCCTTGGGAGAAAAGCCTGTATTATTGATCTCTGCATAGGAGTCTGAGCCCTTGAAGATACCTACGGTATCCGGCTTCTCGGTGGCCTCGGCATTTGCCTTTGCGCGAGAGACGAGCGACTTCATCTCCTCCTCGTCCATAAGCTCGCTGGAGGCATAACCGATCTTGCCGTCGTGAAGGACTCTGAGGCAGATGCCGCCGCTGTTGCCGCTGGAGAAGGAGTTGGGCTCTCTGTTGAGGGTATCAACCGAAAGCTCGGCAGATGACATATAGTATATTTCGTACTCGGAGACGCCCTGGAGCTTTGCCTCGTTTTCTATTGCAGCTTTGAGTAATTCGTAGTTCATATTATCTACCTCCTACGGTGATTTTGGATACACGGATAAGGGGCTGACCTACATCTGTGGGCACGCTACCCGAGGAGCTGCCGCACATACCCTGTCCTGTGGCAAGGTTCTGGCCGACCATATCAATATCCTGAAGAATATCAGAGCCTGTGCCGATAAGTGACGCGCCTCTTACAGCCTCGCAGATCTTACCGTTGCGAACGATATAGCCCTCGTTTACAGCAAAGTTGAAGGCTCCCGTAAGGGGATTTACAGAGCCGCCGCCCATAGACTTTGCATAAAGTCCGTACTCAATGGAGGCGATAATGTCCTCGTTCTTATCGGGGCCGTTGTCAATAAAGGTATTGGTCATTCTGGATGTGGGCTCATAGGTATAGCTCTCGCGACGGCTGTTACCCGTCATAGGCATACCCATACGGCGAGATCCGAGACGGTCTACCATATAGGACTTCAGCACACCGTTCTCTATGAGAACATTACGCTTGGTGGGATTTCCCTCGTCATCAATATTTACAGAGCCCCAGGCGCCGGGAATGGTTCCGTCATCAATAGCGGTAACCTTCTCATTTGCGATCTTCTGACCCAGCTTGCCGCACATCTGAGAGCGGCCGGTACCTACGGAGGTAGCCTCAAGCGAATGACCGCACGCCTCGTGGAAGATAACACCGCCAAAGCCGTTTTCAATCGCTACGGGCATCTGACCTGCGGGACAGTAATCCGCCTCTAGATTGGTGATAGCCTGAGCGGCAGCCTTTCTGCCGATCTCCTCGGGCGGGAACATCTCAAACATCTCAAGACCCATACCGCGACCGGGGGAGAAGGAGCCGTTCTGATTCTCACCTGCGGCAGAGGCAACGGCGCTCACCGCCATTCTGGTACGGATGTGTCGGTCGGTCTTGCACAGTCCCTCGGTATTTGCAACGAGGATGGTGTGGTCAACGGTGATAAGATTGCCCACCGACTGAACGATACGGTTGTCATATGCTCTTGCGGCATCGGTAGCGAGTCTCAGCAGATCGCACTTTGCCTTATTCTCTGCGGTCACGGGATTGATCCTTACGGGGTGAATATCATTTACTGCGGTGGGCTTCAGAACTATATTCATCTCTGCTCTGCCCTCACCCATAGCCTCTGCAACCGATCTTGCGCATCTGATAAGTCCCTCTCTGGAAATGTCAGAGGTGGAACCGTATACCGTCCTGGTACCGAGGAAGGCGCGGATGCCTACGCCGGATACGGTATTATCTGCAATAGCGTCAATTCTGCCGCTGATAAGCGTAATGTTTCCGTTCCTGGTAAGCTCCCAATATATCTCAGCAAAGTCCGCGCCCGTTGAGGTAGCGATGCCGAGTATCTCCTCTAAAAGAGCTGTGTTGTTAATATCCATTTGTTTTCTCCTTTGGGATAAAATAAATATTTTACTACGATTATATCATATCACAAAGCAGCTTGTTATTCAATAGCGAAAACGTTTTTTTAAGATATAATTTACAAAACCATATGGTTTGATTCTTATTTTTGACAAAATGCTTGACATTTGCAAATAAACGTAGTATAATATGGGTGTCCAATAAAGCAAAAACAAGGAGGACCCATAATGGCAGTTAAAGAAGACCTTAGAGTAAGAAGAACAAAAAAAGCCCTTTACGAAGCCTTTCTCGCACTCATCAGTAAGAAAACATTTGACGAGATTACAGTCAACGAGCTTTGCGATACTGCAGGCGTAAGACGAGCTACATTCTATAAGCATTATTCGGATAAGTTTGACTTTCTGACCGCATATACACAGGTTCTGCGCGACGACTTTGACCGAGAGATGTCCAAGTCAGGCAAGCCTATGCTTACCACCGACTATTATGTTGCATACGCAAAGAGGATTATACATTTCATCAACGAAAACGCAGACGGAATAGACAACATGTGCAAGAGCCATCTCTTCCCCTCCGTGCTGGCAGTTATTTTTGAACAGAACTTCAGAGATACCTGTCAGAGACTGCGCCTCAGCATGAGTGCCGGCCTGGTTCTGCCCGCCAAGGTTCAGACGGTTGCAGCTATGTGTACCGGAGGTGTTGCTGCCTGCATTTACGGTTGGCTCTGCGAGGGCAGAAAGTCCGACCCCGATCTTATCGCCGAGCAGGTTGGCGTTATGGTTGCGAGAATCATAGACTCAAATCACTAAAATACAAAAAAACGACCCGAAAGATCGGGTCGTTTTTTTATGGAAAAATTATTTGTTGGAATCAATATAGGGCATATACGCCTTCAGGTAATCTATACCCGAGAAGAGAGTGGTAAACGCCATAACCGCCATAGCTATATATGACAGGATATGATTGTCACACACGAAGGATACGGCATCAAGCTTCAGCACCATAGGGAGAGCGGGCTCAAGGATCATTACAACCGTACCTACCATCTGGGAGACGGTCTTTATCTTACCCAGCATACTTGCCGCAACCACTATACCGCTCTTACCTGCAACCACAAGGCGTAGGCTGGTGACACCAAGCTCGCGAAGGAGGATAACAAGCACGACCCACACGAAGATCATCGCCATTGTAGTCTCACCGCGCACAAGCATCCATACGAGCAGCGCGATCATAGAGGAAAGCACCATAAACTTATCTGCCAGGGGGTCAATAAACTTGCCGAAATCGGTAACGAGATTATACTTTCTCGCGATCTTGCCGTCAAGCATATCGGTAATCGCTGTAATGCCGTAGAGCGCCGCGGGAACTATGTAGCCCCATATACCCAGCTCGGTCATAAACAGCAGAGATGCCACGAAGGCGGGTACAAGAAGACATCTGATAATTGACAGTGTATTAGGAATATTCATTGATTTTTTCATCATTCATACCTCATTTCACTTGATTCTCTCACCGACAAGGTCATAATCCATAGCCTCGGTTATAATAACATCAACAAACTCACCCACAGAGACCGACTCAGCCGATCTGAAATAGACTCTGCCGTCAACATCGGGAGCGTCGGCAAAGGATCTGCCGTGATATACGTTATCCGAGCTGATATATCCCTCGCAGAGTACGGTAAGCCTATTGCCGATACGCTCTGCGTTCTTTTCCTCGGCTACGGTAAGCTGGGTCTGCATCAGAATATCATATCTGTCCTGCTTTACCTGCTCGTCAATCTGATCCTCCATCTCGGCAGCGACGGTTCCCTCCTCCGGAGAGAAGGTAAATGCACCGAAGCGGTCAAATCGCGTCTCCTTCACGAACTCGCAAAGCTCGGCAAAGTCCTCCTCGGTCTCGCCCGAGAAGCCAACCATAGCGGTGGTACGCAAAATAATGCCGGGCACACTCTCGCGCAGGCGACTTATCGCGTCTATGATCTGCTGCTTATCACCGTGACGGTTCATACGACGCAGAACGGAATTGGAAATATGCTGCACGGGGATATCCATATACTTGAGGAGTCTGTCGTTGCTGCGGAACTGTTCAACAAGCTCGTCGGTGATCTTGTCGGGATAGCAATAAAGCAGACGGATCCAGGGAATATCGGTGGCATCCGTAATAGCCTGCACAAGGCGTGCAAGACTGTATTCACCGTAAATATCAAGTCCGTATCGGGTGGTATCCTGAGCGATCAGGTTGATCTCGCGAACGCCAAGCGCCTCAAGGTCCCGCGCCTCGGCAACTATATCCTCAATTTTACGGCTTCTGTGACCGCCGCGGATAAGGGGGATCGCGCAGTATGTGCAGAGATTGTCACATCCCTCAGAGATCTTGATGTATGCGGTGTGATTACCTGTGGTAAGCACTCTGTCACCGCCGAGAGGAGCGGTCTCCTTATCGTTAAAGGAGGTGTATCTTTCACCCCGCATAACCGCCTCGCACGCCTCGGCAATTTTATCAAGACTGCCTATGCCTACCAGGGCGTCAATCTCGGGAAGCTCATCCATAACCTCGTTGCGATAGCGCTCCACGAGGCAGCCGGTGGCAATAATGTGTCGGCAACTGCCCGACTCCTTGAGGGCGGCGGCGTCAAGAATATTCTCAATCGCCTCCTGCTTTGCGCTCTCAATAAAGCCGCAGGTGTTAATAACTATGATCTCTGCCTCCTCCTCGTTGGGAGTCAGCTCAAATCCAGCCGACTGAAGATTATGTAACATAACCTCGCTATCAACCAGATTTTTGCAGCAGCCAAGAGAAATAAAACCAACTTTTGTCATAATTTGACTACCATTCTTTACATTTTGTGTGTTATTTAAGTAATTTGCTGATTCTCGGTCTTATCTTGCTCATATAAAACCGTACCATAATAGTGATCATAATATCAAACATTACAAAGGCTACATTCAATAATATATATGTAATGATGATCATGATCTTGCCTTCCTCACCAAAGAAGGGTATGCCGAGCAGAAGCTCGGATATGGCGATCATACCCCAGACGACCGCGTTAAGATACACCAGCTTTACGATGAGCCAGGTCCACTTCGGCAGGCGCTCAATATACGCCTTTATCAGCGGGTAAACTCCGAAAATGAGCAGATATTCTGCCCAGATGAGACTGCCGGGATAGAGGAGCGCGGTGGCGATGGTGGTACATATCCATACGAGCCAGGGATAGTAGGAGCCTATCTCCAGGTAAATGAACACCACCAGCATAGATGCCATAGCGCAAACGGTCATATCAAGCACCTCAAACACCGCGCCGATGATCATAAAGGCAGTGCCCAGAGCTACCATCATAGCCGACAGAGTGATCTTCTTAGTCTGACTCATATGCAACGGATAAGGTCACAGCCCATACACTCGCACAGGCAGTCAAGACAGATAAGGTTCATACAACAGTCGCAGGCGTCGTCGGCTGTGGAGCGACGGGAGCTGCTGTAATATGTGCTGCCATAGCCGCGGGATGTGTTGTTGAACATCTGCTTTGCTCTCTGATATTCAATGTTACCGGGCTCCATACTGCAAGCCATCTCAAGCTCTCGCATAGCGTCGTTTACCTGGCCGCGATTCATAAGGAGAACGCTGTTCAGATAATGCCACTCGGCAGTGCGGTCGCTGATCGGAATCTCTGCTATGCGGCGCTCTGCCTCGCGGAAGCGCTTTGCATTTATGCATTTTCTGATCTCGTAATACACGCCTGAGGTGCTGCCCGTACCGCTGTAGCTGCTATAATAGGTGCCGCTGCCGTTATAGGTAGAGCCACCGCCTGAGCGCATACGCTGGATCTCGTCATAGGCGGCGTTTATCTCCTGCATCTTCTCGTTTGCAAGGTCCTTCAGGGGATTGTCGTCACCGTAGTTATCGGGATGATATTTTCTTGCTAAGGTGCGATAGGCGTTTTTCACTTCCTCGTCTGTGGCGTCGCTTGATACGCCGAGGATCTTATAGGGATCTTTCAATGGAGCTTCTCCTTCCCGCATTTTGATTGGTCCTTCTCCCCGTCAAGGAACTCTATTCGTTTGACGAGACCAAGGTATATGATGTTATTGATAATGTTTTCAATAGTCGCTCTGCTGCCGAAGGGTAGCAGGTTAACCGCCGCCTCCAGCCTCTTGCACTCAAGGATGAGTCCTGTCTTTATGCTGGCGCGGTTATCGTCGGTGAGGGGCTTGCCCTCATAGAGAATTACATATGGGTTGTAGCTGCCGCTCTGCGCGTCCTTATCATAATCCTCGGCAGCATCGGCGGCGTAGATAAACTTGCCGAGGTGATAGCCTACCTCATAGGGCACCAGCCTATCTGAATCTGCAAGTCCGCGGGCAAATATCTCGCCCAGCAGCTTGCCAAAAAGCTCTGCGGGCTGATCAACGCTGGGGCATTTTTCCTTCTCAAGAGCCGTGATCTTGCCAAGATTTTCAGCAACCACGGTCTCAAGATCGGCAAAATCCGCCTTTTTTCTCGCTGCGGAAACGATGGGACGGGCGGCGCCGACACCAAGCCGTTTCCAGCCGCTCTCATCCTGCATATCATCCTTTAATTTATAATAAGTAAGGATCGCAAATGCGCGGGCGGTATATTCTATGGCTGAGTTTTCCTTCAGCATTGGACGTTTTTTCAGAGGGTGAGCAATACATCTTCTCTGCTCTGCCGCAAAATCCGAGTCGGGTATGTAGAGCATTCTGATAAGCGCGAGAAAAACGCTGTCATATGTCAGTGTTACATTTGACAGAGCGCCCGTATGCTTTTTCATAGCACGGCAAATGCCGCAGTAGGTCGCCTGGTAGAACTCGTGCTCTCGCACCAGCATCTCGCTGACAACCGGCTTTACGTATCCGAACATAAAAATCTCCAGAGCTTTTGGAGCAAAACGCTTCCAAAACATATTTCTTCATATTATTATAGCACATTCTCGGCGTTTTTTGTTAACTTTCGTAAAACTTTTTGCGTTTTTTTATAAAAAAATATTTATTTAATAAAATGGGAGGAAAATTATCCCCTCTTTTTTCAAAAAAGCCTTGACAAAAGGGATAAATGTTGTTATAATGTTATGGCAAGTTAATACTGATTTCACACGGAGATGTACTCAAGTGGTGAAGAGGCGCCCCTGCTAAGGGTGTAGGTCGGGTAACCGGCGCAAGAGTTCAAATCTCTTCATCTCCGCCAAAGATACGGAATGTCCATTCGGGCATTCCGTATCTTTCTTTTTGGCGAGAGATGGATAGATTTGCTGCGACTTGCGTCGCCCTTCAGGGCGGCGCAAGAGTGAGCCGAGCAAAACAACTGAGTGTTGTTTTGCGACAGCGACAAGCTAGAGTTTCTTAACGAGCGAGTGTCCGAGTGTACCGAGGACTATCGGAGTTTAGAAACTCTGCGCGTGCGACGGAATGCAAAGCATTCCTAGAAGAATCTCTTCGTCTCCGCATTAATAACCGCAATTCTGATACAAAGGGGTTGCGGTTTTTGTTATTTTGTGATATAATTATTTTATAAAGGAGGAGATTATATGTGCTATATATTATACGGAGCGATAGATAAAGCAATAGATTATGATGATTATGAATCGGCTTTGAAAAAATCTCCTTATAAGTTTTCTATAGGCACAAAGCACGATGTGAAAATGTGCATCATCAACGATTCATATGAATACCGCGTAACCAACTGGGTGTGTGATTGTGACTTTCCCGTAGGAAAGAATGATGAAAGCGCAGAGCAACTTTTTGAACTTGCAAATCTGATTAATGAGTTAAAAAACGCTAAAAACTCTAAATGTGTTTATTTGTCTAAATCTTGGGCAGGAAAAAGAAACAAGACAGAAAAAACAGTTCGTATAAATGATGTGGATATTGTTTCTTTTCTCGCTAATATGGATTTAGAGTGCCTTTACAAAATTGATTTTCAATAAAACGACTTTGTTCTCTCGGCAGAATATTTTATCCAATGAAAATACCGCCCCGAAAGGAGACACCATATGAAACCGCTTTTTGCAGTAGACGTGACTGTTGACAAGAAAAATGAGAAGATAAACGGCGAGGAGTTTATTACCCGCAGGCTTTCTGAAGAGACGAGGCGGGGATTTGAAACAAAAACCGACAATCTTGAAACCACCGTAAAGAAAAGCCAGCTACCTACCTGGATGCAGGTGGTAAAATACATATGCAGTTTGCTTGCACTGATAGCGCTGGTAGGTATTATACGCGCGGACGTAAGCATTGAGCAGGGATTTAAGAATGCGCCCTGGATCTTCATCGGCGGTATAGTCTGCGCGCTTATCTGGCTGGGGCTTCACCTCTACTCAAAGAAGAAGGAAAAGGAAGTTCTGATTGAACAAAACGCTGAGGAGCAGATAGAAAAGATAAATACCGATATCAAGGATATTCTTCTTGAGCTTGGAGTTCCCTACTCTGCACCCGATATTGACATTATGATGTTCAGATACAAGATAAAGGACGGCGAGGTCAAGCTCAAAGCTGCTGCAATGCAGATGGCTGAGTACCTTAATTTTTCTGCAAAGATATATCAGCAAAACGGCGAGCTTCATATTGCCGATCTTGACTCGGTATACAGCTTTAATATGAGCGAGGTCAAGGCTATTCGCTCGGTAAAGAAGCACACTACTCTCTCCAACTGGAACAAGGAGATTGGTCCGACCGAGGATAGATATAAGCCCTATAAGCTGAGTGTTGACCAATACGGAATGATACATATAAAGGCTTATCACATTTTGGAGATTGAGCACTCGGGCGAGACTCTTGGAATATACTTCCCCAGCTACGAGATTGACACACTTGAGAGCGTTACGGGACTGCGGGCAGAGGAAATAAGCAAGTAATATTAAAAGGCACGGAGTAAAATTGCTCCGTGCTTTTTCGTCACAAAAAATTGACAATTAAGTTTTATTATTTATATTGCAGTTTATTTCCTCGTGTGCTATAATTTTCTTAAAGAGGAATATAAATTACTTATGAAAGGAGCTTCTTTTATGGCAACTAAATATCCAATAATTTTAGCGCACGGAATTGCTGCAAAGCAGCTCCGCATTATGAACGCCTTTGGCAAGATCGGTCATGTTCTTGAGAGCGAGGGCTACAAGGTATTTGTGGCAGATACAGACGGATTTGGCAGCATTGAGAACAACGCCGAGCAGCTACGCGACTATATTAACCGGGCAAAGCTGCTTACCGGGGCTGAAAAGGTGAACATCATTGCTCACTCAAAGGGCGGACTTGACTCCAAGTATATGATAACAAAGCTGAGTATGGAGGACTCGGTTGCCTCGCTGACCACCCTGTGTACACCGCACAGAGGCTCTATTATCGCCTCTAAAATATGGACTCTGCCAATGCCGATCAAAAAGCTGATAGCGTTCTCAATAGATATGTTCTACTGTCTGTTTCTCGGTGACAAGCACCCCGACTCTATGCGTGCCTGCGAGCAGCTGAGAACGGTGGACGAGAGCGAGGAGACTCTTCAGTTCTCCTACAAGGTATACTGTCAGAGCTATTCCACAAGCATATCCAATGTGAAGGACTGCTTTATTATGGGACTGCCTATGAAGCTACATCACCACTTTGAGGTTATGGACAACGACGGCATGGTGTCGGAGGAGTCGGCACAGTTTGCCTGCTACCGCGGAAAATGCCTTGATATACCTATCTCCCACGTGCAGATCATTGACCTGTTCTCCAAGAAAGAGCAGAAGGAGCAGATTTATGCCTTCTACAAAAAGGTATGCGCTGAGCTTTGTGAAATGGGATTTTGAAAAAATAATAAAAAATTATTGAATTAACCCTGATTATGTGTTATAATACATAGTGGCGAAAAAGGCGCCCTTTGGCGTCAATCCTATATATTCCGATACAAAAGGAGCATAATTATGCGCAAGACAAAAATAATCTGTACCATCGGACCTGCTTCCGAGAACGAGGAAATACTCACCAGAATGTGTCGCAGCGGTATGAACGTTGCAAGACTGAACTTCTCCCACGGAACCCACGAGGAGCATCAGAAGAAGTTTGACCTGATCAAGCAGGTGAGAGAGAAGCTGGAGCTTCCCATAGCGATAATGCTTGACACCAAGGGACCCGAATACAGAATCGGCACATTCAAGGACGGAAAGGTAACGCTGAACGACGGCGACGAGTTTACCTTTACCACCGAGGATATTGAGGGCGACGAGACCCGTGTATCCGTAAGCTACAAGCGTCTTATTGAGGACCTTAATGTAGGTGACAGAATCCTCCTTAACAACGGACTCGTTATCTTTGAGGTAGCCTCTCTTGAGGGTAACAACGCAAGATGTAAGGTTGTTGTCGGCGGCGAGCTCTCCAACAGAAAGAGCATGAACTTCCCCAACAAGACTATGACCCAGGAGTATCTCTCCGAGGCTGACAAGTCTGACCTGCTCTTTGGTATCAAGAACGACATTGATTTTGTTGCTGCATCCTTTATCTCCTGTGAGGCGGATATCCGTGCGGTGCGTGATTTCCTTGATGAAAACGGCGGTCACGATGTTGATATTATCGCTAAGATTGAGAACCGCGCCGGTGTGGACAACATTGATGAGATATGCAAGGTTGCTGACGGTGTCATGGTTGCGAGAGGTGACCTGGGCGTTGAGATCCCCTTCGTAGAGGTGCCCGCTATCCAGAAGCATCTTATTAAGAAGTGCCGTATGCTCGGCAAGCGAGTTATCACCGCAACCGAGATGCTGGAATCTATGATATACAATCCCAGACCTACAAGAGCCGAGATCTCTGACGTAGCAAACGCAGTATACGACGGATCAAGCGCTATTATGCTCTCGGGTGAGACTGCTGTGGGCGCGCACCCCGCAGAGGCAGTACGCTATATGGCGGAGATCGCCGAGTTTACCGAGAACGGTATAAACTATACCGACAGATTCCACAACGCGAACTTCCAGATCAGAAACAATGCCGACGCTGTTTCTCACGCTACCTGCGCTATGGCTATTGATGTCAACGCAAAGTGCATCGTGGTTAACTCCATCAGCGGACTTACCGCGAGAATGGTCAGCCGATTCAGATGTGCGGTGGATATCGTAGGTCTTACCACCAGCGAAAAGGTTTGGAGAAAGCTGAACATGAGCTGGGGTGTGCTTCCCGTTCTTACCGAGAAGTTTGAGTCCAACGATGTTATGTTCTACAACGCTATGAAGCAGGCCAAGAGCACCCTCCGTCTCTCCCCCGGCGACAACGTGGTTATGACCGGTGGTCTTATCGGTGGTCCCAAAGGTAATACTAATATTATCAAGCTGGAAGTTGTAAAGTAAAGATATATAAAAACAAAAAATCAAAAGAGAGCCAAGCTTTTGGCTCTCTTTTTGCGTTATTTGTAATGTTTAGTTGTCAAAATCAACGATATTCGGGATAAACAAGCTTGGTTTCGGTGTACATAGATGCGTACGCCTCCTCAAGCAGAGCCTCCACATCAACCTTCTCCAGCTCGCGCATTACATCATCAATTCTGGGCTGGGTCTTGGGGTGACGGGGGGTGAATACGGTGCAACAATCCTCAAAGGGCAGAATGGAGGTCTCAAAGGTACCGTAATGGCGCGCCTGAATGATGATCTCGTTCTTATCAAGACCGATACAGGGGCGGAAAACGGGCATACGGACAACAGAATCGGTGACCTCAATCGCCGCAAGGGTCTGGGAGGCAACCTGACCGAGACTCTCACCTGTAATAAGGGCGTGGCACTTGTAGTTGCGAGCACAACGCTCGGCAAGGCGCATCATAAAGATACGGAGAAGAATGGTGAAATAATCCTCCTCGCACTTATCGCGCAGCTCCTCCTGAATATGAGTGAGCGAGATGACGTGCACATGTATCTTTGAACAGAACTCGCACATCTCCTGTGCCAGCTGCATAACCTTTTCCTTTGCACGCTCAGAGGTATAGGGGAAGGACTCAAAGTGCAGCGCCTCAATCTCCATACCGCGCTTTGCCATCATACAGCCTGCAACGGGGGAGTCAATACCGCCCGAAAGCAGAAGCAGACCGCGACCCGCGCTGCGAAGAGGCAGACCGCCTGCGCCAGGCTCCTGCCCTGCCCTGATGTAAGCGTGATCATCGCGCACCTCAACGGTGACGGTGACATCGGGGTTATGCACATCAACCTTTATACCGCGAACTGTGGAAAGAATAACACCACCGATCTCGCGGGAGATCTCGGGCGACTTAAGAGGAAATCTCTTGTCCGAGCGCTTGGCTTCAACCTTGAAAGTGCGCTTGCCAGCCAGCTTCTCGGGGAGATACTCCCTCGCCATAGCCACAATGCTATCCATATTTTTCTCACAAACTGCGGCGCGGTTTACACCGACGATGCCAAACACCTTCTTAGCCGACTCGTACATTCCGTCCATATCGCAGTTCTCATTGAGAGGCTCTACATAAACTATGGACTGCTTGAAATATATTTTGAAGGCTCCGTGGGGACTGGCACGACGGCGCAGCTCCTTTATCAGCTGGGATTCAAAGCTCTGGCGGTTTGCACCCTTTAGCACAACCTCACCGAACTTACAAAGTATTACTTCCTGTATATTCATTATTTGCTTCCTTATACTGTAAAAATGTAATTTATCAAAGAAAAAGTGCTGATTTTTGTTGTTTTTTAGGTATTAAACGGGGGTGATCTCTCCGCGGAGATTTTTCTCCATATACAGCTTTATCTCATCAACCGCAAGTCCGAGGCTGAAGAGGTAATAGAGCTTTGCGACCGCTGCCTCGGTGGTCATATCAAAGCCACTGACCGCACCTGCCGCCTTAAGCGCGGAGCTTGTCTCATAGGCGCCGAGAGATACGCTGCCTGAGGGACACTGTGAGCAAACGGCGATCACCGTACCGCTCTCAAAGGCGCGGGAGATGATGGGAATCAGAGCACCGCTGTCAGAGGGGATGTTACCCGCACCGAAGGTCTCAAGGACAATGCCGGACAGCTTTTCGGTCATTATAGACTCAAATAGCCCGAACTGTATGCCCGGGAATACCTTAAGAACACCGATGGGAATGTCGCGGAAGGGACGAAGCTCAAACGCCTTGCCCTCCGGCTTTATCAGAGCAGATCTGTTGTATTTTACCGATATTCCCACCTCGGCAAGATGGGGATAATTGGGTGAATCAAAGGCTACCAGCTTATCGGCGCTCATTTTCACCGCACGATTACCTCGCAGAAGCTTGCCGCTGAAGTAAAGGCAAACCTCATTTGCCACACCGTCTGCCGCAATAAGCAGAGAGGTGATAAGATTATCTCTGCCGTCGCTGCGGATCTCGGAGAGGGGAATCTGCGAGCCTGTCAGCACCACCGGCTTATCAAGTCCGTGGAGAATAAAAGAAAGAGCAGAAGCGGTATACGCCATTGTATCGGTGCCGTGAAGAACTACAAAGCCATCGTAAGCAGAATAGTTCTCATAGATGACCGTTGCTATCTTGTTCCACTCCTTAAGGGTGATGTCTGAGGAGTCAAGCAGGGGCGACATCTCGTGCAGATCCCAGAGGGGCGCGCCATCGCTGTTCATATCGCTGATTGCAGAAATAGCGTCACCAAGGAAGCCCGCAACGGGCGCGTAGCCCTTCTCGGTCTTTTTCATACCAATAGTGCCGCCGGTGTAAATTATTAAAACCTTTTTCTTCATTTCGCTGCCCTCACTTTTTCGCGGTGCGCTCGCGGTCTATATAGTTCTGTAAAATGATCTCTGCAGACAGGGTGTCAACGGCGTTTTTCCGTTTTTTTCCGTATGTGCCTGTCTCGCCGAGGAAGCGGTAGGCGACCATAGTGGTCATACGCTCGTCATAGAAGTCTATGGGTATATCGGTCTCGGCGGCAAGAAGCGCTGCGAAGGCGCGGATAACCTGTGTGCGCTCTCCCTCGCTGCCGTCCATATTCTTGGGCAGGCCGATGATTATTCTTTTGCAGCTGCGACTCTCGGCCTCCCGTGCCACACGAACGGCGGTGTTCTTCATTCCACCCTCGCTGATGGTACAGATGCCGCTTGCCAGCATACCCGAAATGTCACATTCGGCAAGTCCTGTGCGCTTGTCACCGTAGTCAACGCCAAGATATTTTCCGTGAGTCAAGTCCATTTTAATCTCCAAAATCAAAGCTTTTTGTATACGAAAACGCGGAAGTCCGCAGTACAATCAAGTTTTTCTAACCTCTCTACCTTTTCCCTGTCTGACGGGCGGGTGCGGTAGGCATATGGGGTCATCATAAACAGGTTACGTATCTTCTCGGGGGTGTCAAGGGAAAATCTATATGTCAGCGAGTCGTCCATAACCAGCTCAAAACCGGAAAGCGCGGTATCGGCAACCTCGTTTTTGTATGGGGTGTCATATATTACCTGCTTCAGATCGTAAAGGTGCATCTCACCCGGTATAGCCATAATAAAGTGACCGCCCGTCTTGAGCACGCGGAGTGTCTCGCTGAGTGCGAGGGGTGAGAAGGTGTTGATCAGAGTATCAAACTCACCGTCGGCAATTGGCATATGGTATGAGCCTGCAACGGCGAGGGATATGCGAGGATTCTTCTTTGCAATCTCGCGCACAGCATCCTTGGAAATGTCAAAGGCGCTGACATCACTTGTGCCATTGTTCTCAAGCAGAGTACGCTCTATAAAATCGGTGTAATAGCCCTCCCCTGCTCCTGCGTCAAGCAGACAGCCGTCCTTTGGAGTAAACTCCAGAGCAAGACCGCCAAGCCATCTGGCGAGAGGCGCATAATATCCGCCGCCGAGGAAAGCTCGCCTTGCCAGCACCATATCCTTATTGTCGCCGTGGGTGCCACCCGTGCTGCCGAGCAGCAGATTATAGTATCCGCCACGGGCTCTGTCATAGGAGTGGCCCTCGGGACAGGCACATCTCGTGTCAAGAATATTCAGTTTTTCTCCGCATTTCGGACACGCAAACCTCATATTTTTGTAAACCTTTATTGTCATTTTGCCCATTTCGTTCAAACGGACATTCTTTTACGATATGATTATACCACAAATAGTTTTAAGATGCAAGGATAAAAAAGAAAAAAGGTCGCAGGCGCGACCTTTTTTGGTGGGTTAATCCCTGATATAGCGTTTGTCAAAGAGTAATGGGGCAAGCTTTTTGTACTTTTTAGGATTGCGCCCTACTATGAGCGACAGGATGCAGAATATACTCCATACTACGAGGAAGCCTATGGAGAGGGGGATCAAGGGCATATTGGAGTTTTGGGTAAGGCGGTTTGTCTCATCAAAGGTGAGAATGTACTCATCGCCCAGCTTAATTGCCTTTATGTTATAATAGTCATCGCCGTTTTTGGGATTTACCTTTTTACAGTAAACCGAAAGGGTTTCACCGCCCCCACAGAGTGAGATAACCGACGCTATGTCTGTCTGTCCGTCAAAGTCGCGCACCTCGTACTCAAAGCTATCGGATCCGCGAAGCATAAGATCATTGTCATAGTATCGGTATGAAAGAAAGACGGTCTGGCGAAGCTCGGTCGTGCTCTCGTCTTCGCCCCCAAAGGTCATACAGAACGACAGGACTATAAAGCCAACGCACACGACGCCGACGAGAATATAGGCAAAGATAAAACCACCTGTATCCTTGATATTACCGTGAAAGAGGTCCTTTTCCCTCGCTCTCGGTGGAATGGTTCTGTTATGGTAACGGCGATAGCCCTTGTTAGCCTTGGAAAGAAAGTCGGAAAAGCCAACAGATGTCATTTCAACCGAAATCCTCTTCTTCCCTACCCGAATGGTTACATCCTGAAGATTTACATCAAGCGAGGTGATGTCGGCGTAATCATAGCGACTGATCCTGCCAAAGAAATCCTTGTATGTAAAGGTGGTATCGTCATATATGATCCTTGTATTCATATATGCAATGACCAAGACCGCGCCCAGCGTGGCGAAGGCAAGAAAGCCAAGAGACAGATATACATCGCTGTCTTTTTCAAGGGCGCAGATCACAGAAGGAATCAAAAAGAAAAGACCGCACATGCTACCGATATAGGAGGGCGCCTTTGAGTGACGCAGAGTGCCTTTTTCCGTCTCGCTCGGCTGCAAGGCCGTATAAATCAAGCCGTATATGAAAAACACACCGAATATAACCGAAATGACCAGAGCGACAGTTCCCATATGATACCTCCTTTTTGTTTTTATTATAGCATACGCACTGTAATTTTTCAAGGGTAGTGCGGCATATCATAAAAGAAATGAGAAAAACTTATTGACATATCAATCAATTTATGGTAGAATAATCAAGTAATTTCATAGGGGTATCGCCAAGCGGTAAGGCAAGGGACTTTGACTCCCTCATTCGTAAGTTCAAATCTTGCTACCCCTGCCAACAAAAGAGACCTGTCCTTGCGGCAGGTCTCTTTTGTTAATATGGAGTAGTTGCATTGAGCTTAGCGCACTTTACCATTTCTGAACGGGCTTGTAGTTGCCGTTTGGTGCGGTATACGAAAAGCTTACTATAACATAATCACAGTCTTCTGAATCGTTCATCCGCTTTACAATATAGTCGTATGTAACATTTACATTGTATTCTGTACCTGACTCATCCTTTTCATAATGATTTGATATATTTGTTTTTACCTCAGACGCGATTGCCATTGCAAGAGCAGTTTGCGTTATTACATTTGGAAGTGTCTCACAACGGTGTTCATTAAAGCTATATGCACCGTACTTTTGCTTTATTTCGTACTTGCCTACTGCAAAATCAAAAGAAACATTGATATTCTCAATGTGTGAAGCTCTGTCAGCATTTTTTATTACTTTAAGATAATCGCCAGCAACCCACTCAACAATCTCATTTGTCAATGGGCTGGAGGAATACTTGTGACTCAAAGACTGAGCCTCTCTTTCAAAGCTCTCTGTGTATTGAGCTATTTCCTGCTGGGTTTTTTCCATACGTTTATCAACATCCGCCTCACAGGATTTCTCCATCTGATCAGTTACTCTTTCTAACTCCTTTTCAAGTTCAGAGTACTCCATTTCGGTATCTTTGTTTTTCTTGTTACATACCGCACAATAAATAGGATAAGCTATGGGGCAAAGAATCAATCCAAAAAGTCCGCCATAAAGGAATCCTCCAAGATACTTTAGAATCTTGCCAGCTATCCATACTCCAAAACCGTAAGCTAAAACCAAAACAATCGTTAACACTATTCTTTCAGTATCATCAAACTTGCCCCACGCAGACGGAGGAACAAATATTGCCAATCCGATACCAACAGCGATTGCAGCTACAAAAACAAGAGCATATAAAACTTTGCTTGTACCTCTGATAAATGTACCTAAATATGCCTTAAAAGACTTATCGCGCACAATCATTTTTCTGGCCTTTTCTTCACATTCCTGCTCTTTTTCATCAATGCTTTTTTCCAACTCATCGTATCTTTCATCTACATATGCGTTGTAAGCGGTCTTTTTCTCATCAGCGAAAACTGACGGAGAAACATTGTATTCCATAGTGACATCTCCTTGTAAAATAAAAAATAAAATCAAAAAGGCGCCAACCGAAGTTAGCGCCTAAAAAACGCAAGCTCCGATTGTCGCCAAACAAAATTGTATAGAAAAGCACGATCTTGTGTAATCCTATATGGAACTTGCATTTTTATCAAATTCAATAATAGGATTTACAGATCAAAAGGATATAATACGCCCTTTGAAAAAAGCGCGCATTTTTGCAATATACAATTTTGTTTGGCGAATATATTATATCATATTCTTTTTCACTTTTCAAGTAATTTGTTCAATATTCTTTTAATTATGCTTTTTTTAATATACACAACTATTCTGAGTACAAAATGCAACAGTAGGCAATAATGTTAATAAAATACTCAGGAGATTGGTATGGGCGGTGAAAAAATAAAAATGATAAAAAAATACGCTCTGTGCTTTGCGATTGGGGCGGCGGGGTATGGGTCAATTGAAATGATATGGCGGGGGTGGACTCACTGGTCAATGATGATTGCGGGTGGACTGTGCTTTATTGCTTTTTCTGTTGTGGCGGAGCGGTTTTACCACAGGAGCATACTTTTTCGGGCGGGGGTGTGCGCCGCCTGTGTGACGGCTATTGAGTTTGTTTTTGGCGTTGTCTTCAACATTTTTCTCGGTATGGGGGTATGGGATTACAGTCATTTGCCGCTGAATATTCTCGGGCAGGTGTGTCCTCTCTTTTCGCTGATGTGGGGTGGAATAGCTGTCCTGTTTTTGCCGCTTGCCGAGGTGATAAATGCCGAGTTCTGAAAAAACGAAAAATAGAGGCTTAATAAAAAAAGACGGCAGATGCCGTCTTTTTTTATGTATTAGATATCAAAGCTCTGCGGACTGGGTTTCCTCACGGGAGATAACGATCTCCAGATTGCCGTTGCGCTCGCGGATCTTATCAATAAACTCCTTCTCACGATCTGCACTCTTAAGAGTGAGATCATAGGTCAGGCGGAACATACTACCCATATTTGTGGTTTTTACTCTGACGAGCTGACACTCCTTGGTATACTCAGTGAACAGATCCTCAAACACGGTGGTATAATCAAGATCCTCGGGTATGGTGATACGAACGCTCTTGCGAACGGCGTTTCTGCGGCTGATGCCGAAGTCAATTACATTGTAAAGAGCGAAGAGAACGCCCATAATTACTGCAAAGAGAGCTGCATATGCGATATATCCCATGCCGCAGATAAGACCCGTACCCATAGCCAAAAAGATAGCTGCTATCTCGCGGGCGGTACCGGGAGCACTACGGAAGCGGACAAGGCTGAAGGCTCCCGCTACGGCAACGCCTGCGCCTATATTGCCGTTTACCATCATAATAACCACGCAGACGATGGCGGGCAGTAGCGCGAGGGTCATAACAAAGCTCTTGGTGAACTTTGCCTTAAAGGCAAAGGCAAATGCAAGCAGAGCGCCAAGCAGAAGCGCGGCACCGATGCAGATAAGAAAATCGTTTACCTCTATAACAGATGTTACGGGAGTATCAAAAAGTCCCTGGAAAATATTATCGTTAGGCATTTATTAGTAGCTCCTTTGCGTTGTTTTTTTGATTCAGAAGCTCGGGCAGAACCGTCCTCTGATAAGCTGTGCCGTATTTTGAGAAGGAGGTCTTGTATATTTTCTCGCGAGAGAGTATCTCAACCATCCAAAGCGGTATGGCACCCGGACACTTTATCTCCATAAGAACCCTGTCAGGCGGAAGAATTGACTGCCCTGACACCTCTGAGCAGAGAGAAATATCGGTACGGCGACATAGAATGTTGTCATCAAAGGTGATACGGAAGTCTCCGCCCTCCCTCTCGTAAAACGCCTCTCTCTCATAGGAGAGAAACATAGCGGGAGAGAGACCGCCGTAAAAGTGCTTGAAGTAATCAATCTCGCGGCTGATCTGCGTGTTCTCGGGGCAAATGATGCGGTCGCAGAGCCAATCGGTAGCCAGCGACTCGGCAAGAGCGATACGCCTCTTATATACAACGCCCTCAAACTTTTTCTTCAATTCTACAAAGACGGCACTGTCTGCCGTCGCCTGTCTGTAGCTCCTGAGTCTGAGCTTTTCTTTATACGCCGGCTTCTCAACAGAGCGCCTGATAAGGCGGAAGTTATCTGTATCGTAATACACATTCCGTATAGTGGTGCGACCGTAGGAATCAAGCTGCATATAGGGCTCAATCCCCCGTCTGACAGCCTCAAGCTGACCGGGTGTGAGAAGATACTTTAACTCATAGCGCCGAAATACGCTGGTATATGACACGGCAATATCTCCTATGTAATTTGCTTAAAACGACTCGCGCTATTGGGCGCGAGTCGTCAAGTGATTATTCCTGTGAAACGGTGAATGTAAGGGTGAGTGCTACATAGTAATCAAGGGGCTCGTAATAATACATATACGAAACCTTGCCATCATCACGCATGGTGGAGTTGGTAGCAAAATCAACCTTGGGAAGTGTGATAACGACCTCGGCATAAGGACAGCCCTCGTGAGTACAACCAATGGTCACTGAGCCCTCATTAGAGAGATCGGGATGAACCTTATTAAGCACTACGAGATTGTGGCTGCCAAGTCCGATGAACATAGAGAAGCTATATTCCTCACCGCTCTCGGTAACGTGAGTATAGATAAGCTCACCGGGTGTCTGACAGGTAGATGTATCGCGGCTGGTAACCTCAACATTCTTCTCGCGGATCTCGGGCATAACACATTCGGGCTGATGGCATCTGCCCACAAGGTCAAAGGTCAGCATAGCCGAGGGATCATCAGAGCTTACAGGCTCAAGGGCGTAAACATAATTGTGAGTGAGAACATCACCAACGGGGATCTCAAGATTTACGGTAAAGCCATATGTGTCCGAAACAAAGGTATAAAGAACCTTCTTAGGTGAAAGCTCGGTAGCCTCGCTGATAACCTCAGCATTCTTCAGCTCGGGGTCATCAAGATTTATCTTACGAAGCACGATTCTGTTAGAGCTGGTGCAGCCCTCTGCAGTACATCTGACAACCGCATAGCCGTCTCTTACAAGCGAGGGGGGATTGGTCTCGCTCTCAACGTACTGATAGTTATGCTCATTCCAGGGCAGAGTGAGTCGGAGGCTGACGGTAACGCCAAGCTCCTCAGGGGTGTACACGTAATCAAGCACCTGTCTGCCAATGGCACAGTTTCTCTCAACAACGCTTGAGTTCTCATCAACTACTGCGCGAGGAAGAGTAAGTCTCTTGGTCTGGTCGCATCCGTCGGCGGTACAGCTGAGGGTAACGCTTCCTTCAGCGAGAGTGGTAGGCTGATTTACTGTATCCAAAAGAACCTCAAAGGTGTGGTCGGGCTTACCTACCATAACGGCGACAGGCTTCTTACAGTCCTGGCAGATGAAGTAGCCGGGCGCCTTGTTTCCGCAGCCAAGTGCGGGAACACCAACAAGGACGATGCCCTCGGTGCCGTAAAGATATACGCCATCCTCAATCTCATACTCGGTGATAAACTTGCCGTTGAGCTTATGAGGTGCGTTAGTTTCGGACTGGATGGTGATATTATGCTTCTCACCGCCCAGCTGATAGCTGTACATCTCTCTCTTGGGAGAGGAGCAGCTGCCGTCAAGAATATACTCAAGCTTAAGGTCGGTAGCACCCTCAATGCTGATCTCGGGAGCATCGCATCCGTCATATACGCAGCTGCCGACGAAGGAGGTCACGCCGTCCTCGGTGACAAGCTCACCCGTATAGGTATGAGGCTCCATAGGAAGCTCCTCGGTATAAGTATAGGTCTTGTAATCCCCGGCGTATGTGAAGTAAAACTCCATTACACCGGTGGTGGTACAGGTGGCAGGTGTCTTTACCTTGTTGGTCACACCGCTTATGATGTTCTGCACATATCTGGGATTGGTACATCCCTCGTATGTACATACACCTACGAAGTCAAAGGCGCCGTCAGCGCCGCGCTCAAGATGATATTCATATTCATGTATGTGTCTGTCCGTGGTAGCAAAGGTGACCGCACCGGCAATAACACCGACGAAGATAGCCGCTACCAAGGTAAGCACGATAATCAGTACTTTTTCTTTTAGTCTTACAGAACTAAAGATTTCGCTCATTATTTTCTCCTTATTTTTTTCATATTTTTACAATATAACATTTTATCACAATATTCGTCTTTTGTCAACCAAAATTAAATAAATAATAATACTTAATTTATGAACAAAAAAAGACAGGCGGGGATAATACCCTGCCCGTCTTTTTCCGCTATTAGCGATATTACTTAAGAATCTTTAAGTAATCAAGAATAGAAATAACTATACCTGCTACAACGTAGAGATCTACAAGGCCGCCTACAAGACCAACGACAAGGTTGACGATGGGAACAAGGGCGAGAATGCCGATAAGAACGCCTGCAATTATTCCAATAACAAGCTGAATAAGAATGTTAACGATAAGAGCGCCGATGTCCTTCTTTGCCTTAAAGGAATAAGGAAACAGTTTCTTGAGAGTATCCATTTGATAAACCTCCTTAAAGAATAATATGTTTGTCGGCAAGGAAAAATGCCAACAGGAAAACAGATTTCCAATGGTATTGTAGCACTAAAAACAAAAAATGTCAATATTCTACCGAATTTTTATAAAAAAACAGTAGAGACTCGGGCTATTGTTTTTTAATAAAAGGTGTTGAAAATGTTAACAAATTGTGGTATAATTTTCCTGTTGGCAGGCCGAGCTTATGTTGCAGGGCTCATTACCTGCACTCAAATGACTTCAGGAGGTTAATAAAATGCTTATCAACTGTAAAGAAAGAGTTGCAAACGCGGCATAGGCTGACGCAAATATGGCCTATGTCCCACCGACAGATATATATGGGAGGCATATTATGGGCTATAAAAAAAGCAGAAAGCTTCCGAATGAGCTTATAGAACAAATACAGGAATACGTTGACGGCGAGACGGTATACATACCAAGAAAATCAAGCGCGAGAAGAAAATGGGGCGAAAGAAGCGGAAGCTGCGCCTCGCTTGATGAAAGAAATGCCGAGATCTACCGAAAATACAAGGACGGTAAAAGTGTAAAAAGCTTGGCGGAGGAGTACTATATCTCAAAGCAGGGGATATACAAAATATTGACTAAGTTCAAGTAATTAACCCATTGGCAAGAGACGGCTTGTCGCCTCTTGCCTGACATTTATATAGGACGACACAGAAGTCGTCTGTGTATGCAGACAAGGGGTCTGCAAAGGAGTACAAATGAGCATAATCAGTGTAAAGGAATTATCAAAAACATTCAAAAAGCCACTCAGAGACGAGGGGCTTATCGGCATGATAAAATCTCTTTTCTCCCGTAGATATGAGGAGGTGCACGCGGTTGACGGCATTTCCTTTGACATTGAGGAGGGAGAGATAGTAGGCTATATCGGTGGCAACGGCGCGGGTAAATCAACCACGATCAAGATGATGTGCGGCATACTTCATCCCACGGGTGGCAGCGTTACGGTTGGCGGCCTCGGATTTGAAAAAAACCGTCAGCAGATAAACAGGCAGATGGGCGTTGTTTTTGGTCAGAAGACTCAGCTGTGGTGGGATATTCCCCTTATTGAGACCTTCAAGATCCTCAAGAGCATCTACGAGGTGCCTGACGAGGAGTACGAGGAGAGATTTGAATATCTCTGTGACCTGTTGGATATGCGTCCCTTCCTCACTCAGACGGTGCGCTCGCTTTCGCTGGGCCAGAGAATGAGAGCGGATTTTGCCGCGGCTCTCATACACTCGCCGAAGATCGTATACCTTGACGAGCCTACCATCGGTCTTGACGTGCTGGTTAAGGACAAGATCAGAAGCGCTATAAAGGAGCTTAACAAGAAATATAACACAACGGTTATACTCACTACCCACGATATGAAGGATATTGAGGAACTGTGCAGCCGAATCATCATCATTGACAAGGGTAAGATCCTTTATGACGGCAGTCTTGCCAACATAAAATACCGTTTTGGCAACACAAAAACCATATTTATACCCACCAATGTGGAGATAGACGAGGCAGCTCTTGCCGACAGATTTGCCGGTGCTGCGCTTGAAAAGGGCGACGACAAGCAGGCAATCAAGTTCTCGCAGAGCGACATTGATCTTGACGATATGCTGCTCTATCTGATCAACACCTATCACATCAAGGACTTCAAAATTGACGATATTTCTATTGAGGACATAACAAAGCAACTGTATGAAAAGCATTAAACGGATATTAAATCTGTATCTGCCATTCTCAAAGGCGGGCATAAAAATTGAGCTTGCCTACAAGGCGCAGATAGTAATATGGATAATCATATCGCTGGTACAGACCGTTTTCGTCGTATTTCTTTACGAGGCAATATACCGCAGCTCTCCAGAGGGAATGGGGGCTGTGATAAACGGCTTTACCTTCTATGAAATGATCCTGTATATGATAACCTCCTTCTTCTTCTCCTTTGTTATGGGAGCGGGCGATACAAGCTATGATATCGCCACCGATATAAGAGAAGGAACTATTGCAAATACACTGACAAAGCCGGTGTCGTACAGGCTGAGACACCTGTTTACCTATCTGGGTGTGGTGACGCTTGATTATGTCATAATCATTATTCCCTTCCTCACCGTAGTCTACGGCATATTCATCGGCTTTGGTCTGTATCAGGTGACTGCCGTTGATTTTCTGATCAATCTCGCCCTGTTCTTCGTTTTCAGTATTCTGGCGGGCTTTGTCAACAACGCCGTAAGCTATTTTATCGGTCTTATGGTATTCTACACCGACCATCTTTTCGGTCTGAATATGGCAAGATCCGCGATACAAGGCTTTCTGGGAGGTCAGATGGTACCGCTCTCCTATATGGGAGTGCTGGGCGTGGTATTTTCCTACACGCCGTTTGCATTTATGAACGCCGTTCCCGTACTGACAATTATGGGAAAAGTGGATATTATGCAAGCATTAGTTTACATTTTGATAGAATTAGCCTGGATTTTGGTAATAGAGATTGCCAACAAGCTGATATTTTCCCGAGCTATAAAAAAGCTGACGGTACAGGGAGGTTGATGTATGAAGTATCTGAAATTATACGCAACCTACGCAAAGCTGTCGCTGATGAGCAAGCTTGTGTACAAGGTAAACGTCATTGTCGGTGTCATAGCCTTTCTGTTTATGGAGGCGACCTCGCTCTTTACCCTTTACTTCTTAGTAAGCGCGGTGCCCAGCATTGACGGATATTCTATATATCACATAGGCTTGTTATTTGGTCTGACGAACATGGCGGTGGGTATTGACCACCTGCTGACAGACAGGCTCTGGACTGTCGCCTACTTTGAGGTAAGGCTGGGCAAGCTTGACCACGTCTTTCTGCGACCCGTACCGATTTTGTTCCAGATAATTGCCTCCGAGGTTCAGCTGGAGGCTCTTGGTGAGCTGATAGTTGCCACCGCGCTGATAATTCTCTGCGGAAGTCAGCTGACCTTCGCCGGCGGGGTGGGGTCGGTGCTGCTGATGATACTTGGCATAATCTGTGCGGCAATAATCATCACCTCATTCAAGATAATGGTGGCGTCGCTCGCCTTCAAGTTCAAGCGCAGCGGCCCCCTGCTTCAGTTCATTTACAACTTCTCAGGATTTACAAAATATCCTCTGAAGATATATCCCCGGTTTATCAGAATTATTCTGACCTTTATTATTCCGCTGGGTCTGTGCCTGTTCTATCCCTTTGAAACCCTGTTCAGCCCTGTTGAAAATGCACCGCTGATAGCAGTGGCGATAGTGCTGTTTACGGTTTGCTTCGCGGCTATCTGCCTCTTTGTGTGGTCAAGGATGGTTAAGAAATACGAAAGCACGGGAACATAAAAATACAAAAAAAGACGAGATCTCTCGTCTTTTTTTGTTGCCTGTGGACTTTTGGGCGGTCGGGTTCGGCTTTTGGGTAATTTGCAGTTTATAAAGCAAGCTCAGGATGCTTTTCAAGAACCACCGACATAGCCGCCGTATCTGCAACGACGGTAAGCTCACCCGTATAGAAGCGGAGAATGGAGGCAGGGACCTGTGGAGTTATTTTCCCGAAGAGAGCGCGCTCAAGTATCTCTGCCTTGCCCTGCCCTGTGACTATAAGCAGTATCCTCTCTGCTCTGAGTATTCTCCCTATGCCCATAGACAGAGCCTCTCTTGGCACCTGATCTATTCTGTCAAAAAATCGGGAATTGGCATTTACCGTTGAGTCGGACAGGCGGACACGGGTAGTGTCATAGGGAAAATGGCTGTCGGGCTCGTTAAAGGCGATATGTCCGTTGTGTCCAAGACCGAGCAGCTGAATATCCACTCTGCCCAGCCTATCAAGGAGCCTGTTATATCTGTCGCACTCTTCAGTCGGATCGGATATGCCGCTTGGGATATGGCAGTTTTCCTCTCTGATGTCAATGTGAGAAAAGAGATTATCCCTCATAAAGCGGGCATAGCTCTGGGGATGGTCGGGTGCAAGTCCCACATATTCGTCAAGATTTACGCTTGTGGCCGAGGAAAAGGAAAGCTCGCCCGCCCGATGCATACGGATAAGCTCGGCATACATATTAAGAGGCGAGGAGCCTGTGGCAAGTCCGATAACCGCCTCGGGACGTCGGCGAACAACCTCAGCCATTATTTCTGCGGCGGCAATCCCTACCTCCCTCTCGGTGCTTTTGGTAATAAAGCTGATCATCAATTACTCCTTTTTCAAAAAAGTCTTGTAATATCTCAATATGCAGAGGAAAAAGAAAGGGTTAATGTGCCATAAGGCTTATTGACAAAAGATGTAAAAGAATGTATAATATTTTGTGTAAAGTTTTATAAAGGATGTGAAAGCATGAGGATCATACATACATCGGACATTCATCTTGATTCACCCCTTACCTCCAGGCTCCCCGCCGACAAGGTGAGAGAGAGGAGACGCGAGCTGCTCAGCGGCTTCAGACGGCTGGTTGACGAGGCAAAGCTCCACCGTGCAGAGGCTATAATTATCGCGGGCGACCTCTTTGACGGTGAGAGAGTATCAAGGAAGGCTATGGACACCGCCCTTGATGTCATTGAGACCGAGAGCGAAATAACCTTCTTTTATCTTCAGGGCAACCACGAGGGAGACGCCCTTATGCTCTGCGGCAGAGCTCTGCCCGAAAATCTCAAGACGTTTGGCAAGGACTGGACATATCATACCATCGGAGATGTGACCTTTGCCGGAAGGAGCGAGCTGCGCGAGGGTATGTTTGACAGTCTGAGTCTGCCCAGCGGAGGAAAGAATATTGTTATTCTCCACGGTGAGCTGCGCGACAGAAGCGCCTATCCCGAAACGATTGGTATAAAAGAGGCTGCGGGTCGTGGTATTGACTACCTGGCATTAGGTCACTATCACAGCTATTCTGCCGAGGCCATTGACGACAGAGGCGCTGCAGTCTACTGCGGTACTCCCGAGGGACGCGGATTTGATGAGACGGGGGACAAGGGTTACGTTATCCTTTCCACCGATTCTCAGAGAGTGCTGTACAGCTTCCGTAGCTTTGCCGCGCGCAAGCTGCATATAGTTCCCCTTGACCTTGACGGCGCAGTTAGAACGGTTGAGATCGGCGAGAGAGCCGAGAGAGCCCTGCGCGGTATAAGCGGCGAGGATATTGTAAGGCTTGAGCTGTGTGGCAGATACCATCAGAATCTGTTCAAGGACACAGAGAGCCTTATCAGAGAATACAGCAGAAGATTTTACTACTTTGAGCTGAAGGACTCCTCCAGAATGGCAATTAACCCTGAGGATTACAAGCACGACATGTCACTGAAGGGCGAGTTTATCAGAACCGTCAGTGCAGACGACTCGCTGGATCAGGCAACCAAGGACAAGATTATCGCCTGCGGAATAAACGCACTGATGGGCGAGGATCTTTTTGATAATTGACGGAGGGTGACATGAGGCTTATAGAATGTTATATTGAGAGCTTTGGAAAAATAAGCAAGCAAAGGCATAGCTTCGTTGGCGGTGTTAACTGCATCAGAGACGATAACGGAAGCGGAAAAAGCACGCTGGCGGCATTTATCAAGGCTATGCTCTACGGTATGAGCGAGTCAAGAAAGACAAATCTTGACGAAAACGAAAGAAAGCACTATCTGCCCTGGCAGGGTGGAGTGTGCAGCGGCAGCCTTACCTTCTCCGCCAAGGGAAAGACCTACCGGGTTGAACGTACCTTTGGTGCAAAGCCTGCGGATGACAGCTATGCCCTCTACGATACGGCAACAGGAAAGCTGTCGGCAGACTTCCCCGAGGGGCTGGGCGAGGGACTTTTCGGTATAGATGCAGACGGATTTGAGCGGACTGTATTTCTCTCCGAGCGCGCCCTTACTCCAAAGAGCGAGAATAAGTCTATATCTGCAAAGCTCAGCGATCTCGTAGGCTGCGACGGAGATATCGGCGGTATGGACGACGCCATGAGAGTGCTGGAGGACAAGAGAAAGTTCTACAACAAAAAGGGCGGAAGCGGTGAGCTTGCCGACAGACGCGCCGAGATTGACAGTATCAAGAGGCAGCTTGAGGCCCTGGTTGAGACAGAGTCTGCGGCTGACGCCGCCTTTAACAAGATGCGCGAGATAACTACGAAAATTGAACAGGCGAGAGCCGAGGCAAAGGTTATCCTGGCAAGGAAGGATGAGGCGCTGGTGCGCGCGGCAGAGGTCAACCACGAAAAGCAGTATATGGAGATGAAGGCATCTCTTGAATACAGCGTTAACCGTCAGAGAGAGGTGGCAGAGGTCTTTGGCGCGGATATACCAAACCACGAAGAGATAAACGACGCAAGCTACAAGGCCACCGAGGCAAAGAGGCTGATGGAGGATGCCACCGACAGCGTGGAGATCCGTCAGTTCCGCGAGCTGAGCGCCAAGTTTGACGGCAAGCTTGACAAGAGCCGTGTTGATGCGGCGCGCGAGGCTATCGCAAGGCTGCGAGAGGCAGAGGCAAGAGAGGAAATGCCGGAGGTCAAGAAGGCGAAAAAGCTCTTCTCAGGCAGAGTACCTGCCGAGAGTGAGATAGACTCTGCTACCGCGCTGCTTAATAACAAGAAAAAGAAAACACCCGCAGGATGCATTGCGGTGTATATTATCGGCGCGATCTGCACCGTTGCAGGTATTTTCATTACACCTGCATTGATTGCCGCAGGACTTATTGCCATTATTATTACGCTGATTACCGAGGCTGCGATCAAGAACAAGACCGAGGCAGCAAGGAAAAAGGCGCTCTGCGATTTCTTCTCCTCAGTATGCGGTGTGAATGTAAGCGACGAGGGTGAGATGGCAACAAGGCTCGCAGATATGAGACAGCTGCTGCCCTATCTTGATGACGGAATGTCTGCCGAGAGAAGCGAGGAGCTGTGGGCTGCTATTAACGGGATTACTGCCCTCTTCCCCGAGTACTATTCTGCAGACAAGCTGAGCGGCGCTGAGAGACTTATCAGAGATTACGACAAATATGCCGAGATGGCGGTGGCAGAGAGATATATGGCGGGTGACAGAGTCACCAAGACTGCCAGAGCCGAGAGGCTGAATGCCGAGGTAAGAGCCTTTATCGCCAGATTCAGAACCAAGACCGCATATCCCTTTGACGAGCTGAGAGGCGCGCTGAACGAGTATCTGAGGTTGAAGGCAGAGATTGATGTCAAGAGAGCAAGCCTGGTTGAGCTTGAGAGCCTATACTCTATGGGCGAGGGCAATCAAAAGAAGGCACAGGCAGAGATCGCGGAGCTGGACAGACAGAGAGCCGAGAATGAGGCAAGGGTCACCAGCCTGAGCAACGAGTTTGCCCTTACCGAGAGGAGCTACCGCAGCTACCTTGACGCCCTTGACGGTCGCCACGAGCTTATTATGCGCAAGGAGGAATTGGAGGAGGCGCTGAGAGTACATCAGGATCACTACGACACCATTCTCCTGACCAAGCAGTATATAACCCGGGCAAAGGACAATATGACCGTCAAGTATCTTGGCAAAACCAAGGATGGCTTTATCAAATATGCCGAAAGGATCAGCGGCATCACAGGCGAGAGCTTTGAGATGGACACCGACTTTGGCGTAACAAAGCAGGAGGGCTCGGGCACCAAGGGTATAGAGGCTTACAGCCGCGGCACAAGAGATCTGTATAACCTGGCTTCCCGTCTTGCACTGGTGGATTCGCTGTATGAGAAGGAAAAGCCCTTTATCATTCTTGACGACCCCTTCACCGCCCTTGATGACAAGAAAACCGCCGCCGCCCTCAAGCTGCTGCGTGAGTTCGGCAAGGAAAGACAGATAATTTATTTCACCTGCTCCCAGTCAAGAAGTCTGTAAAATGACTTGACAAAGGGTAAAAGTTTTAGTATAATTCATATTGCGCCTGTTTTCAGGAATGATCGGCGCAAATTATTCAAGTATTTATTAATTGACCGAGCGGGGCTGTCGCGCCGTATGTTGGCGAAAGCTGTTACGGCGAGGAAAGTCCGGGCATCACAGAGCAGGATAACGGATAACGTCCGCCCGGGGCGACCCGCGGGAAAGTGCAACAGAAATAAACCGCCCTGATTGTTATGTAGTGCGCAGAAACTGTGATTTTTATGGCGCCGGGCATAGTAACCTATGTCAAGCCTGAAAATCGCAGTTAAAAATCCTTTGGATTTTGTTCTGCACTCTACATAGCAATCAGGGTAAGGATGGAAAGGCGAGGTAAGAGCTCACCCACTCCTATGGTAACATAGGTTTGCTGTAAACCCTATCTGATGCAACACCTTGGTTTCCGACTTTCGTCGGGGGGCTGCTCGCCCTTATGTCATGGTGGCAGAGCCTATTGGCTTGAACTGTGGAGTAATTCACAGTGAAGATAGATGACGGCTGCACCGAAAGGTGTACAGAACCCGGCTTACAAGCTCGGTCAATCAATAACAAAATACCGACGGCTTCATATACTGAGGTCGTCGGCTTTTTTTATAAAAGCGACTTGACGGATAGGAAAAAATTAAGTATAATAGTGGGGGAAATATGCTTCGTGATCTACTTATTCGCGGCTGTGGGGTCGGTTTTTTTGGCCTCGGGGTGTCAAATCTCTCTCTGATGCGACATCTGCCGCTTGAAAAATGCCATATCACACTGCGATCCGACCAAAAAATTGACCGCTCTGACCTGCCCGACGGTCTGAAGATAGGCAGGGTATATGAGGGAGCTGAGGCTCTCTCGGATATTGATGAGGACGTGATATTCTTCTCCCCGTCTGTGAGGCGGGAGAGAGTGGAGCTTTTGCGTGCGAAGGGGGGCGGAGCTGTTTTTTCCTCAGACGCGGAGCTGTTCTTTGAAGAACGCAGACACCCCGTATATGCGGTGACAGGCTCCGACGGAAAGAGCACCACGGCGACGCTGACAGATCTATTGCTCAGGGCGGGCGGTGTTAAGTCGGGGCTTATCGGCAATATAGGTGAGCCAATGGCGGAGAGCCTCGGCAGAGGATATGAGTCCTATGTCTGCGAGCTGTCCAGCTTTATGTTATACTACTGTACTCCAAGGGTGGAATATGCCTGTCTTACCAATCTGACGGAGAACCATCTGGACTGGCACAGCGACTACGAGGAATATAAGAAAACGAAGATAAACCTGCTGAAATCGGCAGAAAAAGCGGTAGTTTCGGAGGAGCACGCCAACTTGGTCAAGCCCTATGCGATCACAAGCGTGAGAAGTGGGTGGCGAGAGCTTTGCAGAGGATATGACGCCGAGCTATACATCACGATTGAGGGTGGGCGGATACTGAGAAACGGCGAGACGCTGCTTGATATAGAGGATATACGGCGCAGATCTGTCCACGATATAAAAAATCTGGTGATGGCGATCGCAATGACCGACGGTCGGGTCGGCAGAGACGAGATCAGAGAGGTGGCAAGAAGCTTTTCCGGTCTCAGGCACAGGTGCCAGAGCTTTGCCAATGTAAACGGCGTAGAATACATAAACTCCTCGGTGGACTCAACACCGGCAAGAACCGATGAGACACTACATTCTCTTGGGAGAGATGTGGTAATCATACTCGGTGGGCGAGGCAAGAGGCTTGATTACGGCAGACTTGTTCCCTCGCTGAAAAAATATGCCCGAGGTGTGCTGATAAGCGGTGAGAACGCGGGCGAGATCCTGGATGCTATAAAAAGCGATGTTAAGGCTGAGATATGCTGTAATCTTGACGAAGCGGTAAGGCGGGGTGTTGATATGGCAAAGGGTGTTGGCTGTCTTATACTCTCCCCTGCATCAACCAGCCACGACAGATACAAAAATTATGCCGAGCGCGGCTTGGATTTTGAGAAAAAAGTTCTGAAAATCCTTAAATATGAAAATAATAGTTTACAAAATATAGACGAAACGAGATAATTGACGTGAAAAAAATCTATCTTGACAACAGCGCGACAACAAGAATATGCGAGGGGTCTCTTGAAAAATACATCAATGTATCAAGAGAGTGCTATGGCAATCCCTCCTCCCTTCACGCACTTGGATTTGAGTCAGAGAGGCTGCTCTCGGGTGTGAGGGGCGAGATATGCAATTCGCTCTCTGCCAAGGGTGCGACGGTGATCTTCACCGCATCTGGCACAGAGGCGAACAACTTAGCTATTATCGGTCGGGCGATGGCAAAGGAAAGATATAGGCGTGGGGCGAAGATCATCACTACAATGGGTGAGCACGCCTCTGTTGATGCACCGCTGGATATGCTGGAGAAAATGGGCTTTAAGATCGCGAGGATCCCCACCGCAGGCGGCGAGATTGATATGGATGCTCTCCGAGGTGAGCTGACGGGGGATGTTATCCTCATCAGTATGATGATGGTAAACAACGAGACGGGTGCGCTCTATAATACTGCAGAGGTTGCGAGACTGATGAAGGCGAGATGTCCCGAGGCTCTGCTGCACGTTGACGCCACGCAGAGCTATCTGAAAATCCCCTTTACCAAGGCAAAATGCGGCGCGGATATGATCACAATATCCTCTCACAAGATTGAGGGCCCCAAGGGCGTGGGTGCGCTGGTGGTTGACGGAGCGGTAATGAAGGCAAGGGGGCTGGCTCCCCTTACTCTCGGCGGCGGTCAGGAGGGTGGAATGAGATCGGGAACCGAGAATGTGCCCGGTATTGCTGCTTTTGGCGAGGCGGTTCGGCTGGGATACGCCTCACTCGGCGAAAGATATGCCTATCTCTCTGAGCTGCGCGGATATCTTATAGAGAAAATTGAGGGCGAGGGGGCTCTCGGCGAGATAAAAATAATCAAGCCAACCGTGGCTGCTCCCCATATCCTGAACATAGTTCTGCCTAAAATAAAGAGCGAGACTATGCTGCACTATCTCTCTTCGCTGGGCATTTATGTCTCCAGCGGATCTGCCTGCTCGTCTAACGGGGGTCATCTATCCTCTGCGCTGACGGCATTTGGAAGGACAAGCTCTGAGGCTGACAGCTCTATACGCATCAGCCTTTCTCACAGGAATACAAGAGAGGAAATTGACCGACTGATTGAGGGCCTGGTATCAGGTCTTGGCCGTCTGTCCAGGATGAAATAATGGCAAATATTACGATTATTACGGTGGGAACGCTGAAGGAGAGCTATCTCAAGGATGCAGTTGCCGAGTATAAAAAAAGGCTCTCGCAGTATGCAAGAGTTGACGAGGTAAATATAAAAGAGGAAAAAATAGCCAACGAGGACGACGCCTCTGAGATCCGTCGCGCCTTAGATGCCGAGGGAGAGAGAATACTCGCCGCAATACCCAAGGGAGCAGGTAAAATTGCTCTATGCGTTGAGGGAAAGCAGTATGACTCTGTGGCTCTGGCGGGACTGATCGGCAGAATGTGCGACGAGAGCGGCAAGATAGCGCTGATAATCGGGTCAAGCCACGGACTTTGCGACAAGGTAAAGCGGGAATGCGATGTGAGGCTGTCGGTCTCCGCGCTGACCTTCCCTCACCAGCTGATGCGGGTGGTGCTGTACGAGGCACTATATCGCTCCTTTACCATTCTGGCGGGCAAAAGGTATCATAAATAATAAAAACGCAGTCGGTTTGACTGCGTTTTTATTTATCCTCGGGAGGAAAGACGCGGGACATTGCGGCATTGGAATATGCCTTGTTGCCTGTGACCTCTCTTATAACGGTAATAAAGGGTGGTGTGGTGACGACGGTGTCGCGGCTTGGAAGCTCGGTCTCCATTATCGCGGTGACTTGCCATTCGGGATATATGTCAATCTCAAAGGTTGCTTCCAGGTGGGTGAACGTAAGACGACGCTTATTAACAGGCTGTGTTTCGGGCAGTATTCCTTCCGCCAGCCGCTCATATTCTGCCGCATCAATCTCCCGCTCGCTCTCCTCGGAGGACATAGCGTCAACGCGGCGCTTTATTGTCTCAAAATAGAGAGTTTTGTCGGGATATACGCGGCGGCGTACGCGACGGGTTTCACCCGCCTCGCCTGAAATATATATCTGCGTGATACGGCTCTCGGTATAATCAGGCTGAGATGCCAGGAGGGAGAGGTCGGGCATTTTTATTATATATTTTCGCTCAATTTCAAGTCCTGTTTTCATTTCTTTGCTCATTTTATTCCCTCCTTTTCTTTTATTTTAGCACAGTGAGGTGGGGTTTTCAAGCGGATTTTGGATTTTTATATTGACTTGAGATGGTTTGTGTGATAAAATCATAGTATAAATAAGCCTTTTGGAGTGAATTATGGACAAGGAAATGCTTGAAAACGAGGAGATGGAAATAGACAGGGAGATCTCCGCTGCCGCCGAGGAGGATATCTCGGAGGAGATGGTAGGTGACCCAAATATAGAGGAGCTGTCCTGCGAGGATGAGTGGGTGGCTATCAGAAAAACGAGCAAGGATGCCCCGGGGGAGACGGAGGATAGACCTGAGTCTGCCGAGGAGCAAGCTGATGAGTCGGAGACTGAGCCCGAAGAGATCGCAGCCGAGTCCCTGGAAATGCAAGCGGAGATTGAGGTGATCCCCGAGGAAAAAATAAAGCCCTATACCGAGGTGGTAGAGGAGGCTGACGAGCCCTCTGCCCAGCTGATGGCAAAGGAGGCAAAGCGCGCTCGTCGCGAAGCGCGTCGCGAGGCAAAGGAAAACGAACTTGACCGCGAGGACGACGGCAGCGTTTTCAAGAGCCCCGGATTCCGCAAGGTGTGGAATGTAATTTCACTTATTCTGCTTATCCTGTCAATCGGTCTGCCTGTGGGTCTTTTGCTTTATATTATTCTGCATTTCTTCCTTTAATAGATAAAAGAAAAAGACGGAGAGTTTTTCTCCGTCTTTTTTTACAGGCCAAAGCCCTCCTTGATCATTCTCGCCACCACATCGGGCGCAAGATCTGTGTTGTCAATACGAATATAGTTTTCAAATGGTATCTCACCCGGCAGGCTGACTACGCGATACTTGCTTTCCTCGTTCAGAAGGCGCTGGGTGGATGCGGCAACATCTCGCTTTGACGCCTTATTCTTAAGGCGGTTTTCGGTCTTGTTTCGCTCAAGGCGCACCTCTCTGTCAGCAACAAGCTCAACGCAATAGACCTCATCAAAGCGAGCGGCGAGCTTTGTGATATACTCGCGGTCGGAGGGCATATCAAACGCCCAGAGGAATGTGAAGATCATACCCGCGTTATCGCTCATTAAGAACTCCTCAAAGATGACCTCGCGCAGCCTTTGTGTCACGCCACCGTGGTAGTAGCCGAGTATCTCTATGACAGGCTCTATCATCATATGGTTATGAAAGAGACGCAGATCGGTTATCTTCATCAGCTCCTGACCTACGGTCATTTTTCCAACGGCACCGCTTCCGGCTATTATTACAAGCTTCATAGTGGGTCTCCTTGTGGTTTAGTTATGCATAATAATCATATTTGCAAAAAGGGCATTTGGGATAATCAAAGTCATGGATTTTACCACATTTTGGGCATTGCTTTTGTGGAAGATCTTCTTCCGTCTCATCGTTCGCCAGAAAGAACTCTACTTTTCGGCAATTAGGACAGCAATAAATATCAACTTCCATTGCCCCTGCCAAAAGATTAGGAAGGTCTCCAAATATCCAGCTTGTTTGACCAAATTGCATTTTTTCTGTTCCGATATGGTTCATTTTTTTGCCGCACCGCAAGCAATCAATTTTTTTCATAACAATCTCCCGATTATGAACAGTATTAACAAGACTTGTTTCGTTAGAAATGTCTTTGTTCATTCCATATTTGTAACATTATATCACAGAACAGACTGTTTGTAAATAGATTTTCTAATTTGGATGAATAATCGGTTCAGACGAGCAATGCTCGTTTCTACGGACACCTCATTCGTCTTGCTTCGCAATCCACCGTCTCGCTGTGGCTCGGTCACAGAACGGCTCTGGTGTTATCAACACCATTCAATACCGTTCTTCCGCTACGTCCCCTACACGCTGCGCTGGGGAAGGCAAAAAACACCGCCTCGCAAAGGCGGTGTTTCGCTTATATTGGAGCATTCAGAGCAGAAATCGTCGTTTATATTGCGAAGGCGTATATGCATACGTTGAGCAATAAAACGACGAAAATAAGAAAAAGGTGCAGTTACCTGCACCTTTTTCTTATGGTTATGCCAAAATCAAGACGTCGGAATTAGCCCTGAACCATCTTTGCGATCTCGGCTGCAAAATCCTCTTCTCTCTTCTCAAGACCAGCGCCCTTGTCAAAACGAACATAGCCGGTAACCTTGATAGAGCCGCCAAGCTCCTTTGCAACAGATGCAACATACTTGGAAACGGACATAGAGTCATCCTTTACATATGCCTGCTCAAGAAGGCAGTTGTTCTCATAGAACTTGCCAAGTCTACCCTTAACGATGTTAGCAAGAACGTTCTCGGGCTTGTTAGCCATCTTAGGATCTTCCTTCATCTGATTGATGAGGATAGCCTCCTCCTCTGCAAGAACAGAAGCGGGAACGGACTCCTTGTCAAGATACTTAACCTCCATAGCGGCGGTCTGAAGTGCAACGTTCTTTGCACACTCCTTGAAAGCATCAAGCTCAGCAAGGTCGGTGGTGAAGGAAACGATAACACCGGTAGCACCGAGGCCGTGGATGTAAGTGGAAACGGTGCCCTCTACGATCTGGAAGCGGCGGATAGAGATCTTCTCACCGATCTTGTAGATCTGCTCAGCGAGAGCCTCGGAAACTAAGCCGCCACCAACGTAATTGGAAGCAAGAAGCTCCTCAACGTTCTGGGGCTTGTTAGCGATGATAGTCTTAAGAATCTCCTTAACGAACTCCTGGAAGGTTGCGTTCTTAGCAACGAAGTCGGTCTCAGAGTTAACCTCTACGATAGCGGTGGTGTCACCGATGGTGAGGATGTCAACGATACCCTCTGCAGCGATACGGTCAGCCTTCTTAGCGGTAGCAGCCATACCCTTCTCACGAAGGTACTTAACAGCAGCCTCAAAGTCACCGTCGGACTCAACAAGAGCCTTCTTGCAGTCCATCATACCACAGCCGGTCTGCTTTCTAAGTTCAGCAACGTCTTTAGCGGTAAATGCCATTTTTCTTTTCTCCTTAAATTAAAATCTGAAATTACTCAGCAGCTTCTACTGCCTCAGCCTCTGCTGCGGGCTCTTCCTGAACGCCGCCGTGTGCCTCAATAACTGCATTTGCAAGCGCGCCTGCGATAAGCTTGATAGCGCGGATTGCGTCGTCGTTACCGGGGATGATGCAATCTGCATCGTCGGGATCACAGTTGGTATCTACGATAGCAACTACGGGAATGCCAAGCTTCTTTGCCTCAAGTACAGCGTTACGCTCCTTGCGGGTGTCTACGATGAATACGCAGGAAGGAAGTCTCTCCATATCCTTGATACCGCCGTAGGACTTCTCAAGATCCTCAATCTCCTTGAGCTTCTTAGCAACTTCCTTCTTGGGAAGGAGATCAAAGGTACCGTCTGCCTGCATCTTCTCAAGATCCTTAAGTCTCTTGATAGAACGGCGAATGGTCTTGAAGTTGGTAAGCATACCGCCGGGCCAACGAGCGTTTACATAGTACTGACCGCATCTCTGAGCCTCTTCCTTGATGGTCTCAGCAGCCTGCTTCTTAGTACCTACGAAGAGAACTGTGCCGCCCTCCTGTGCGATCTCGGAAACGTAGTTGTAAGCTTCCTCAAACTTCTTAACGGTCTTCTGAAGGTCAACGATGTGAATACCGTTTCTCTGGGTGAAGATGTACTCTGCCATCTTGGGGTTCCACTTCTTAGTAGGGTGACCGAAGTGAACGCCTGCTTCAAGCAACTGCTTGATTGTAATTTCGAACATATTATGTTCCTCCTTGGTTTTTTCCGCCATAGCGACGTACTACTGCGACCCGCGTGGGCACCGGCAGTAAACCTACTCGCTATGTGAGATTTATTTTTTGTCTGTCTGTTGGACAGCCTTAATATAATAACATAATGATTAACAAATATCAAGATATTTGCAAAAAAAGTATAAAGTTTACAATTTGTTCACAATTTCACTTCTCTTGCTGATGAAATTTTACAATTTCAGTCCTTACATCTGGGGCTTTTCTCTACAAGATAGAAATAAGGTGAGGTTGGTGAGTTCAGTATATGGAACTCGGAGGCACAGATACGGTATTTGGAAAGCGTTTTGAAATACTCGCGGAGCATATCCCCCTCGAGCGCGCCCTCCTCGTGCCCCGGATAAATGGCAACGATAAGCGCACCATCGGGTGCGAGAAGCTCGATCGCTGCCTCAACTGCAGGCATAGTGGTTTCGCGCATCGTGGTAATGAATTTCTTACCGCTTCTCGGCAGGTAGCCAAGATTGAACATTCCGGCCTTAATAGGCTCTTTTACAAATTCCTTGACTCTGTGGTGAGAGGCGCAAATAAGCTCGTAGTTATTGGGTGCACCGTTTGCTTCAAGATGTGCGCGAGTGGAAATAAGAGCCTCCTCCTGAATATCGAATGCGTATACCTTGCCACGCTCGCCTACCGTTTTAGATAAGAAAAGCGTATCTCCACCGTTGCCCATAGTAAAATCAACGGCAACATCGCCCTCGCCGAGATGCTCAAGTATAAAATGCTTGTGAAGTCCTGTTAAATCTACCATTTTGAGTCCTATTTTTCGTGTTTTATCTTTATTTTATTCTATTTCGACTTATTTTTCATTCTTTCAATTTGCTCGTCGGTTGCAGGGTGAACAAAAGCGGTATAATTGGTTTTATAGATAACGAATCCGGGTTTAGAGCCACCGGGCTTTTTAATATTCTTGACTCTCGTGTAGTCAACG